>NZ_JBHYJA010000006.1:41366-64082 GCF_042740355.1 Streptomyces sp. NPDC059010
GCCCCCCGCCGGCGGGGGTGTGGTAGATTTGGGGCTGGGGGGGGTGTCGGGATTTACGCACACCCCGGCCCCCACGGCGGGCGCGTGCCTGTGACGGCACGCGCCCTCGGGCTCGGCTGACGCTCAGCTCACGGTGCAGCTCTGGTCGCCCAGCCTGAACGCGGCCGGTCTCGTGTTCGTCCCCGACCAGCTCCCCGTGAACCCGAAGCTCACGGACGACCCGGCCGCCACGTTCCCGTTCCAGCCCACGTTCTTCGCGGTCACCGCCGATCCCGACTGTGTGTGCTCGGCGTTCCACAGTTGGGTGATCCGCTGCCCCTCCGCGAAGGACCAGCCGAGTGACCAGCCGCTCCAGGCGGTCGAGCCCGTGTTGGACAACCGCACATCCGCCTGGAAGCCGCCCGACCACTGGTTGGTGACCTTGTACGTCACCGCACAGGCACCGGTGGGCGTCGGAGTGGGGTCGGTGCCGCCGCCCCCGTCTCCGCCGCCCGCGTCCGACGAGTCGCCGTAGACGACCCCGCGGCCGTTCGTCGACACGTACACCCGCCCGTACACCCGCGGATCACCCGTGATCGCCGCACCCGTCCAACCCCACTGGTGGGCGTCGTCGTTGATACGGGTCCAGCTCGCGCCCTTGTCGGTGGAGCGGAAGATGCCGCGTACGCCGCCGATCTTCGCGCTGGTGTAGAGGGTCTGGTACGACGCTCCCGTCGCCGCCTTGCCGAAGCCGATCGTGTCGGCCTGCTCGACGCCCGGGAGCCTGGTGAAGCTCGCGCCCCCGTCGGTCGAGTGCCACAGACCGTACGCCCCGTCCGGCGCACCGCCCGCCAGCCACACGTCCCCCTTCACCCCGGGCAGCGCCTTGAAGCGGACGCTGTCACCGCTCGGCAGCCCGGTCGCCGAGGACGCGGTGAAGGTCGCGCCACCGTCCGAACTGATGTAGAACTTCCCGGACTTGAAGCCGTAGAAGGTCTTCGGGTCGGCCCGGTCGGACTCCACGACCGCCCCGGCCGGTATCCCGCTCGACGCCTGCCACGACGAACCGAAGCCCGTCGTGTACTGCACGCCCGTCCCGGCGGGGCTCCACACGAACCGGCTGCCGTCCGACGCCGCCGCGACCGTCCCGCCGCCGCTGACGCCCGAAGGGTCGCTTCCCGCGAACCAGTTGGCGCCGTTGTCCGTCGAGAACGCGATGTGCGGGCCGGAGTCGAGATTGCCGACCCGCACGACGGTGTCGGGGTTGGTCTCGGCGAAGTCCAGGCCGGTGCTCGTGGTGAAGTTCGGCTGGGTGAACATCATCGACGGCACCTTGGCGAGGTCCGTGTGCCGGAAGCCGCCGATGTCGCCGAGGGCGCTGAGCAGTGGGGCGCCGGACGGGGGAGAGGCCAGGTCGTTGACCGCCGTCTCCTCCAGCCCCTGCACCATCGGCCTGATGGTGAACTGACTCCCGCTGTCCCACTTCGTCAGATCCTCGGTGCCGTAGACCGTCGCACCCGTCCCGTACATCATCCGGTTCGAGTTGAACGGGTCGATCTCCAGCGCCTCCGTCATCCAGCCCAGCTTCGGTGTCTGCTCGGGCGGCGACGGGTTCGCGGCCCAGGTCAGCCACGGCGAGGACGAGACGTCCATGGTGTAGCGGTTGGCACGGCTGGGATACGACGTGTAGTCCCACGCCTTCGTCCAGGTGCCGCCGCTGTCCGTCGAGCGGAAGATCTGGGTGTCCGGCCACCAGGAGCTGTACGCCGTCGCCATCACCGTGCCGGGCTTCTGCCGGTCGACGGTCAGCCCCGCGAAGCCGTAGTAGGTGTCGGCCTCGGCGACCGGGCTGATGTCCGTCCAGGTGCCGGTCGCCGTCGCGTACCGCCACAGCCGGCCCTTGCCGCCGTCGTACGGGCCGCCCTTGTCGCTGTAGGCCAGATAGAGGTAGCCGTTCGTCGCGTCCAGGACACCCTTGTGCGCCAGGTATCCCGTCGGCTGCCCGGCGACCCGCGACCAGGTCGCGCCCGCGTCGGTCGACCGGTACACGGCGTTGTCCTTGTCGGCGACCCCGACGTAGATCGTCTTCGTCGCGTTCCCCGACGTGCCCGTGGACTCGTCGAAGGTGACCCAGACGATGCCCTGGTTGTCGCTGGCGTACCCGCTGGTGTCGCTCGGATCCTGCATGTAGTTGCCGACGTTCGGGAAGTTTGTGACCTGCGACCAGGTCACCCCGGAGTCCGTCGACCGCCACAGCCCCTTGCCGCTGGGCGCGCCCAGATACAGCACGCTGTTCCGGTTCGGGTCCACCGCCAGCCGCTCACCCATGCCACGGCCGGGCATGTTGCCGCCCAGCTTGAACGGCAGCCCCGTCTTCTGCCAGCTCGCGCCGCGGTCGGCGGAGCGCATCACCGCGCCGTTCTTCGGGTCCCAGCCGTTGGTGTACGTCCCGACCGCCGCGTACACCCTGTCCGGGTCGACGGAGTCGGACGCCAGGCTCACCACGCCCGTGTGCCCCCAGTCGTCCCAGCCGACCGAGTCCAGCAACGGCGTCCAGGTCCTGCTCGACTCCTGCCAGCGGTAGGCGCCGCCGATGTCGGTCCGGGCGTAGGCGAGGTTCTTCTCCTTGCGGTTGAAGACGATGCCGGGGACGAAGCCGCCGCCGTCGATCCGGGCGTTCTTCCAGGTGTAGGTGTCGGCGGCGATCGACACGTCCTTCGAGGCCTGTTTCGAGGCGTCGGTGGCGGCGAGTGCGGGCGGGGTGCCCGCGAGCAGTCCGGCGGCGAGTGCGAGTACGGCCGTGAGGATGCGGGTTCTTCGCACGACGGGTCCTTTCCGGAGTGGGGGGTGCGGAAGGTGGTGCGTCGAGCAAGCGCTTTCTATCGCATATGGCAGGTGCCGGGCGACCCCCTGTGCGGGAGAGGGTCACCCGGCGTTGTACGCGGAGCCTCAGCGGGGACTGGTTATTCGAGCAGCTCCGCGTACGAGCCCATGGCCAGGGCGATGTCCGCCTGGGCCCAGAACCGGTGATAGGTGAACGACGGCACCGCGCCGCCCGCGAGATACGCCTCGATCTTCGACCAGGCCGGGTCGTCCTCGTAGAACGAGCGGATCGAGTCGAAGGTCGACGACGAGCTGATCGCGTCGCCGTTCGGCATGGTGCCGGTCCAGCCGGACGGGATGTAGACTGCGTCGTCGAAGCGGTTGTAGTCGGCGCGGTTCTCCGGGACGGCGATCCCGAGGGCGTCCTGGTAGTTGCTCCACATGCCGTCCAGGAGCGCCTTGGCCGTGGCGGCGGCCTGTGTGTCACCGGAGCGGTCCGCGTAGTACGTCAGGGTCTTGGCGTACGCGGCCGTCACACCGACGTCGTTGGTGTAGTCGGCGACGGTGACATGAAGTCCGTTGTTCGCGCCCGGACTCGACGGGTTCCAGGTGTCGGGCTGCCCCGACCACTGGAGCGTCGACGGGATCCGGTACGTCCCGTCCGGGTTGACGGTCGTCTGGGAGAGTGCCCAGTCGACCCACTTGTCGAGCACGGCCTTGGCGGCCGCGTTCCCCGTCTGCTGGTAGTACTCGGCGACCCGCTCCATCGACCACGCCTGGAAGCCGAACCACTGGTTGGACGGCGGGTCGTGGTAGACGGGCTGCTGGTCGTAGTACATGCCGTAGAAGGTCGACTTGCCGGCCGGCGGCGTCGCGTACCGGCCCGCCCAGCTGTTGGTCGCCCCGCCCGCGATCGCGCCCTCGCTGGACTGCAGCCAGCGATAGAACTCGACCTGCCGCTCAAGGGACTTCGCCCAGTCCGCCTGTCCCGTCGCCGACTTGGGCTTCAGGTCGGCGTACGAGCTCAGCGCGTAGGCCGCCATCGGGTTCTGGTAGCCGCCGTGGGCGTGGCTGGAGCCGATGCGCCAGGCCCAGCCGGCCGAGGTGTCGGTGGCGCCGCCCCAGGCGTAGTACCAGGAGAGGAGATAGTGCGAGGCGTCCTTGCCGGTGCCGGCCGGGCAGGAGGAGGCTCCAGTGCAGTTGCCGATCTTCTTGAAGTACTTGTCGTACATCGAGTAGCGCAGATAGTCGCCCATCTTCGCGGCCTTGGCCACGGTCGCGGAGATCTGACCGCCCTTGCCCTGCTCGTCGGCCCACTTGTCGGCCCAGTACGCGGCCTGCACCGCACGGGCGTCGGCGTCGGGGGCGTTGGTGAACTTCCACTGCTTCGCGTACGACGCGTCACCGGTGAACAGGTCCAGGTACCCGTTCTTCCCGCCGTACTTGAACTGGTCGCAGGTCGGCTGCGGCACCGTCTCCCACACCGACTCCTGCGCGCCGCGCTGGAAGGTGTTGATGTACGACGGCCCGGTGTCGCTCGGACCGGCCTCGCACTTGCCCGGCGAGTTGCCGTAGCCGTAGACGTTGTCGACGTCCTGCAGCCAGTGCATGCCGTAGACGTCATCGGTGCCGTACGCGCTCTTCAGCTCACCGGCGATCGGGTCCGAGCCGACCGAGACCGACGAGTCGAGCTTCGCCGGGTACTCGTTCGGGGTGTCCAGCTCGGGCGCGTAGGTCGCCGGCTTCGAGGCGTTGTAGAAGGAGTTGGTCGGCTGGTCGGCGTGGGTCGGGATCATGTACTTCTCCATCAGATCCCAGGCCCCGTTGAACTTCGACCAGTCGCCGCTCACCTTGCCGTACATGGCCTGGAGCCACAGCAGATAGCTGTACGCCTCCGACGTGGTCTCGTGCCCGTGGTCCGGCGCCTCGACGATCAGTGTCTCGACCGAGTGGTAGGGGATGCCCTCGGGCGAGAAGTAGCCGTTCGCCGGGTTGGTGATCTTGCCGTACAGCTCCAGGAAGCGGGCGTCGTACGCCTTCGTGGCCGCGATCTGGGTGGCGGTGACCGTGGCCTTCGCATGCCCGGTGGCCGTCGACTCGAAGGTCGCCGATCCGGTGCCGGAGGAGCCGGCGGTGATGGTCACCTTCTGTGCGGTGTTCCAGTTGGAGGGCGTGAAGGTGAGCGAGGCACCGCCGGTCACCGACAGGCCCGAGTTGCCGCTCGTGCGGGCGGTGGTGACGGTGACGTTGGCCGACGGCTGGGTCGACAGCTTGACGTCGTACGTCGCCGACTTGCCCTGCTGGACCGGGAGTTGGGTCGGCGAGGCGACCACGGCGGGACCCGAGGCGACCGTGATGCCGACCGGCGTGGACTCCGCGGACGCGCCCAGGCTGTCGTACGCCTTCGCGAGCAGCGAATGACTGCCCACGGTCAAGCTGGAGACCGAGAGCGAGTACGGCGCCGTCGTGTCCGTGCCCAGCAGCGTGGTGTCGTCGTAGAACTCCATCTTGCTGATCGTCGCGCTGTCCGCGGCCGCGGCGGTGGCCGCGAGCGGGACGGCGTCGCCCTGGGAGTAGACGGCGCCCGCCGCCGGGCTGGTCAGCACGGTGATGGGGGGTTGGTGGGCGCCGGTGCAGCTCGTGCCGTTGATGGCGAAGTTCGTGGGGGCGGCGTTGCTGCCGCTGTAGGTGAACTGCGCGCCGGTGGTGACCGCGGCTCCGGCGGCCACCCGGCCGTTGTAGCCGGCGTCCTTGACCGTGACCGCCTGGCCGGACTGTGACCAGGTGCCGTTCCAGCCGTTGCTGAGCTTCTGGTTGCCCGCGTAGCTGTACGTCAGGGTCCAGCCGTCGATGACGTCCGTGCCCCGGTTGGTGATCGTCAGATCCGCGGTGAAGCCGGCGCCCCAGTCATTGGTCTTGTAATCAACACTGCACTGAAGTGCCGCTGCCTGAGCGGGAGTCGATCCGGAGCTCAGCATCGCCAGGGGGAGTGCCAGGGCCGCGACGGCGGCCGTCCAGAACCGTCGTACGACTCTGCGTCTGCGTGGGGGATGCACGTGCTGGTTCCTCCTTGCGGCTCGGAGAAGTCAAGGCTTGAACCAGTGGGAGCGCTCCCATAGTGGGGACGGGGGTGCAAGGGGTCAAGACGCTTGAAGAGTCGAAAAGATTCGATGAGTTCAGTTGAGCAAAAGTCAGTGACTCCTCTGTCCTTTACTGTCACTTGGCGCTAGCTTCGGTGACACCAGTGGGAGCGATTCCATCAGTCGACGCGTCCGTCACGACGCGCCTGATCTGCAAGGAGTCGCTCATGCGACACCCCCCGCGTTCAGTACTTTTAGCCGTCGCCGGCACCTTCTCCTTGCCTCTTGCGCGCCCTGCACGGATGGACCGTCAGCACTCGCGACCAAGAAGGAACCCCCACTCATGAGTCGTACCAGAACAGCGATGCTCGCTGCCCTGACGCTGGTCGCCGGGGCCTCGGGGACCGCGCTCGCCGCGGACCCCGACGCGATCGGACCGGCCGCCGTCCCCTGCACCGTCGACTACAAGGTGCAGAACCAGTGGGACACTGGCTTCACCGCCGCCGTCACCGTCACCAACCAGGGCTCCGCCAAGTCGAACTGGTCGGTGAAGTGGTCGTACGCCGGGAACCAGAAGGTCACCAGCGGCTGGAACGCGAAGATCAGCCAGAGCGGCGCCGCCGTCACCGCCGCCAACGAGACCTACAACGGCACACTGGCGACCGGCGGTTCGGTCAGCTTCGGCTTCCAGGGCTCCTACAGCGGCAGCAACGCCATCCCGGCCACCTTCACCCTCGACGGCGTGACCTGCAACGTGGACGACGGCAGCGGTGGGCCCACCGATCCGCCGGACCCCGGCCCGACCGGCCCGAAGGTCGACAACCCGTACTCCGGCGCCAAGGTGTACGTGAACCCGGAGTGGTCCGCGAAGGCCGCCGCCGAGCCGGGCGGCAGCCGCATCTCCAACCAGCCGACCGGCGTCTGGCTCGACCGGATCGCCGCGATCAACGGCGTGAACGGCGGCATGGGCCTGCGCGACCACCTCGACGCCGCCCTGACCCAGAAGGGCTCCGGCGAACTCGTCGTCCAGCTCGTCATCTACAACCTGCCGGGCCGCGACTGCTCCGCCCTCGCCTCCAACGGCGAACTCGGCCCGACGGAGCTCGGCCGCTACAAGACCGAGTACATCGACCCGATCGCCGCGATCCTCGCCGACCCGAAGTACGCCTCGCTGCGGATCGTCACCACCATCGAGATCGACTCGCTGCCCAACCTCGTCACCAACACCGGCAGCCGTCCGACGGCCACCCCGCAGTGCGACGTGATGAAGGCCAACGGCAACTACCAGAAGGGCGTCGGCTACGCCCTCAACAAGCTCGGCGACGCGCCCAACGTCTACAACTACATCGACGCCGGCCACCACGGCTGGATCGGCTGGGACGACAACTTCGCGGCCAGCGCCACCGTGATGAAGGAGGCGGCCACCTCCGAGGGCGCCACCGTGAACGACGTGCACGGCTTCATCGCCAATACGGCCAACTACAGCGCCCTGAAGGAGAACAACTTCACCATCAACGACTCCGCGGGCGGCAAGTCGGTCCGTGAGTCGAAGTGGGTCGACTGGAACCGGTACGTCGACGAGCAGTCCTTCGCGCAGGCCTTCCGCCAGCAGCTGGTCACGACCGGCTTCAACTCCGGCATCGGCATGCTGATCGACACCTCCAGGAACGGCTGGGGCGGCTCCGCCCGGCCCGCCGGTCCGGGTGCGTCGACCGACGTCGACACCTACGTCAACGGCGGCCGCTACGACCGTCGTATCCACGTCGGCAACTGGTGCAACCAGTCCGGGGCCGGTCTCGGTGAGCGTCCGCAGGCCAACCCGGCGGCCGGGATCGACGCGTACGTCTGGATGAAGCCGCCGGGTGAGTCCGACGGCTCCAGCAGCGCGATCCCGAACGACGAGGGCAAGGGCTTCGACCGGATGTGCGACCCGACGTACACGGGCAATCCGCGCAACGGCAACAACATGTCCGGTGCGCTGGCCAACGCTCCGCTGTCGGGGCACTGGTTCTCCGCGCAGTTCCAGCAGCTGATGCAGAACGCGTATCCGCCGTTGTCGTAGCGGTGTGACCTCGGCCGCGGGTTCTCCGTGGCTGGGTCGCGCCCACGCGGCGGAGCCGCAGATCGATACAGCCCCGCGCCCCTGTGGGGCGCGGTGGTTCGCCGGGGGTGGTCAGTTCTCCTGGGCCATGCCCCGGCGGAATTTTTGCGCTCGTGTTTTGCCGTTACGGCAAGGACAGTGGCCCCGCGACGGTGCGCCGGAGCACGCTGGCCTCATCCGAGGAGAGGCTGACGAGCATGGCGCACCACGATCACGGAGACACCGACTGGAACGACATGGCCCCGCTGCTGGAGGCACAGGCGGAGCTGTTCACGCCCCTGTACGAACGCGCCCTGGCCTGGCTGGCCAAACGGCAGACCGAGCCGGGGCTGATCGTCGACGTGGGCAGCGGGCCGGGCGTGATCGCCTGTCTGTTCGCCGACACGTTCCCAGGCGCCCGCATCGTCGCCGTCGACGGTTCCGAACCGCTCCTGGAGCGGGCCCAGGGGCGCGCCGAGCGGCTCGGTGTCGCCGACCGCTTCGGCACCCTCGCCGGTGAACTCCCGGACGTCCTCGGCGACTTGGACTATCCCGCCGATCTGCTGTGGGCGGGCCGCAGCCTGCACCACCTCGGCGACCAGCGCGCCGCCCTCGCCGCCTTCGCCGACCGCCTCACACACGGCGGCACGCTGGCCCTGCAGGAGGGCGGCCTCCCGGCCCGGTTCCTCCCGCGCGACCTCGGCTTCGGGCGGCCCGGGCTGCAGGCCCGTCTCGACGCGCTGGAGGAGGAGTGGTTCGAGGCGATGCGTGCGGACCTGCCCGGCACCGTCGCCGAGACCGAGGACTGGCCCGCGCTGCTCAGCGCCGCCGGCCTCCGGCCCTCCGGCACCCGCACCTTCCTCCTCGACCTGCCCGCCCCGACCACGGACCGGGCCCGCGCCTATATCGCCGCCTGGCTGTCGCGCACCCGCGAGGGCTTCGGCGACCGGCTCGACGCCGAGGACCGCGCGACCCTCGACCGTCTCCTCGACCCGGACGACAAGGCGAGCGTGCACCACCGGCCGGACGTGTTCGTGCTGGCGGCGCAGACGGTGTACACGGCGGTGCGGACGAAGTGAGGCAGCGGGTGGTGCGGTCGCGGTGACGCCGGTCGGTGCCCTGCGCGGGTGCGGCGCCCTGTCCGGGGTCAGCACCCCGCCCGGCCGTACACCGTGACCCTGGCCCCCTGCACCTCCCGCGGCCCCCACTCCTCGAAGCAGGCGGCGAGGACCTGTCGCTTGACCCGTTCCCCGGGGGTCTGGTCGAGAGGCTGTCCGGCGGGGCCGCGGACGGCGAGGATCCGGTCCCCCGTGAGCATGCGGGCCCGGATGACCCCGGCGGGAGCCTCCGTGCCGTACAGCGTGTGTGAGGCGACCGGGGCGCGGTCCAGGGCTAGGTCGCGCAGCCCGCGTACCGCGCCCGGGTCGGGCAGCGACCACACGCGGCGGCGGGCCCGCATGTGGAGCAGGTCGTCCGCGTCCGCGTGGGACTTGACTTCGAGAGTTCTCCAAGTGATGGACTCCCCGGCGTCCGAACGAAACGCAGGGGGAACTCCATGACCGACTCCAACACGACCGACTCCAACACGACCGGCTCCGTCACGCCCGACTCTCCGGCCGCACTCATCACCGGCGGCGGCAGCGGCATCGGAGCCGCGGTCGCGCGGCGGCTGCTGGACGCCGGGTACCGGGTCGCCGTCACCGGCCGCGGCGAGGAACGGCTGCGCGGCTTCGCCGACGAACTCGGCAACCCGCACGGCCTGTTGACGATCGTCGGCAACACCGCCGAGTACGGGGACGTACAGCAGGCCGTCGACGCGACGCTCAAGGCCTTCGGCCGGCTGGACACGGTCGTGGCCAACGCCGGTTTCGCCACCCATGACACGGTCGCCGAGGGCGACCCGGCCGGCTGGACCGAGATGGTGCTCACCAACGTCCTCGGCCCGGCCCTGCTGATCCGCGCCTCCGTCGACGCCCTCAAGGAAACCCGCGGCCGGATCGTCCTCGTCGGCAGCGTCGCCGGATTCGTGCACGGGCCGGGCAACATCTACGGGGCGACGAAGTGGGCCGTGACCGGGCTCGCCGAGAACACCCGGCGGCAGGTCACCGACTGGGGCATCGGCGTGACCCTGATCGCGCCCGGCCGCGTGGAGACGCCGTTCTGGGACAGCTACGGCAGCCTGCCGCCGGGGCATCTGCTGACCGCCGACCAGATCGCCGACTCGGTCGTGTGGGCGGTCCGGCAGCCCGACGGCGTGGACGTCAACACCGTCGTCGTACGGCCGCTCGGACAGCCCAACTGACCTACAGATGTGTTGAGTTGAACGGACTTCAAGGCCCGGACTCAGTTGCCCTGGATGAACTCCTTCGCCAGCTGCTCGCCCAACGCGACCGCCGCGCCGTGGCTCTCGATGGGCGAGACCCGGGAGTTCTTGAAGAGGATGTACGTCACGCCGGAGCCGGTGCCGCCGGTCGCCGGGTCCGGGTCGAGACCGAGAGACTCGGCGGTGGCGTAGGAGGCCTCGCCGATGATCCGCTTGGGGCCGGTGTCGCCGACGACCGCGTACACGAGCCGGTCGTCGTGGATGACGGCGGCCACGCTGCCGCCCTTGATGCCCGCGGCCGAGTGGTCCCACGTCTCGCTGACGCTGGGGACGACGACATACGGCAGGGTGTCGGAGCGCAGCGGCTTGCCGTCGGACTGGTGGAACGCCGTGTCCGGCAGGAACCAGGGGTCGGTGTTCTCATTGCACTTGTCGGTGCGCTGGCCGTCGCAGTCGATGTCCAGGTCGGCCTTCCAGAAGACGGCGCCGTCCTTGCCGCAGACAGGAATCGTGTCGGACGACGCCTCGTCGGCGCGGTACTTGCCGTTCGAGATCTGTGAGCAGGACGTCACCTTCGCGAGCAGGTCGGCCGCGCTGACCGACAGCTCCCCGAAGGGCGGCGGTTGGGGGTGGCCGGAGGCGCTCGCGGGGAGGAGCACGGCGGCGAGCAGCGCGGCGCCGGCGGCCGTGGTGAGGGTCAGTGGTCGGATACGCACTGTGGGGGGACCCTTCTGTCGGTCTGTTCGAATTTATTAGGAAAGCTTCCTTGCTTGCATTGATTGCGGCGTCATCACCTCAGTAGAAGACTGGTGGTGCCGAAGATTTCGGACATTCGCCTGCTTTCCGGGAGGTGTCATGTTCGTACGCGCCATTTACGCCACCGGCGATCCCGCAAAGATCGACACGGCCATCAGGGCAATGAACACCGAGGGAAGGGACTTGCTGGAGGACCGTCCGGGCTACCGCGGAGCGAGTGTCTTCGTGGACCGGACCCTGGGGAAACTGCTGGCGGCGAGCTGGTGGGAGACGGAGCAGGCCCGGCGCAACAGCGACGAGGTGCTGCGTGAGCGGCGGGCGGCGATGCTGGATCCGTTCGCGGGGACACTGGCGGTCGACAACTACGAGGCGCTGGTCTTCCATCAGGTCCAGCAGCCGCGTTCGGGCGGCGGACTACGGCTGACGAGGCTGGAGTTCGACCCCAGGGACGCCGACCTGCTCGCCGACACGTTCCGGGGCACGGTGATTCCCCGCCTCGAAACCCTGACGGGGCTGGTGAGAGCGTCGCTGCTGGTCGACCGGGAACGGGGGCGCGGGATGGTCGGCGTCATGTTCGTCGACCAGGCCGCCCTGGCGGCGTCCCGCTCGGGCCAGGCCGCGGCCCGGCACGAGGGTGCGGCCAAGGCGCATGTGGCCGTGACCGGGCTGGAGGAGTTCGAGGTCGTCCACACCGATGTGCGCGGCGAGTGAGACACCCCCCGCGCGTATCCCTTGCGCGTCTCTCTCACGCATCCGCCCGCCGCTCGTGAGGTCGAGCGGCGGGCGGGCGGTCGTACCGAGTCGGCGTCAGGCCAGGGTGGACTCGGGCGTCAGACCAGGTCGAACGTGGCCGGGTCCGGGCCGATGCGCAGGTCCTCGTTGAGCGCTCGGAACGCCGCGAGGTCCTCGTCGTCGAGGGTGAAGTCGAAGACCTCGATGTCCTCCTTGATCCGTGACGGCGTCACGGACTCCGGCAGCACGGCGTTGCCGATCTGGAGGTGCCAGCGCAGCACGATCTGGGCCGGGGTGCGGCCGTGCTTCTGCGCGATGGCGACGATCGCCGGGACCTCCAGCAGGCCCTTGCCCTGGCCGAGCGGCGCCATGGCCTGTGTGGCGATGCCCTGCTCGGCGTGGAAGTCGCGGGATGCCTGCTGCTGCAGGTGCGGGTGCAGCTCGATCTGGTTGACGGCCGGGACGACCGACGTCTCGGCGATCAGCCGCTCAAGGTGCTCGGGAAGGAAGTTGGCGACACCGATCGCGCGGACCCGGCCGTCGGCGTGCAGCTTCTCGAACGCCTTGTACGTGTCGACGCAGGTGCCCCGGGCGGGCAGCGGCCAGTGGATGAGATACAGGTCGATGTAGTCGAGCCCCAGCTTCTCCAGCGAGACGTCGAAGGCACGCAGAGCCGAGTCGTACCCCTGGTCGCTGTTCCGGAGCTTGGCCGTGACGAAGATGTCCTCGCGGGCCACGCCGGAGGCGGTGATGGCCCTGCCGGTGCCCTCTTCGTTGCCGTGGATCGCCGCTGTGTCGATGCTGCGGTACCCGGCCTCAAGCGCCGTGGCGACGGCCTGCTCCGCCTCGTCGTCCGGCATCTGCGAGACGCCGAGGCCCAGCTGGGGCATCTCGACGCCGTTGTTGAGGATGATCGGGGGGACCCTGCTGCTCACGGGCTGTTGATCCTTACGGTTGTCGTCAGGTGGTACTCCCCATCGTCAACGATCACGGGCCGTAATGCATTCCTGACCGGAGAATCCACCGGAAACAGCCATTACGCCCGGTAAAGTGCCTCGACCTCGCCCGAGTACGCGCTCTCGATCGCCTTGCGCTTCAACTTCAGCGACGGCGTGAGCAGTCCGTGCTCCTCGGTGAACGGCTGCGCCAGGATACGGAACGTACGGATCGACTCGGCCTGTGAGACAAGGGTGTTGGCGGCGACGACGGCCCGCCGCACCTCGGTCTCCAGGTCGGCGTCGCGGACCAGCTCGGCCGGGGTCAGCGGCGGTTTGTCACGCATCATCAGCCAGTGCTCCACGGCCTCCTGGTCGAGGGTGACCAGGGCCGCGATGTACGGGCGGTCGTTGCCCACGACGATGCACTGGGCGACCAGCGGATGGTCGCGGACCCGCTCCTCCAGCACACCCGGCGAGACACTCTTGCCGCCGGACGTGACCAGGATCTCCTTCTTGCGGCCGGTGATGGTGAGGTAGCCGTCCTCGTCGAGCGAGCCCAGGTCGCCGGTGGCGAGCCAGCCGTCGTGCAGGGCCGCGTCGGTGGCCTTCTGGTTGTTGAGGTAGCCCTGGAAGACGTTGGCGCCGTGCAGCCAGATCTCGCCGTCGTCCGCGATGTGCACGGTCATGCCCGGGATGGGCTGGCCGACGGTGCCGTAGCGGGTGCGATAGGGCGGGTTGGCGGTCGCGGCCGCCGTGGACTCGGTGAGGCCGTACCCCTCGTAGACATGGATGCCGGCGCCCGCGAAGAACAGGCCGAGCCGTCGGTCCATGGCCGAACCGCCGGTCATCGCCTGCTTGATGCGGCCGCCCATCGCCGCCCGCATCTTGGAGTAGACGAGCTTGTCGAAGAGCTGGTGCTGCATACGCAGACCGGCCGAGGGGCCGGGGCCGATGCCCCATGCCTTGGCCTCCATGGCGTCCGCGTACTTCACGGCGACCTCGACGGCCTTCTCGAAGGCGCCGGACCGGCCCTCCTTCTCGGCCTTGCGGCGGGCGGCGTTGAAGACCTTCTCGAAGATGTACGGCACGGCGAGGAAGAACGTCGGCTTGAACGCGGCGAGGTCCGGCAGCAGTGCGGCCGCGTTCATCTGAGGCTGATGGCCGAAACGCACCCGGCCGCGGATCGCGGCGACCTGCACCATCCGCCCGAAGACATGCGCCAGCGGCAGGAACAGCAGGGTCGCCGCCTCGTCGCCCCGCTTCGAGTGGAACACCGGCTCCCAGCGCTCGATGACGGTGTCCGCCTCGTACATGAAGTTGCCGTGCGAGATGACACAGCCCTTGGGGCGGCCCGTCGTCCCCGACGTGTAGATGATCGTCGCCACGGAGTCGGGGGTGACCGCCTGCCGGTGGCGGTGGACCACCTCGTCGTCGAGGTGCGCCCCGGCGTCGTACAGCGCCTGCACGGCGCCCGAGTCCAGCTGCCACAGCTGGTGCAGCCGGGGGAGCCGGTCGATGACGGTGGCGATCGTCATCGCGTGGTCCTCGTGCTCCACGATCGCCGCCGAGCACTCGGCGTCGTACAGCGCCCAGAAGCACTGCTCGGCCGAGGAGGTCGGGTAGATCGGCACGACCTGCGCGCCGATCGTCCACAGCGCGAAGTCGAAGAGCGTCCACTCGTACCGGGTACGGGACATGATCGCGACCCGGTCGCCGAACCGGATGCCCTGGGCGAGCATGCCCTTGGCCAGGGCGAGCACCTCGTCCCGGAACTCGGCGGCGGTGACGTCCCGCCACTGCCCGCCGTCGTCCTTGCGGCCGAGGGCGACATACAAGGGGTCGTCCTGGGCATGTTCGAAGACGACATCGGCCAGGCCGCCCACCGGCGGTGCCAACGCCAACGGAGGGTTGGTGAACTCGCGCAAACCCCGCTCCCCGCTCCGATCGCCTCGGCTGAAGCTCCGCTCAGCGCCGTGAAAGCTACCCCACCCGCCGTTGAGGCGGGAGGGGGGCGGAAATCGACGGGTGCTCAGGTATGCACTGGTCAGGGCGGGAAAATACGCTCACATAGGGAAGGGTCGGACAGAAAACTGACGGTTGAGTAAGTTTCGGACCCGTAATCTCCACCGAATCTGTACGACCCGATTACGCGTTTCCAGCCCTTTCGATCATGCCATTCCTAGCGTGTCGTCGTCTCCTCTGTCAGCGTACGCGTGGCCGAATCCGTCACTCCGGTTTGTGCCGCGGGCCGCCTTTTCACCAGGGCGAGCACGACGATCCCGGCCACCACGGCCGTCGAGCCCGCCGCCATCGCGACCGAATTCAGTCCCTCGGCGAAGGCGCCGCGCAATGTCTCCTCGCCGAACACGCCGCGCAGCGCACCGGCACCGCCGCCCGCCAGGGCATGGGCCGCCTCCTGCGGCAGCGTGTCCGCCATCCGCGAGGTCAGCACCGTGCCGTACAGGGCGATGCCCAGCGCGTACCCGAGCTGCCGGAAGGTGTTCACGGCACCGCCCGCCATGCCCGCCCGCTCCTGCGGTACGGCGGCCAGCGCGGCGCCCGCGATACCGGGCGCGACCAGCCCCGTACCGACGCCCACCAGTACCAGCCCGGGTATCAGGGCGCCCGCCGTCGAACCGGCGTCCAGGAACGCCATGCAGTACTGGCCCGCGCCGATCAGCAGCAGCCCGCCCCCGATGGTGAACCGGGCCGGCACCCCGTGCAGCAGACGGCCGCCGGCCGCGGCGACCACGAACGAGGCGAGCGACAGCCACAGGAACACCAGTCCGCCGCGGACCGGGCTCATCCCCAGCAGGGTCTGCAGCCAGATCGAGGCATACGCCAGCGCGCTGAACGCCGCCGCGTTGAAGGCGAGCGCACCTGCCATCACAGCGGCGAACGCGGGCTTCAGGAACAGCCGCAGATCCAGCAGCGGATGGGCGACACGCCGCTCGACCAGCACGAAGCCGACCAGCGCCAGAGCCGCCGCCGCGAACCACGCCAGCGTTCCGGACGCGCCCCACCCGTGGCTCCCGGCCCGCACGGCCCCATAGGTCACCGCACCCGCGAACGCCGCGAACATCGCCGTGCCCGCCCAGTCGACCCGGCGTCCGCGTTCCCCGCGCGACTCCGGCACCACCCGCAGCGTCAGCCACACCGCGACCACGCTCACCGGCAGATTGACGTAGAAGATCCACCGCCAGCCCGGCCCGGCGGTGAGCAGCCCGCCGGCGACCGGGCCCACCGCGGCCGCCGCCCCGCTGACCGCGCCCCACACGCCGAGCGCGATGGAGCGCCGCTTGCCCTGGTAGACGGAGCCGAGCAGCGGCAGCGTCGTGGCGAACATGGCCGCCGCGCCGACGCCCTGCAGCACCCGGGCGCCGACCAGCATCTCCGGACCGGACGCGAGCCCGCACAGCAGTGACGCCGCCGCGAAGACGACGATGCCCGCGACATGGACGCGCCGCCGCCCCAGTACATCGGCCGCGGCCCCGATCCCGAGCAGCAGCGCGGCCAGTGCCAGCGCGTACCCGTCCATCACCCACTGCAGATCACTCAGCGACGCGTCCAGCGCCCGCGCCATGTCCGGCAGCGCGACGATCGCGATCGTCACGTCCAGCAACAACATGAACGTGCCCAGGCACACGGCCGTGAGCGTCCCCCAAGTACGCATGTCCTCAACTCCTCGCTCGTGGGATGCGTATGACTGCGTACGATGGGCGTCTCGCGAACGATCGAGGCTGTACGAGGCGCAGGAGTGCCGGAATCCGACGGGAGTTGCCGCGATGGAGATGGAATCCGACATCTTCGACGGGCTCGATCTGCAACTGCTCGACGCGCTGGAGGTCAATGCCCGGGCGTCCTTCGCCCGGATCGGGGAGGTGCTCGGTGTCTCCGACCAGACCGTCGCGCGCCGCTACCGCCGGCTGTGTGCCGAGGGCGGCCTCCGGGTGGTGGCCGTGCGGGACGCCGAGCGCCTCGGCCAGGACCAGTGGACGCTCAGGCTGCGCTGCGTCCCGGACAGCGCCCAGGCCATCGCGGACGCGCTCGCCAAGCGGCCCGACACCAGCTGGATCGGCATCGCCTCCGGCGGCACCGAGGTCGTCTTCGGCACCCGGCCGCGCAGCCCCGGCGACCGTGACGACCTCCTGCTGGGCAAGCTCCCCCGCACCCCGCGCGTCCTGGAGATCCGGGCCCACCAGATGCTGCACCGCTTCTACGGCGGACCGAGCGGCTGGCTCCGCAAGTTCCGGGTGCTCACGCACGAGCAGGTCGCGGCGCTGCGGCCCGAGGTCGTCGCCGGGCCGGGCCCCGCCCGGATCGCCCCCGACGACGAGCCCCTGCTGGCGGCCCTGGAACGCGACGGACGTGCCACCTACCCCGAGCTCCAGCGCGCCACCGGCCGCTCGGAGTCCGCCGTGAAGCGCCGCCTCGCCGCGCTGCTGGCGTCCGGGGCGGTGTACATCGACGTGGAGTACCTGTCCGAGACCATCGGCTATCCGTTCGCCGCGATGCTGTGGATCACCACCACTCCGGCCGCCCTGACGTCCGTCGGCGAGGCCCTCGCCACCCACGACCCGATCGCCCACGCCGCGGCGACCGCGGGCTCCTGCAACATCCTCGCGACCGCGGTCGTCAGAAACTCCGCCGACCTGTACGCCTACCTCAGCGGCCCGCTCGGCCGACTGGAGGGGGTCCAGCATGTGGAGGCATCGCCGTTCCTGCGACGGGTGAAGCAGCTGACCTATCGGCGTCCGGCGCGCTGAGCGCCCCCTAGAGGCGCGGGGCTGCGTCGATATGCGGCTCCGCCGCGTGGGCGCGACCGGCCACGACGCGCCGCAGCCGACATCGGTCCCCCGGCATCGTGCTCATCGCCGGTGCAGCCGGTCCCCGCCCGCCAGGATCGCCCCTGCCAGTGCATCCGCCGCGCCCTGTGCGGCCGTCCGCCGCCGCCCATGGACCAGCACGAAGTCGACCCGCCCGAGCTCCGGCAGCCCGAACCGGTCCGGCACGCGCACCAGCCCGGGCGGAATCAGCCCCCGCGAGTGCGCCATCACCCCGAGCCCGGCCCGCGCCGCGGCGATCAGCCCGTTGAGGCTGCCGCTGGTGCACACGATCCGCCACTCACGCCCCTGCCTTTCCAACGCCTCCAGCGCAAGGGCCCTGGTGATGCCCGGCGGTGGAAAGACGATCAACGGCACCGGACGTTCCGGCTCCAGGCGCAGCCGTTCCGCGCCGATCCACACCAGCCGGTCGTGCCAGACCGGTTCGCCCCGCGGATCCTCGGGCCTACGCTTGGCGAGCACCAGGTCCAGCTTTCCGGCGGCCAGCTGCTCGTGCAGGGTGCCCGAGAGCTCGACCGTCAGCTCCAGGTCGACCTCGGGATGCTCGTAGCGGAAGCCCTCCAGGATCTCCGGCAGCCGGGTCAGCACGAAGTCCTCGGAGGCGCCGAAGCGGAGCCGGCCGCGCAGCCGGGTGCCGGTGAAGAACGCCGACGCCTGCTCGTGCACCTCCAGGATCCGGCGGGCGAAGCCGAGCATCGCCTCACCGTCCTCGGTGAGCTCCACGGAGTGGGTGTCCCGGGTGAACAGCGGGCGTCCCGTGGCGTCCTCCAGGCGCCGTACGTGCTGGCTGACGGTCGACTGGCGCAGGCCGAGCCGGCGGGCGGCCTGAGTGAAGCTGAGCGTCTGGGCCACCGCGAGGAACGTACGAAGGTGGGAGGGGTCGTACACGCCTCCCAGGCTACCCGCGGCTATCGCGATGCGTGATGACAGTCAGAGTGGTGTGCGGGATTCCCGATCGCGGGGGGCCGGAGGACGATGGAGAGGGCACGTCTGTGCCCGGAGCCGGAAGTTCAGCGAAACAGCGAAGTACGACAGCGAAGTAGTGGAGCACAGTGAATCGCCTGCAATGGCCGCGTTGGATGCCGATCGACCCGTACATCCTGCTGCTGCTCGGGACCGTGGGCCTCGCGGCCCTCTTCCCGGCGCGCGGAACGGCCTCCGACGTGGCGTCCGGTGCCTCCACGGCCGCGATCGCCTTCCTGTTCTTCCTCTACGGCGCCCGGCTGTCCACCCGTGAGGCGCTGGACGGGCTGAAGCACTGGCGGCTCCATGTCACCGTCCTGGCCTGCACCTTCGTGGTCTTCCCGGTGCTGGGTCTGGCGGCCCGCGGACTGGTCCCGGTGATCCTGACCGACCCGCTCTACCAGGGCCTGCTCTTCCTCACCCTCGTGCCCTCCACGATCCAGTCGTCGATCGCCTTCACGTCGATGGCCCGCGGCAACGTGCCCGCCGCGATCTGCGCGGGCTCCTTCTCCTCCCTGGTCGGCATCGTCGTCACCCCGCTCCTCGCGGCGGCCGTGCTCGGCGGCGGCACGGGTGGCTTCTCCGCCGACTCGCTGGTCGAGATCGTGCTGCAGCTGCTGGTGCCGTTCGTCGCCGGGCAACTGCTGCGGCGGTGGATCGGCGGTTTCGTCGCCCGGCACAAGAAGGTCCTCGGGCTGGTCGACCGCGGCTCGATCCTGCTGGTCGTCTACACCGCGTTCAGCGAGGGCATGGTCCAGGGCATCTGGCACCAGGTGAGCCCGCTGCGGCTGGGCGGTCTGCTCGCCGTCGAGGCGGTGCTGCTGGCGGTGATGCTCGCGCTGACCTGGTACGGCGCGAAGGCCCTGCGCTTCGACCGCGGGGACCGTATCGCGATCCAGTTCGCCGGCTCGAAGAAGTCCCTCGCCGCCGGTCTGCCCATGGCGAGCGTCCTGTTCGGCGCGCACGCCTCGCTGGCCGTGCTGCCGCTGATGCTGTTCCACCAGATGCAGCTGATGGTGTGCGCGGTCATCGCCAAGCGGCGCGCCCACGACGCCGAGGCCCGCGACCCCGAGGCCCCCGACACCGAGTCCGGTTCCCCCGACCCCGTCACCGCGTCGGCGCCACCCGCAGCGTCACGAACCGCGGTCGGTACAGGGACACGTTCCGGTTGAGCTGCGCGGCGGCACCGGCCGTCTCCAGCCAGTTGACGTCGTAGCTCAGCACGAGCCGTCCGTCGCCGCTCAGCTCGGGATGCACCTGCGGGTTGTAGGCGGCCACCTGCGCGCCCTGCGGCAGCGACGGGCTGAAGTCCTTCGTCGGCCCGTGCCACGGACCGCTCGGCGAGCAGGCCCAGTACGACGTCACGGTCGACAGCCCCTCGGTGCCCGCGGCCATGGTGAACAGGACGTACGTCCCCCGCACCCGCGCCACCGAGAACGCGCTGCCCACCCCGGTGCGCTGCCCGTCCCCGAGCACCGCACGCGGCCGGGCGCCCGTGTCGGCCCACGTGGAGCCGTTCCAGTACTGCCAGGCCCCCGGCTCGGCGAGCCTGCCCTCGCGCACCCGCGCGACATACGCCTGGGAGGCCGGCCGGGACGCCGCCTGACCGTCGTCACCGCCGAAGACGTACGTCCAGCCGTCCTCCTCGACCAGCGTCGTGCCGAACAGCACCCGCCGGGACGGATCGGGCACCAGCTGCTGGTCGAGGACCTTCACGACCGACTCGACCTTGAGGTCGGGCAGCGAGAGCGTGGCGACCTCGGTGGCCGTCGGCACTCCGTAGATCCAGGGTGCCTGCCCGGCCGTGCGTACCCACAGCAGCACCCGCAGCACCTGCTCGGACGAGCCGGGGGAGCGCGGCTCGACCCGGGCCGCGACCGGCCAGCGCCACTGGTTCGGAGCGGGGTCGGGGAAGAGTGGGGCGGGGAGGGTGCTCTCCAGGCGTCCGTCGCGCATCACGACCGCCGAGTTGCGCACCAGCGGGGCGGTCGTGTCCCGCCAGGTGAAGGACTCGCCGAACGGGTTGGGCGGGGCGTGCACCCGGCCCAGATAGGTGTCCGAGAACAGCCACAGCACCCGGCCGTCCGGCAGCCGCACCGAGTGGGTGCCGTCGCCGCCGGTCCAGTCGTCGCCGCGGGAGGGGTCGTCGCCGTAGCGGGCGAACTCGGCGGTGAGACCGGCCTCGGCCTTCCAGGCCGCGACCGAGTGCGGAGCGCACGCGTCACCGCCCTCCCGTTCGCCGTCGTCCGGGAGGGCGGTGAGCAGCACGGCCGCGAGGACCAGAACCAGCAGGAGTCCCAGACCGGTTCCGGTGCGCTGTCGTGCTCGTGCGTCGTCGGGCACGCCTGGGACGTTAGTGGTCTCAGCCCACCTGGTCCATGGGCAGCCACAGGACGGTGTCCGCGGTGGTCGCGGACCTACGGGCGGTGACCTGCGCCGCCGCCTGGATCTCGGCGTCGCCGAGTGCCCGGTTCCACACATGGACGTCGTCGATCGCGCCGGTGAGGAACGCCCGGCCGTCCATGCGCTGGCCGACGTGCACTCCGAACGGCGAGTTACGGCTGACCGATCCCGCCACGTCCGCGGTGCTGAGCGGCGTACCGTCGAGGAACAGCGTCAGCTTTCCGCCGCCGCGCCGCAGGGCGAGGTGGTGCCAGCGGCCGTCGTTGCGGGCGCCGTTGAACCACACGGACGCGGTGCGCACGGTGCGGAACCCCTCCCGTGTGGTGATCAGGGCACGCACCCGGTCGTTGTCGGGCTCACCGCGCAGCCAGACCTGGGGCTGGGTGGTGCCGATTCCGCCCATCCACAGGAACGGCTGCTCGCCGGACCTGGCCGAGTAGCGGAAGAACAGCGATGTCGTGAAGTCGCCGGTGCCCAGCGGGAGTTGGGAGCGGTACGGCAGACGTACGGCGTCGTCCGTGCCGTCGAACTCCAGGGCGTTGCCGAACACCCCGCTCGTCGTGCGCGCACCGCCGAGGACGGTCGCCCGGGGTGCGCCCAGGGCCAGGTCGGGGGTGGTCGGGTCGGGGGCGCGGCGCGGGCCGAGCCAGTCCTCGTTGAAGCGGGCGAAGCGGATCTCGTCGCGGGCGTCGACGGCGCCGCCCTCGTACATCAGGCCCACCGTGGACGCGTCGACGGCCACCATGTCGGAGTAGCCCGACCAGTCCGTGGCGACGACCTTGCCGCGGTCGGCTCCCTCCCAGGTCTCACCGCTGTCGTAGGAGGACCGGATCATCATGGTCCGGCGGCGGTCGGGGTCGCCGGGGGCGGACAGCAGTATCCGGTTGCCCATGCGCAGCGTGGCGGCCTGGACCTGGGGCGTGTACAGGTCCGGCAGGCCGTGGAAGGGCCCGGTGAAGCTGTCGCCGCCGTCGCGGCTGAACGTCTGGGAGCGGTGGCCGAGGTCGGAGCCGTCCTGCTCCCGGCCGCTGACGATGATCGTGCCGTCGGTGCGCTCGGTGAGGGTCACCTCGGAGGGTTTCTGCCGGAAGGTGCCGTCGGCGGCGGCGATGGGCCAGGAGTCGGTGGCCCCGATCCGCCAGGTGTCCCCGCCGTCGTCGCTGACGATGAGCGCGGCGTGGTTGGCGGAGACCCGAGTGCCGTCCCAGGTCTCGGTGTTGACGCCGAAGACCAGGCGTCCGGCGTGCTTGCCCCGGGTGAGCTGGATGCCGTGCACGGGCCCGGTGGCGTACCAGGAGTTCCACTCCTTCGGCAGTATCTGGTCGCTCAGATTGCGCGGCGCGGACCAGGTCCGGCCGTCGTCGTCGCTGTACTGCAGATGGGGAGTGCGGTCACAGGGCACCGTGCAACTGCCGCTGTCCGTACGGCCCGTGTTGTACGTCTCCGCGAGCAGGATGCGGCCGGTCTCACGGTCCACGATCGGGGCCGGGTTGCCGTGTGTGTCGCCGCCGCCGTCGTTGACCACCTGGAGCGGTCCCCAGGTGCGGCCGCCGTCCGTGGACCGCTTGAGCACGATGTCGATGTCGGCGGCGTCGCCGCAGTTCAGCACCCGCCCCTCGGCGAACGCCAGCAGCGTGCCGTCCTTGGTCTTCACGATCGCCGGGATGCGGTAGCAGGCGTAGCCGGGGTCCTGGTCGGCCCGGAAGATGACCTGTTGCTCGAACAGCGGTGTCCGGCTTGCGGGTTGGGACTGGGCCGGACTTAACGTCGCGGCCGTCGCCGTGGTGGCTACGGC
>NZ_JBHYJA010000006.1:64092-82574 GCF_042740355.1 Streptomyces sp. NPDC059010
TGCCCCTCCCGGGGGGGCCGGTTGGGGGGGTGGGTAGGGGGCGCCTAATATGGGGGGGGCGGCGGCGGGGGGGGCCCGGCCCGCGACGAGGGCAGCTCTGAGGCGTGCGCGAACTCTTGACGGCATGGTGCGGCCCGCCCTTCATTGTCTGGTCTTGGGTCCAGGCATCTGAACATTCGGACATCCCACGTCCAAAGTGCGCATCACAGACGTTAGTTGGGCTATCGCATTCATCACAAGAACCGTGCACGTGTCACATCACGGATGGAGTACTACTTTCCCTCGGTTGGCCCGCGCCCCGATGGCCGCATGCGCCCCGGCCGCCTCCTCCAGTGCGAACTCCCCGTGCACGGCGGGTCTGACGACCCCCTCCTCGAACAGCCGCCACAGCTCCCGCCGCCACCGCTCGTACAACTCCGGCCGCCCGCGAGCGATCCGCGCCATCTGGAACCCGATGACGGACTTGGCGCCCACGAGGAGGTCGTACGCCTGGATCGTCCCGCCCCCCGAGCTGTACGCCACGAGCCGCCCGCCCGGGGCGAGCGCGCCCAGTGCCGGTCCGAGCAGCTCACCGCCGACCGCGTCGAGGGCGTAGTCGACAGGCTCTCCCCAGCCGTCCTCCCCGTACACCACCACGCCGTCGGCGCCGAGGGAGCGCACGAAGTCCGCCTTGGCCGGATCGGACACGGCCCCCACGACCCGCCGGGCACCCCGCACCCGCGCGAGCTGCACGGCGAGATGCCCGACCCCGCTGGCCGCGGCGGTGACCAGCGCCGCCTCCCCGCGCTCGGGCCGGGCGGCCTCCAGCGCGCCGAGCGCGACCAGACCGCTGCGCACCAGGGCGACCGCGTCGGTGGCGGTGGCGCTGTCGGGCACCGCAGAGGCCATGGCCTCCTGCAGAAGCGCGTAGTCGGCGTACCCGTGCCCGAAGCACAGGCCGGTCACGCGGTCACCGGCCCGGAAGCGGGCGACCGCGGCGCCCACGGCCACGACCTGCCCCGCGATCTCGCCGCCCAGCGGTATGGGCTCGGCGGCCTCGGTGACCTTGCGGACGACGGGCAGCGTGACGCCGATCGCCTCACAGCGGACGAGGAGCTCGCCGGGGCCCGGTTCGGGGACGGGGGTCTCCTCCAGGAACAGGGGGCCGCCGGGGGAGTCGTAGCGGACGCGGCGCATCGCACCTCCAGAAGTCATTGGGAATACCAACGGTTTCGACGAAGCCCGACGCTATAGGTCGATCGTTGGGAAGTCCAATGAGTTCTGGGTAGAGTGCCTCCATGTCCGAAGCCCCGCTCCCCGCGATCCGTTCCCTCCCCAGCTGGCTGCTCGGCCGTGCGGCGGCCCGCGGCCGGGCGCTGGTGGCCGAGGCGCTGGCCGCGGAGGGCCTGAAGATGTGGCACCACGTCGTCCTCTCCGCCGTCCGCGACCTCGCCCCCGTAGCCCAGGCGGACCTCGGCCGCGGGGTGCGGCTCGACCCCAAGGACCTGGTCGGGATCCTGAACGACCTGCAGTCCGCCGGCCTCGTCGTCCGCGCGCCGGATCCGAACGACCGCCGTAAGAACGCGGTGTCCCTCACCGACGAGGGGGCACGTCTGCTCAAGCGCTGCGAGAAGGCGGCGCGCGAGGCCAACGACGCGCTCCTCGCACCGCTCACCGCGGCCGAACGCGACCGGTTCATCGACCTGTTGATCCGGATTTCCGGTACGCAGAGCTGACGGCGGATAACGTTCCGTCATGACCGCACCTCTCGCGCTCGACAACGCCCGCACCGCCCTGCTGCTCGTCGACCTGATGGACCGCATCGTCGCGCTGCCCCTGGAACCCCGTAAGGGAATCGAAGTCCTCGCCACCTGCGAGGAGTTGGCAGCCTCCTTCCGCAGCGCCGGAGCGCCCGTCGTGCTCATCCGCGTCGAGCGCCCCGGCGTCGCCGAACAGCCGCCCGGCAGCGCCCTCGCGGCTGGACTGCTCAAGGACGGCGACATCGAGATCGTGAAGCGGACCATCGGCGGCTTCCAGGGCACCGGCCTCGACGACCGCCTCCGCGAACGCGGCGTCACCACCCTGCTGTTCGGCGGCATCGCCACCAACCTGGGCGTCGAGTCCACGGCCCGCGCCGCCGGCGACCTGGGCTACGAGCTGGTCTTCGTGGAGGACGCGATGACGGCGTTCACGGCAGCGGAGCACGACGCGTCGGTGCGCCTGGACTTCCCGAGGCTGGGGTCGGTGGTGCGGGCGGCGCAGGTGCGCTTCACCGGCGGCTGAGCCACAAGAAACAGCGGGGCCCCAGTACGGCGCAGGGGGCGCTCCCCGCCGGTTTCGGGGCCCCGCCGCCGTGTCGCGGGGAGCCGGTCAGGCCTGGGCGGCCGCGGTCCGCAGGGCGAGCCGGTGTTCGCCCGCGTACACGTTCATGGAGCTGCCCCGCAGGAAGCCCACCAGCGTCAGCCCGGTCTCCGCGGCCAGGTCCACCGCCAGCGAGGACGGCGCGGAGACCGCCGCGAGCACCGGGATCCCCGCCATCACCGCCTTCTGCGCCAGCTCGAAACTGGCCCGCCCCGAGACCAGCAGGATCGTCCGGGACAGCGGCAGGGTGCCGTGCTGCAGGGCGCGGCCGACCAGTTTGTCGACCGCGTTGTGCCGGCCCACGTCCTCCCGTATGTCCAGCAGTTCGCCGTCCTCGGTGAACAGGGCCGCCGCGTGCAGGCCCCCGGTCCGGTCGAAGACCCGCTGGGCCGCGCGGAGCCGGTCGGGGAGGTCCGCGAGCAGTTCGGGGTCGATCCGGACCGGGGGAGTGTCGGCGATCGGCCAGCGGGCCGTCGTACGGACGGCGTCCAGGGACGCCTTGCCGCACAGCCCGCAGGACGACGTCGTGTACACGTTCCGTTCGAGGGTGATGTCGGGGATGACCACGCCCGGCGCGGTCCGCACATCCACCACGTTGTACGTGTTGGAGCCGTCCACCGTGGCGCCCGCGCAGTACACGATGTTCTGCAGGTCGGACCCCTCGGCGAGCACGCCCTCGCTCACCAGGAACCCGGCGGCCAGTGCGAAGTCGTCACCGGGCGTGCGCATCGTGATCGCGAGCGGCTTGCCGTTGAGGCGGATCTCCAGCGGTTCCTCGGCGACGAGGGTGTCCGGCCGGGTGGAGACGGCGCCGTCCCGGATCCGGATCACCTTGCGTCGTTCCGTGACTCGTCCCATGTCGTGTCTCAGTCCCGGTTCTGTACGTGCTGGTAGCCGAAACGGCCCTTGATGCAGAGGTTGCCGTGGGTCACCGGGTTGTCGTGCGGTGACGTGACCTTCACGATCTCATTGTCCTGCACGTGGAGCGTGAGGTTGCAGCCCACACCGCAGTACGCGCACACCGTGGTCGTCTCGGTCTGCTCGGACTCGTCCCACGTACCCGCCGCCCGCATGTCGAACTCGGACTTGAAGGACAGGGCCCCCGTCGGACACACCTCGATGCAGTTCCCGCAGTACACGCACGCCGAATCGGTGAGCGGAGCGTCGTGCTCCACCGCGATCCGCGCGTCGAATCCGCGCCCGGCGACGGAGATCGCGAAGCTGTTCTGCCACTGGTCCCCACACGCGTCCACGCACTTGTAACAGAGGATGCACTTGTCGTAGTCCCGCACGTACAGCTCGTTGTCGACCTTCGGCTCCTCGTCGAGCCGCGCCGCGTCCGGCCCGAAGCGGTCCGGTTTCGCCTCGTACTCCTTGATCCACTCGGCGACCTTCGGGGTCGTCGACAAGTCGACCGAGGACGCGAGCAGCTCCAGGACGATCTTCCGGCTGTGCCGCGCCCGCTCGGTGTCCGTCCTCACCTCCATGCCCGGCTCGGCCTTCCGCGAGCAGGCGGGGACCAGGGTCCTGGACCCCTCGACCTCCACGACGCACACCCGGCAGGCGTTCTTGGGCCTCAGTGTGTCCCCTTCGCACAGGGTCGGGATGTCCTTCCCGGCCGCGCGGCAGGCGTCGAGGATCGTGGCGCCCTCCGTCGTGCGCACGGGCTCCCCGTCGATGGTGAACTCCAGCAGCCGGCGCGGGATCCCCAGCGGTACCACGGTCATTCGTACGCCCCCAGACGGTCGATGGCGGATTCCACGGCGTTCCACGCGGTCTGTCCCAGACCGCAGATCGAGGCGTCCCGCATGGCGCGGCCGACCTCCCTGAGCAGGGCGATGTCATCGGCGGCCGCCACACCCGTGCGCTCGACGATGCGGTGCAGCGCCTCCTCCTGCCGGACCGTCCCGACCCGGCACGGCACGCACTGCCCGCACGACTCGTCCCGGAAGAACTCGGCGATCCGCAGCAGCAGCCGGGGCAGCGGGACGGTGTCGTCGAAGGCCATGACGACGCCCGAGCCGAGCGTCGTGCCCGCCTCCCGGGTGCCCTCGAAGGTGAGCGGGACGTCCATCTCGTCCGGGCGTACGAAGCCGCCCGCGGCCCCGCCGAGGAGCACCGCCCGCAGTCCCTCCCGGACCCCGGCCAGCTCCAGCAGCTCACCCAGCGTCGCGCCGAACGGCAGCTCGTAGATGCCGGGCCGCTCCACACTCCCGGACACGCAGAACAGCTTCGGTCCGGTGGACCTCTCCGTGCCGATCGCGGCGTACGCCGGGGCGCCCATGGTCAGGATCGGCAGCACATTGACCAGCGTCTCCACGTTGTTCTCCACCGTCGGCTTGCCGAACAGCCCCTTCTCCACGGGGAACGGCGGTTTCGAGCGCGGCTCGCCCCGGTAGCCCTCGATGGAGTTGAACAGAGCCGTCTCCTCACCGCAGATGTAGGCCCCCGCACCCCGCCGGATCTCGATGTCGAAGGCGTACCCCTGCCCGAGGATGTCGTCCCCGAGCAGCCCACGCGCGCGTGCCTGCGCGACGGCGTGCTCCAGGCGCCCCAGCGCCCGCGGGTACTCGCCGCGCAGATACAGGTAGCCCTTGTGCGCGCCCGTCGCATACGCCGCGATCGTCATCGACTCGACCAGGGCGTACGGGTCGCCCTCCATGATCACGCGGTCCTTGAAGGTGCCCGGCTCGGATTCGTCGGCGTTGCAGACGACGTAGTGCGGATGGTCGGGCTGGGACGCCGTGGCCTGCCATTTGCGGCCGGTGGGGAAGGCGGCGCCGCCACGCCCGACCAGGCCGGAGTCGGTGACCTCGCGGATGACTCCGGCGGGACCGAGCTCGAAGGCCCGGCGCAGTGCGGTGTAGCCGCCGTGGGCGCGGTAGTCGTCCAGCGAGGACGGGTCGACGACTCCCACGCGCCGCAGCAGGACCAGCTCGTCGCCCCCCGCCTGCGGTACCGCCATCGCCGCCGCCGGCTCCTCCGGTGCCGAGTCCGGCGCGCTCGCGGCGAGGACCGCGTCGTGCACGGTCGCCGGCGCCGACACCGCCGTACGCACCGGATCCCCGGCCTTGATCGCGAGCGCAGCCGGAGCCCGCTCGCACAGCCCCAGACACGGACTGCGCTCCACGCCCACCCCGCTGCCGGGGCCGAGCCGCGCCTCGATCCCGGCGCACAGTTCACTCGCCCCGGCGGCCGCGCACGCGAGGTCCGTGCACACGTGGAGCACGGTCGCGGGGCGGGGCTTGAGCGAGAACATGGCGTAGAAGGTGGCGACGCCGTACGCCTCCGACGGCGGCACCGTCAGCCGGCGGCACAGATAGTCGAGGGCGCCCTCGCTGATCCAGCCGATCCGGTCGTTGATGGCGTGCAGCCCCGGCAACAGCAGATCGCGGCGGTCCCGGGCCTCGCGTCCGCCCCGGGCCCACCTGAGGTCCACGGCCCGCATCTCATCGCGGTCGGCGCCCTCCCAGGACGACTCGGGCGGGCCGAGCAGGGCGTCGACGGCCGCCCGTTCGTCGTCCGTCGGTTTGCTGTCGCCGAAGTGCAGGTCCACTTACGTCACCTCACGATGGTCGCGACGGGGAGCTTCTCGATCCGGATCGCCGACGCCTTGAACTCCGCCGTCCCCGCGATCGGGCAGTTCGCCTCGATGGTCAGCTGGTTGGTGTCCACCTCGTCCGGAAAGTGCATGGTCATGAACGCGAGCCCCGGCCGCAGCGCGGTGTCGACCCACACCGGCGCGACGACCGAGCCGCGCCGCGAGGTCACCTGCACCTCCTCGCCGACGACGACCCCGTACCGCTCGGCGTCCTCCGGGCACAGCTCGACGTACTCGCCGCGCCGCAGCGGGGAGGCGAAACTCCCGCTCTGCACCCCGGTGTTGTAGGAGTCGAGCCGCCGTCCGGTGGTGAGCCGGATCGGGTACTCCTCGTCGGTGAGGTCGACCGGCGGATCGTGCTGGACGATCCCGAACGGCGCCGGCATCCCGCGCATCGCCGGGTCCTTCTCCCACAACCGGCCGTGCAGATACGTCGGTTCGAGCCGCGCGGTGCTCGGGCACGGCCACTGGATGCCCTGGTGCTCCTCCAGGCGCTCGTACGTCATCCCGTAGTGGTCCGGGGAGACCGAGCGCAGTTCGTTCCACACCGCCTCGGAATCCGCGTACTTCCACTCATGGCCGAGCCGCGCCGCCATCTCGCAGATGATGTCGATGTCCTCGCGCGCCTCGCCGGGCGGAGTGACGGCACGGCGCACCCGCTGCACCCGTCGCTCGCTGTTGGTGGTGGTGCCCTCGGTCTCGGCCCACCCGGCGGTCGCGGGGAGGACGACGTCCGCCAGCTCGGCCGTCTTCGTCAGGAAGATGTCCTGGACGACGAGGAAGTCCAGCTGCCGCATCCGCCGTACGGCCTGCTCGCTGTCCGCCTCCGACTGCGCGGGGTTCTCGCCGATGCAGTAGACGGCCTTGAGCGTGCCCTCCTCCATCGCCTCGAACATCTCGGTGAGGTTGAGGCCGTAGTGGGGCTGGATCACGGTGTCCCAGGCCGACTCGAACTTCAGCCGGGTGTCGGGGTCGAGGATGTCCTGGAAGCCCGGAAGGCGGTTGGGGATCGCCCCCATGTCGCCGCCGCCCTGGACGTTGTTCTGGCCGCGCAGGGGCTGAAGTCCGCTGCCGAAGCGGCCGACATGACCCGTCAGCAGCGACAGATTGATCAGCGCGCGGACGTTGTCGGTGCCGTTGTGGTGCTCGGTGATGCCGAGGGTCCAGCACAGCTGGGCGCGCTCGGCACGGGCGTAGGCGTGCGCCAACTCCCTTATGGCGGCGGCCGGTACGCCCGTCACCTTCTCGGCCAGCGACAGCGTCCAGGGCTCGACGAGTGCCTTGTACTCCTCGAAGCCGCTGGTCGCCCGCTCGATGAACGCCTCGTTCGCCAGGCCCGCGTGGATGATCTCGCGGCCGATCGCGTGCGCCATCGGGATGTCGGTGCCGACGTTCAGCCCCATCCAGCTCTCCGCCCACTCGGCGGTGGAGGTGCGGCGCGGGTCGACGGCGTACATCCGGGCGCCGTTCCTGATGCCCTTGAGCACGTGCTGGAAGAAGATCGGGTGCGCGAAGCGGGCGTTGGAGCCCCACATCACGATGACGTCGGTGTGCTCCATCTCCTCGTACGAGGAGGTGCCGCCGCCCGATCCGAAGGCCGCCGACAGGCCTGCCACGCTGGGCGCGTGGCAGGTGCGGTTGCAGGAGTCGACGTTGTTGGTGCCCATCACGACCCGGGCGAACTTCTGCGCCACGTAGTTCATCTCGTTGGTGGCGCGGGCACAGCTGAACATGCCGAAAGCGCCGCGGTTGCGTGCGATGCCCCGGGCCGCCCGGTCCAGTGCCTCCTCCCAGCTCGCCGGCCGGAAGGGCTCGTCGCGGGAGTCGCGGACGAGCGGGTGGGTCAGCCGGGTGTAGGTCTTCGGTTGCCGCTTCCTCATACGACACTCCTCATACGACGCTCCTGATACGACGCGCGCTCCTCATGCGGCGCTCCTCAGCGCGAGCAGGTCCGAGATGGCGTGCACGGTGCGCAGGGTGGGCACCTGGACGCCGGTGATCTCCGCCAACTCGACGACCGCCGCGAGGAGTACGTCGAGTTCGAGCGGCTTGCCGCGCTCCAGGTCCTGGAGCGTGGAGGTGCGGTGGTCGCCCACCCGCTCGGCGCCCGCGAGCCGGCGCTCGATGGAGACGCCGACCTCGCAGCCGAGGGCCTCGGCGACCGCGAGCGTCTCGGTCATCATGATCTCGATGACCTGGCGGGTGCCGCCGTGCAGGCACATCTGCCGCATGGTGGCGCGGGCCAGCGCGCTGATCGGGTTGAAGGAGATGTTGCCGAGCAGTTTGAGCCAGATGTCGTTGCGCAGGTCGGGTTCGACCGGGCACTTGAGGCCGCCGGCGACCATGGCCTCGCTGAGGTCCAGACAGCGCCTGGAGACGCTGCGGTCGGGCTCCCCGATGGAGAACCGGGTGCCTTCCAAGTGCCGTACGACACCGGGGCCTTCGAGTTCGGTGGCGGCGTAGACCACGCAGCCGACGGCCCGTTCGGGCGCGATCACCGCACTGACCGCGCCGTCCGGGTCCACACTCTCGACACGGTGGCCGTCGTGCGGGCCGCCGTGCCGGTGGAAGTACCACCAGGGGATGCCGTTCTGGGCGGCCACGACCGCCGTGCCGTCGTGCAGAAGGGGCTCGATCAGCGGCCCGCACGCCGCGTACGAGTTGGCCTTCAGCCCCAGAAAGACATAGTCGACCGGACCGATCTCGGCCGGGTCGTCGGTGGCGTGGGCGCGGGCGGTGAAGTCGCCGCGCGTACTGAGCACCCGCACTCCGTGCTGCCTCATGGCCGCGAGGTGCGGTCCACGGGCGATCAGGTGCACGTCGGCGCCGGCGCGATGCAGCGCGGCTCCGACGTAGGCGCCGATGGCACCGGCGCCGAGGACTGCAACTTTCACTTCGGAACGCTCCGTTCGGTCGAGGGAGTACCGCGGAGGTGGCTGGGAAGTAGTGCCCGTTCTGGTCGAATGTCGTCGACTGAATATTGTCTACAGTATGGATAGGGGGTCAGCAAGGGTTCGCGCACGGCGTTCGAGAAGGCTTAGGCAAGGCTTCGGGCAGACAGTCTTTCCGGACAGTGTTCGACCGTTCGGCGCGTCCCGCATACCGCTCACCGAATACGGTCGACGCGCCGCCTTCTCAACTGCCGTGCCGCTCCCTACCGTTCCGGATCATGAGTCCACCGGTCGCACCCCCGGGATGGAGCCGCTGGCTGGTTCCGCCCGCCGCTCTCTCCGTTCATCTGTCCATCGGCCAGGCCTACGCCTGGAGCGTGTTCAAGCCGCCGCTCGAATCCGCCCTCGGCCTCAGCGGCACGCAGAGCGCCCTGCCGTTCCAGCTCGGCATCGTGATGCTCGGTCTGTCGGCCGCGTTCGGCGGCACGCTGGTGGAGCGCAACGGGCCGCGCTGGGCGATGACGGTCGCCCTGGTCTGCTTCTCGTCCGGGTTCCTGCTCTCCGCACTGGGCGCGGCCGTCGAGCAGTACTGGCTGATCGTCCTCGGCTACGGCTTCGTCGGCGGAATCGGCCTCGGCATCGGCTACATCTCGCCGGTCTCCACACTGATCAAGTGGTTCCCCGACCGGCCCGGCATGGCCACCGGCATCGCCATCATGGGCTTCGGCGGCGGCGCGCTCATCGCCTCGCCCTGGTCGGCGCAGATGTTGGAGTCGTTCGGCAGCGACAGCTCCGGGATCGCGCTGGCGTTCCTGGTGCACGGGCTGTCGTACGCCGTCTTCATGCTGCTCGGTGTGCTGCTGGTCCGCGTGCCGCGCACCGAGAAACCGGTCGGTGACGGGCCCGGCGCCTTCGACGGGCCGCAGGTGTCCGCCCGTAACGCCGTGCGCACCCCGCAGTTCTGGTGTCTGTGGGTCGTGCTCTGCATGAACGTGACCGCCGGCATCGGCATCCTGGAGAAGGCCGCGCCGATGATCACGGACTTCTTCGCGAACACCTCGACAACGGTGTCGGCGTCGGCCGCGGCCGGCTTCGTCGCCCTGCTGTCCGCCGCCAACATGGCGGGTCGGATCGGCTGGTCGTCGACCTCCGACCTGATCGGGCGCAAGAACATCTACCGCGTGTACCTGGGCGTGGGCGCGCTGATGTACGGCCTGATCGCACTGGCCGGCGACTCCTCGAAGCCGCTGTTCATCCTGTGCGCACTGGTGATCCTGTCCTTCTACGGCGGCGGCTTCGCCACGATCCCCGCTTATCTGAAGGACCTCTTCGGGACCTACCAGGTGGGCGCCATCCACGGCCGGCTGCTCACCGCCTGGTCCACGGCCGGTGTCCTCGGGCCGCTGATCGTGAACTGGATCGCCGACCGGCAGGAGGAGGCGGGCAAGGACGGCTCGTCCCTGTACACGATGTCCCTGTTCATCATGATCGGGCTGCTCGCCGTCGGCTTCGTCGCCAACGAACTCGTCCGGCCCGTCCACCCGCGCCATCACGTCCCCGCCCCGGCGCAGCAGGAGAAGGAGGCCGCGGATGTCCAGCGACAGCAGTAGCCCGCCGCCCGACCGCCGGGGGCTGATCGCCTTCGCCTGGGTGTGGGTGGGGGTGCCGCTCGCGTACGGGCTCTACGAACTCGTACAAAAGGCGACGCAGCTCTTCACCGGGTAGGCGTTCGGGAATTGTTCGGGCGTCCGAGGGTCTGATGGAAGCTGACAACGCGGGCGCCCGTTTCCTGTGGCATCACGTGCCGTCGTACCCGTGAGTCACTGATCAGACTGGTGAATCCCGCTACCCGAGGCCCGAGGGGATCACCAACGATGAACGGCTCGCGCATCGCCGCAGTCGGCCACTATCAGCCCGCCAAGGTACTCACCAACGAGGAACTGGCGGGCATGGTCGACACCAGTGACGAGTGGATCAGGAGCCGGGTGGGCATCCGTACCCGCCACATTGCCGGGCCCGACGAGCCGGTCGACGAACTGGCCGCCCACGCCGCCGCCAAGGCGCTCGCCGCGGCGGGCCTGGTGCCCGGCGACATCGACCTGGTCCTGGTCGCCACGTCCACCGCCATCGACCGCTCCCCGAACATGGCCGCCCGCGTCGCCGCCCGGCTCGGCATCCCCTCGCCCGCCGCGATGGACGTCAACGTCGTCTGCGCCGGTTTCACCCATGCCCTCGCCACCGCCGACCACGCCGTGCGCGCGGGCGCCGCGGCCCGGGCGCTGGTGATCGGCGCCGACAAGATGTCCGACGTGACCGACTGGGGCGACCGCTCGACCTGTGTGCTGGTCGGCGACGGAGCGGGCGCGGCCGTCGTGGAGGCGTCCGCGGAGGCCGGCGTCGGGCCGGTGCTGTGGGGTTCGGTGCCCGAGATGGGGCACGCGGTGCGCATCGAGGGTCAGCCCGCGCGGTTCGCGCAGGAGGGGCAGAGCGTCTATCGCTGGGCCACCACCCAGCTGCCGGACATCGCCCGCAGGGCCTGCGAGCGGGCGGGCCTCGCGCCCGAGGACCTCGCCGGGGTCGTGCTGCACCAGGCCAATCTGCGCATCATCGAGCCCCTCGCCGAGAAGCTCGGCGCGGTCAACGCCGTGGTCGCCCGCGATGTCTCCGAGTCCGGGAACACCTCGGCGGCGAGCATCCCGCTGGCGTTCTCCAAGCTCGTGGAGCAGGGGAGGATCTCGGGCGGGGACCCGGTGCTGCTCTTCGGGTTCGGCGGGAACCTGTCGTACGCCGGGCAGGTCGTGCGCTGTCCCTGACGCCGCCGTGGTGTGGGGCGACGCCGCGGTGTGATGTGGCCAACTCCCCGGTCCCCTGGTCTTTGTGCGCCGTAGACTGTAGACGAAAGACAATTGATACTGGCTTTCCGTGACGGTCGGCTACGGGACGCAGTCGCCCGGTGATCGCCCAGGAGGGGACCGATGTTGTCGACAGGACTGCCGCAGGGTGCGGTGCCCAAGCTCGAACGGCCCGGCCCGCTGCGCGACCGCGTCTACGAGGCGCTGCTGGAACTCATCACCACCCGCGCCCTCCAGCCCGGCCAGCATCTGGTCGAGAGCGAACTGGCAGGTCATCTCGGCGTGTCGCGCCAGCCGGTGCGCGAGGCGCTGCAGCGGCTGAACACCGAGGGCTGGGTCGATCTGCGGCCCGCGCAGGGCGCGTTCGTGCATGAGCCGACGGAGGAGGAGGCCGACCAGCTCCTCACCGTCCGCACCCTCCTGGAGGCCGAGGCCGCCCGGCTCGCCGCCGCCCACGCCGACAGCGCCGGCATCAAGGCCCTGGAAGAGCTGTGCGCGCAGGGCGAGAAGGCCGTCGCCGCCGACGAGGTGGACGCGGCCGTTGCCCTCAACGCCCGTTTCCACGCGAAGATCATGGAGCTCGCGGGCAACGCGGTCCTCGCCGAGCTGGCGGCGCAGGTCGACCGCCGCGTCCGCTGGTACTACACGCCGGTCGCCCGTCAGCGCGGGCAGCAGTCCTGGACCGAGCACCGCGGCATGATCGCCGCGATCACCGAGCGGGACGAACAGCAGGCCACCCAGCTGATGCGAGAGCACACCGAACACACGCGCCGCTCGTACCACGCCCGACAGGACTCATAGCGCCGGGCGGTCCTCTCAGAACGCGTCGGCGTGCGTCCGGGCCCACTGCTCGAACGTGCGCGGCGCCTGGCCCGTTATGTCCTGCACGGTCGGCAGTACCTCCGACTCGTCCAGGATCCCGTCCACGAAGAAGCGGAAGAACGCGTCGACGTACGGTGCCGGGAGCTGGGCGACCATCTCCGTGCGCGCCTCCTCGTCCGTGAGGCCGACGGCGTGCAGGTCGCGGCCGAGTACCTCGCCGAGGATCCGGACGCGGTCGGCGGGCAGCAGGGGCTCGGGCCCGGTCACCGTGTGGACGCGGCCCTCGTGCCCGGCGGAGCGGAGCGCGTGTGCCGTCACCTGGGCGATGTCGTACGGATCGACGTCCGCCGTGCGCACTCCGGGGAACGGCACACGCACCTCGTCGCCCTTGCGGATCCGGTCCGCCAGAGCCAGCGCGTTGGACATGAAGCTCACCGGCCGCACGAAGGTCCACGACAGCCCGGACGCCCGCACCTCCGACTCGGCCGCCCGCAGATAGCGCGTCACCGCGTTGTCGTCGTCGATCTCGGCCGACTTCCCGGACAGCAGCACGACATGCTCCACGCCCGCCGCCCGCGCGTCGGCCAGGATCCGGCGCTGCCCCTCGTAGCCGGGCATCAGGAACAGCGACCGTACGCCGTCCAGCGCGTCCCGCACGGTCTCGGGCCGGTTGAGATCGCCGGCCACGGCCTCCGCCCCGGCCGGTAACCCCTCCGCCCTGCCGGACCGGCTCATCGCACGCACCGGCTCCTCGGCCTCCGCCAGCACGCGCACAAGCTCGGCACCCACGTTCCCCGTGGCACCCGTCACCAGAATCACGTGATTCCCCCTCACCCCGGTCCGGACGGTCCGGTCCGCCGCCCATCCTGCGGGGCCGGAGCCCGCCGCACCAGGCGCGGTCCGGCTTTGTCCTGTGAGTGGAGAAAGTTGACGGCAATCTATGCGCAACTTCTTCCCAGTCCCGGCGGCCACTGCTACGTTCCCCTCGAAAGCAGGCCACCGAGGTGGCCGAAACCCGGCGCGCACAGGCCGATTGAGGCGGGGAGGGGTTCGTGAGACGTATGACGGCTCGACCCGCGAACGCCCATCAGGCCCGGCTGCTCAAGCTGTTGCGTGACGGAGGACCCAACTCCCGGGCCCAGCTGGGCGATCAGATCGACCTTTCACGGTCCAAGCTGGCCGTGGAGGTGGACCGGCTGCTGGAGACGGGCCTGGTCGTGGCCGACGGACTCGCCGCCTCGCGCGGTGGCCGCCGCTCCCACAACGTCCGGCTCAACCCCGGGCTGCGCTTCCTCGGCGTCGACATCGGCGCGACCTCGGTCGACGTCGCCGTCACCAACGCCGAACTGGAGATCCTCGGCCATCTCAACCAGCCCATGGACGTCCGCGAGGGACCGGTCGCGGTCTTCGAGCAAGTCCTGTCCATGGCCGCGAAGTTGAGGGCCTCGGGGCTCGCGGAGGGGTACGACGGCGCCGGTATCGGCGTCCCGGGCCCGGTCCGCTTCCCCGAGGGTGTCCCGGTGGCTCCGCCGATCATGCCGGGCTGGGACGGCTTCCCCGTGCGGGAGGCGCTCAGCCAGGAACTCGGCTGCCCGGTCATGGTCGACAACGACGTGAACCTCATGGCGATGGGGGAGCAGCACGCGGGCGTCGCACGCTCCGTGGGCGACTTCCTCTGCGTCAAGATCGGCACCGGCATCGGCTGCGGCATCGTCGCGGGCGGTGACGTCCACCGCGGTGTCACCGGCAGCGCGGGCGACATCGGGCACATCCAGGCCGTGCCCGACGGCCGCCCCTGCGCCTGCGGCAACCGGGGCTGCCTTGAGGCGCACTTCAGCGGGGCGGCCCTCGCCCGGGACGCCGTGGAGGCGGCCCAGCAGGGACTGTCGGAGGAACTCGCCTCGCGGCTTGAGGCGAACGGCACCCTCACCGCCGTCGACGTGGCAGCCGCGGCCGCCGCGGGCGACGCCACCGCCCTCGACCTGATCCGTGAGGGCGGCAACCGGGTCGGCCAGGTCATCGCCGGACTCGTCAGCTTCTTCAACCCCGGCCTGGTGGTGATCGGCGGCGGGGTGACCGGCCTCGGCCACAACCTGCTCGCCGCGATCCGCACCCAGGTCTACCGCCAGTCGTTGCCCCTGGCGACCGGCAACCTCCCCATCGTCCTGGGCGAGTTGGGCCCCACCGCCGGAGTCATCGGCGCGGCCCGGCTCATCAGCGACCACCTGTTCTCACCCGCGTAAGCCACTCACCCCGTTCACTCCGTACGGCTCACCAGCACCGTGCAGCACCGCACTTCACGGCACCTCACCTCGCACAGCGCTCTGCTCCGCCCTGCCCTGCCTCGCCCTGCTCTGCCCCGCCCTGAAACCGGCCCGCACGCCCGCCAAGGGGACCTCATGGCACCAGAACCACCGCTGCTCAGCATGTCCGGCATCACCAAGTCGTTCCCCGGAGTCCGCGCCCTCGACGGCGTCGACCTCGACGTCCAGGCCGGTGAAGTGCACTGCCTGCTCGGCCAGAACGGCGCCGGCAAGTCCACCCTCATCAAGGTCCTGGCCGGCGCCCACCAGCCCGACACCGGCACCATCCACTGGCGCGGCGAGACGGTCACCCTCCGCTCTCCGATCGCCGCCATGCGCCTCGGCATCGCCACCATCTACCAGGAACTCGACCTGGTGGAGCACCTGTCCGTGGCCGAGAACGTCCACCTCGGCCATGAACCCACCGCCGTCGGCTTCGTCGTACGCGGAAAGGCCGCTCGGGCCTCAACAGCCCAGCTGCTCAAGCGACTTGGGCATCCCGAGATCGATCCGGCGCGTCTGGTGGGGGAGTTGTCGGCGGCGCAGCAGCAGATCGTGTCGATGGCGCGGGCGCTCTCCCACGACGTACGGCTCATCGTGATGGACGAGCCGTCCGCAGCCCTCGACCCGGACGAGGTCGACAACCTCTTCCGCATCGTCGGCGACCTCACCGCCGCCGGAGTCGCCGTCGTCTACATCTCGCACCGGCTGGAGGAGATCCGCCGGATCGGCGACCGGGTGACCGTGCTGAAGGACGGGCGGGCCGTGGCGGGCGGGCTCCCGGCGAAGTCGACGCCGACGCGTGACGTCGTGGCGCTGATGACGGGACGCAATGTCGAGTACGTCTTCCCCGAGCGGCCCACGGAGGACGCGGCCGGCGGCAAGCCGCTGCTGGAGGTCCGCGCACTCGCCCGGGACGGCGAGTTCGAGTCCCTGGACCTGACTGTGCGGCCCGGGGAGATCGTCGGGCTCGCCGGACTCGTGGGCTCGGGACGCTCCGAGATCCTGGAGACCGTGTACGGCGCCCGGAAGCCGACGTCCGGTCAGGTGCTGGTCGACGGACGGCCGCTGAAGCCCGGCAGCGTCCGCGCCGCCGTCCGCGCCGGTCTCGGGCTCGCCCCCGAGGAACGCAAGGCGCAGGCCCTGCTGATGCTGGAGTCCGTCACCCGCAATGTGTCGGTGTCGTCCATGTCCCGCTTCTCGCGCGGCGGCTGGATCGACCGCGCCGCCGAACTGCGGGCGGCGCGGGCCGCGACGCGCGAGCTGTCCCTGCGGCCGGACAACCCGTCGGTGCCCGTGCGCACCCTGTCCGGCGGCAACCAGCAAAAGGCCGTCCTGGCCCGCTGGCTGCTGCGCGGCTGCCGCGTCCTGCTGCTCGACGAACCCACCCGCGGCGTCGACGTCGGCGCCCGCGCCGAACTGTATGCGGTCGTGCGCCGACTGGCCGACGAAGGCCTCGCCGTGCTGCTGGTCTCCAGCGAAGTGCCCGAAGTCCTCGGCCTCGCCGACCGTGTGCTGGTCCTGCGCGAGGGCCGTGTCGTACACACGGCTCCCGCGCGCGAACTCGACGAACACCGCGTACTCGACCTCGTCATGGAAGGAAGCCCGGCGTCATGACGCAGCACGCCTCCCCGCCGCGGGACAGCACCGGCAAGGTGCGGTCGGCCGACGGACCGCCCGCCTGGCGCGGCCTGATGGCCCGCGCCGATGTGCGCACGCTCTCCCTGCTCGGCGTCCTCGCCGCGCTGATCGTCATCGGCGGCATCACCAAGCCGGACGAGTTCCTGGACACCCGCAACCTCCAACTCGTCCTCACCCAGGCCTCCGTGATCGGCGTCGTCACCGTCGGCATGACCTTCGTCATCATCTCCGGTGGCATCGACCTGTCCGTCGGCGCGATCGTCGCGCTGGCCTCGGTATGGGCGACGACGGTGGCGACCCAGGAGTACGGCTTCGCCGGCATCCTCTTCACCGCGGTGATCGTCGGTGTGGGATGCGGGCTGGTCAACGGCGTGCTGATCGCGTACGGCGCGATGGTGCCGTTCATCGCGACACTCGCCATGCTGGCCTCCGCCCGCGGCCTGGCCCTCCAGATCACCGACGGCAAGACGCAGATCGTCACCATCCCCTCGGTGCTCGACCTCGGTGAGCGCGACGCGTACGTCCTCGGCATTCCGCCGCTGGTCATGGTCTTCGCCGTCGTGACGATCATCGGCTGGCTGGTCCTGAACCGCACCACCTTCGGACGCCGCACGGTCGCCGTCGGCGGCAACGCGGAGGCGGCCCGCCTCGCCGGCATCGACGTCCGCCGCCAGCGGCTCTACCTCTACCTGCTGTCCGGACTGTGCTGCGGCATCGCCGCCTTCCTGCTGATCATCCTGTCCGGCTCCGGCCAGAACACCAACGGCAACCTCTACGAACTCGACGCCATCGCCGCCGCGATCATCGGCGGCACCCTGCTCACCGGGGGCCGCGGCACCATCGTCGGCTCCGTGCTCGGCGTCCTGATCTTCACCACGATCACCAACATCTTCGCCCTGAACAACCTGCAGAGCGACGTCCAGCAGATCGCCAAGGGCGCGATCATCGTCGCCGCCGTGCTGGTCCAGCGCCGCAGCGCGAGCACGACCTGAGGGTCGTACCGCCACCACCGAGCACGACCTGAGGAAAGGGTTCACCGCCATGCCAGAGACCATGGGCCGCTTCGCCAGTCGCAGAGGGCTGCTCTTCGGGACCGCCGCCGTAGGTGCCGGTGCCCTTCTCGCAGGTTGCACGAGTAACGAGTCGAGCGACGAGCCGGCCGCGAACGACCAGCCGGCCGCCGACGACAAGCCCGGCAAGGAGGTCACGATCGGCTTCGCCGGTCCGCAGGCCGACCACGGCTGGCTCAACGCGATCAACGACAACGCCAAGAGCCGGGCGAAGAAGTACTCCGACGTGACCCTGGAGATCACCGAGGGGTCGAACGACACCGCCGCGCAGATCGGCCAGATAGAGACACTGATCAACAAGAAGGTCGACGTGCTGGTGGTGCTGCCCGCCGACGGCAAGGCGCTCACCCAGGTGGGTCTGAAGGCGATGCGCGCGGGCATCCCGGTCATCAACCTCGACCGGATCTTCAACACCCCGCAGGCCTACCGCTGCTGGATCGGCGGCGACAACTACGGCATGGGCCTCAACGCCGGGAACTACATCGGCGAGAAGCTCAAGGGAAAGGCGGACGCCAAGGTCATCGAGCTGGCCGGCCTGGACAACCTGGAGCTGACCAAGCAGCGCACCCAGGGCTTCGACGACGCCCTGAAGAACTACCCCAACATCAAGAAGGTGGCCCGTCAGGCGGCCGAGTTCACGGTCGAGTCCGGGCAGGCCAAGATGGCCCAACTGCTGCAGGCGCAGTCGAAGTTCGACGCCCTCTGGAACCACGACGACGACCAGGGCGTCGGCGCCCTGCGCGCCATAGAGCAGGCCGGGCGCGACGACTTCCTGATGGTCGGCGGCGCGGGCGCGCTGTCCGCCTTCCAGGCCATCAAGCAGGACGACGGCGTCCTCAAGGCCACCGTCCTGTATCCGCCGACCATGGCCGCGTCCGCCATCGACCTGGCCCGCGCGCGGGGGCAGGGCGATGGCGTCGGGGGCATGGCCGAGTTCGAGATACCCGCCACGGACACCCACA
>NZ_JBHYJA010000006.1:82584-97800 GCF_042740355.1 Streptomyces sp. NPDC059010
CTGACATCCGGCCGGCGGGATGTGACGGGCATCTCCGCCGGCCAATCGAAAAGGGGGGGGGGCCGGGGGGTGGGCCCTCGGCGGCATGGCCGAGTTCGAGATCCCGGCCTCGATCACGCTCTACTCGGCGGTCGTCGACAAGGGCAACGTCGACCAGTACATGTCCACCGGCTTCAAGTGAGGAGCCCCGCCCCCGGGACTGACCAGCCCATCGGGGCGGGGCCCACCCCCCACCGTGTCACGACGACGAGGAGGACATCGCATATGGGACAGCCGCAGCAGTCAGACGGGGCAGAGAGCGAGAGGCCGCCGCTGCGGATCGGCATGGTCGGCTACGCCTTCATGGGCGCCGCCCACTCCCAGGGCTGGCGCACCGCGGGCCGCGTCTTCGACCTGCCGCTCCGCCCGGTGCTCGCCGCGATCTGCGGCCGGGACGCCACCGCCGTGCGCGCGGCGGCCGACCGGCACGGCTGGGCGGCGGCCGAGACCGACTGGCGGGCCCTGATCGCGCGGGACGACATCGACCTCGTCGACATCTGCACCCCCGGCGACAGCCACGCCGAGATCGCGCTCGCCGCGCTGGCCGCGGGCAAGCACGTCCTGTGCGAGAAACCCCTCGCGAACACCGTGGAGGAGGCCGTCGCGATGGCGGCCGCCGCCGAAGAGGCGTACCGGCGCGGCCAGTTGGCGATGGTCGGCTTCAACTACCGCCGGGTGCCCGCCACCGCGCTGGCCCGCAACATGGTCGCCGAGGGCCGCCTGGGCCGGCTGCGCCATGTGCGGGTCACCTACCTTCAGGACTGGCTGGTGGACCCCGAGTTCCCGCTCACCTGGCGGCTGCGCAAGGAGCTGGCCGGCTCGGGTGCGCTCGGCGACCTGGGCGCGCACATCGTCGACCTCGCGCAGTACCTGGTGGGTGAGCAGCTGACCGGGGTGTCCGCCCTGACGGAGACCTTCGTACGGGAACGCCCGCTGCCCGGCGGGGCCGTGAAGGGGCTGTCCGCCGTCTCGGCCGAGGGCGCCACCGGCCAGGTCACCGTCGACGACGCCGCCGTGTTCACCGGCCGCTTCCCCTCCGGTGCCCTCGCCTCCTTCGAGGCCACCCGCTACGCCACCGGCCGCAAGAACGCCCTGCGTATCGAGCTCAACGGCGAGCTCGGCTCGATCGCCTTCGACCTGGAGCGGCTCAACGAACTCGCCTACCACGACGGCACCGAACCGGGCGCGCACGCGGGCTTCCGCCGCATCCTCGTCACCGAACCCGACCACCCCTACCTGGACGCCTGGTGGCCGCCGGGCCACGGCCTCGGCTACGAGCACACCTTCGTCCACCAGGCCCGCGACCTGGTCCACGCCGTCGCCGAGGGCCGGCAGCCCGAACCCTCCTTCGCCGACGGGCTGCAGGTGCAGCGCGTGCTCGCGGCCGTGGAGGAGAGCGCCGAGAAGAACGCCGTCTACACCCCGATCGCGGTCTGACACCCCGATAGCGGCCCGAGGAGGCTGACGCGCAATGCCGCGTACGTTCACGCTGTTCACCGGCCAGTGGGCCGACCTGCCGCTGGAGGAGGTCTGCCGGCTCGCCCGGGACTTCGGCTACGACGGGCTCGAACTCGCCTGCTGGGGCGACCATTTCGAGGTCGACAAGGCCCTCGCCGACCCGTCGTATATCGACTCCCGCAAGGCCCTGCTCGACAAGTACGGCCTCAAGTGCTGGGCGATCTCCAACCATCTGGTCGGCCAGGCGGTCTGCGACGCCATCATCGACGAACGCCACCAGGCCATCCTGCCGGGCGAGGTGTGGGCCGACGGTGACCCGGAGGGGGTGCGCAGGCGGGCCGCTGACCGTATGAAGGACACCGCGCGCGCCGCGGCCGCCTTCGGCGTCGACACCGTGATCGGCTTCACCGGCTCCGCCATCTGGCACCTCGTCGCCATGTTCCCGCCCGCGCCCGAGTCGATGATCGAGCGCGGTTACGAGGACTTCGCGACCCGCTGGAACCCCATCCTCGACGTCTTCGACCAGGAGGGTGTGCGGTTCGCGCACGAGGTCCACCCCAGCGAGATCGCCTACGACTACTGGACGACCCGGCGAGCTCTGGAGGCCGTCGGGGGCCGCCCCGCCTTCGGCCTGAACTTCGACCCCTCCCACTTCGTGTGGCAGGACCTCGACCCGGTCGGCTTCCTCTGGGACTTCCGCGACCGCATCTACCACGTCGACTGCAAGGAGGCCCGCAAACGCCTCGACGGCCGCAACGGCCGCCTCGGCTCCCACCTGCCGTGGGGCGACCCCCGACGCGGCTGGGACTTCGTGTCGGCCGGACACGGGGACGTCCCCTGGGAGGACGTCTTCCGGATGCTGCGCTCCATCGACTACCAGGGCCCGATCTCCGTGGAGTGGGAGGACGCCGGAATGGACCGGCTCCAGGGCGCACCCGAGGCGCTGCAGCGTCTGAAGGCGTACGACTTCGAGCCCCCGTCGGCCTCGTTCGACGCGGCGTTCGGCAACTGAACCCCTTCGCACCTCTCCGGGGTGACGGCGCACCCCGGCGCAAGAACGACCGCATGTACACCCGGCCCCATTCTGGAGGCACTCGTGCACGCGAAACACCGCACCACCAGCACCGACAGAAACGAGACCCACAGACGACGCCCGTCCTTGCGCAAGGCGGTGGCGCTGCTCAGCGGCGTGCTGCTGGCGGGCGCCACCCTCACCTTCACCGCACCCCAGGCCGGCGCAGCCGTCGCCGACCGGGAAACCGCCGCTGAGGCCGCCGCCGCGGCGGACGACTTCCAGCAGGTCACCCTCGCCAAGGGCGAACCGGAGGTCGGCGAGCCCATGTCGCTCGCCGTCCTCCCGGACCGCTCGGTCCTGCACACCTCCCGCGACGGCGAACTGCGCCTCACGGACGCGGCGGGCAACACCAGGCTCGCGGGCAAACTCGCCGTGTACACCCACGACGAGGAGGGGCTGCAGGGCGTCGGTGTCGACCCCGGATTCGCCCAGAACCGCTTCATCTACCTCTATTACGCGCCCCCGCTCAACACCCCGGCCGGTGACGCCCCCGAGACCGGGACGGCGGCCGACTTCGCTCCCTTCGACGGCGTCAACCGCCTCTCCCGCTTTGTCCTGAAGACCGACGGCACGCTCGACACGGCCAGCGAGAAGAAGATCCTGGACGTCCCCGCCTCCCGCGGCCTGTGCTGCCATGTCGGCGGTGACATCGACTTCGACGCGGCGGGCAACCTGTATCTCTCCACGGGCGACGACACCAATCCGTTCCAGTCCGACGGCTTCACCCCGATCGACGAGCGCTCGAACCGCAACCCGGCCTTCGACGCCCAGCGTTCCTCCGGCAACACCAACGACCTGCGCGGCAAGATCCTGCGCATCAAGGTGAACGCCGACGGCTCTTACTCGATCCCCGACGGCAACCTGTTCGCGCCCGGCACGGACAAGACGCGCCCCGAGATCTACGCGATGGGCTTCCGCAACCCGTTCCGCTTCAGCGTGGACAAGAAGACGGGCATCCTCTACGTCGGCGACTACGGCCCCGACGCCGGCGCCGCCGACCCGGCACGCGGCCCGGCCGGCCAGGTCGAGTTCGCCCGCGTCACCGGCCCCGGCAACTTCGGCTGGCCGTACTGCACCGGCGACAACGACGCCTACGTCGACTACGACTTCGCCACCGGCCAGTCCGGCGCCGCCTTCGACTGCGCCGCGCCGAAGAACACCTCGCCGCACAACACCGGCCTGACCGACCTTCCCCCGGCCCAGGCCGCCTGGATCCCCTACGACGGCGGATCCGTGCCCGAGTTCGGCAGCGGCTCCGAGTCCCCGATGGGCGGCCCGGTCTACCACTACGACGCCGCGCTCGACTCGCCGGTGAAGTTCCCCGAGGCCTACGACGGGAACTTCTTCGCCGGGGAGTTCGGCCGCCGCTGGATCAAGCGGATCGTCAGCGACGGCTCCGGGGCCGTGCAGTCGATCAACGACGTCCCGTGGACCGGCACCCAGATCATGGACATGGCCTTCGGCCCGGACGGCGCGCTCTACGTCCTCGACTACGGCACCGCCTGGTTCGGCGGCGACGAGCACTCGGCCCTGTACCGGATCGAGAACGCCACCGACGGCCACTCGCCGGTCGCGCAGGCCGCGGCGAGCAAGACCTCGGGCAGGGCGCCGCTGCGGGTCCAGTTCTCCTCGGAGGGCACGACCGACCAGGACGGCGACGCGCTGTCGTACAGCTGGGACTTCGGTGACGGCGGCAAGTCGACGGCGGCCGACCCGACGTACCGCTACAAGAAGAACGGCACCTACACCGCGACCCTCACCGCCAAGGACACCTCGGGCCGCACCGGCAGCGCCAGCACACAGATCGTGGTCGGCAACACCGCGCCCAAGGTGACACTGGAACTCCCGCAGGACGGGCGGCTGTTCAGCTTCGGTGACGCCATCCCGTTCAAGGTGAAGGTCACCGACCCCGAGGACCGGACCATCGACTGTACGAAGGTCAAGGTCAGCTTCATCCTCGGTCACGACAGCCACGGCCACCCGCTGACCTCGGCCAACGGCTGCACCGGTTCCCTCCAGACCAGCGCCGACGGCGGCCATGACGAGGACGCCAACATCTTCGGCGTGATCGACGCCGAGTACACCGACGGCGGAGGCGGCGGCCAGGCCCCGCTGACCACGCACGACCAGAGCGTCGCCCAGCCCAGGCACCGCCAGGCCGAGCACTTCGGCAACGGCTCCGGCGTCTCCGTCATCACCAAGGCCACCGCGCACGGCGGCCGGACGGTCGGCGACATCGACAACGGCGACTGGATCTCCTTCACGCCGTACGTCCTGAGCAACGCCAAGAAGATCACCGCCCGGATCTCGTCCGGCGGCGCGGGCGGCACGCTCGAAGTCCGTGCGGGATCCTCGACGGGCACCCTGCTCGGCAAGGCGACCGTGCCGGTGACCGGCGGCTGGGAGACCTTCCAGGACGTCACCGCCGACCTGTCCCGTGCGCCCAGCGGCACGACCACGCTCTACCTGGTCTTCAAGGGGAGCGGCACGGGCGCTCTGTTCGATGTGGACGACTTCACCTTCACCACGGGCTGAGAGGAGGCACGAACGATGCGACGCACAGCTCCAACCGGACGGCTGGCAACGGCAGTCGTGGGAGCGGCCGTACTCCTCGGCTGCGTCTCGGGACCGGCCGCGTCCCAGTCCTCGCGGGACCCGCGGCCCGGGACCGAGGCCAAGCGGGTGCTGGTCTTCTCCAAGACGGCCGGCTTCCGCCACGACTCGATCCCCGACGGCGTCGCCGCGGTGAAACAGCTCGGCGAGACGGGCGGCTTCACGGTCGACGCGACGGAGGACGCCGCGGCGTTCACCGCCGCCAACCTGCGCCGCTACGCCGCGGTCGTGTTCCTGTCGACGACCGGAGACGTCCTCGACGCCACCCAGCAGCAGGCGTTCGAGGGCTATATCCGCCAAGGCGGCGCCTACGTCGGCGTCCACGCGGCGGCCGACACCGAGTACGACTGGGAGTTCTACGGCGGCGTCGCCGGCGCCTACTTCCAGTCGCACCCGGCGATCCAGCCCGCGACCGTCGACGTCGAGGACCGCGCCCACCCGGCGACCACTGGGCTGGCGCAGACCTGGAACCGCACCGACGAGTGGTACAACTACCGCTCGAATCCCCGGGATCGGGTCCATGTCCTGGCATCCCTCGACGAGTCCTCGTACACCGGCGGCACCATGAACGGCGATCACCCGATCGCCTGGTGCCAGACCTACCAGGGCGGCCGCGCCTTCTACACCGGGGGCGGCCACACCAAGGAGTCCTACGCCGAGCCCGCCTTCCGTCAGCATCTGCTCGGCGGAATCCGCTGGGCCATCGGTGACGCCCAGGCAGACTGCCGCCCGGAGAACGGCTACCGCCCGCTCTTCGACGGCACCCGGGCATCGCTGGACGACTGGCGACAGGCCGGCCCCGGATCCTTCACCCTGTCCGACGACGGCACCCTCACGACGACCGGCGGCATGGGGATGCTCTGGTACGCCGGGTCGGGCTTCGGGTCGTACTCCCTGAAGCTCGACTGGCGGATGGCCGGCGACGACAACTCCGGTGTGTTCGTGGGCTTCCCGCCCTCGGACGACCCGTGGTCGGCCGTCAACAACGGCTACGAGATCCAGATCGACGCGACCGACGCCGCCGACCGCACCACCGGCGCGGTGTACGGCTTCAAGTCCGCCGATCTGAAGAAGCGCGACCGTGCGCTGAACCCGCCGGGTCAGTGGAACACCTACGAGATCCGCGTGGAGGGCGAACGCCTCCGCGTCTATCTCAACGGTGTGAAGATCAACGACTTCACCAACACCGACCCGGCCCGGAGCCTCACCGACGGACACCTCGGCATCCAGAACCACGGAGCCGACGACGAGGTGTCCTTCCGAGACATCCGGATCAAGGAACTGCCCGCGAAGACCGCCAAGTCCGCCACATCCGCCGGACCCATGGCTTCGCAGGGCGACTGAGCGACGGCGGGCGGGGGACGCCGGACCTCCGCCCGCCGTCTTCGCCCCACCGGGCCCTCGCCAGGGGCCCGGCCCCGGGGCTTCCCATACGACGCGTTCGACAAGGAGGCTGCCATGTCCGCGTCCATGTCCATTTCCCCGTCCGAACCGCGCGTCGGCGTCTGGCTGATCGGGGCGCGCGGCTCCGTCGCCACGACCGTCGTCGCCGGGTGCGCCGCCGTCACCGCGGGCCTGCACCCACCGACGGGCCTGGTCACCGAGACGCCGACCTTCGCGGACTGCGGCCTGCCCGCCCTGTCGTCCCTGGTCTTCGGCGGCCACGACACGGTGGACTGCCCCCTGCCCAAACGCGCGGAGGCCCTGGCAGCAGGCGGCGTCCTGCCCCCGGGACTGCCCACCGCGGTCCGCTCCGAACTCGCCGCCGCGGACACGGAGATCAGGCCCGGCGGACCCCTCCCCGGTGACACACGAGGCGACGACGAACTCATCACCGCCTTCGCCTCCGACATCCGGGACTTCATACGGCGGTGCCAGCTCACCCGGGCGGTCGTGGTGAACGTCGCCTCCACCGAGCCCAAGCCCACCGGCGCCGCCCTGCCCCCGAGCTCGCTGTACGCGGCGGCAGCCCTGCGCGCGGGCTGCCCCTACGTGAACTTCACCCCGTCGACCGGCCTGGACCACCCCGCGCTGGCGCCCCTGCGAGCGTCGACCGGCCTGCCCTTCGCGGGCCGCGACGGCAAGACGGGCCAGACACTGCTCCGCTCGGTCCTGGGCCCGATGTTCACCCAACGAGCCCTGACGGTCCGCGCCTGGTCCGGCACCAACCTCCTCGGCGGCGGCGACGGCGCCTCCCTGGCCGACCCGGCCGCGGCGGCCGCGAAGAACGCCGGCAAGGACCGGGTGCTCGCCGACACCCTCGCCACACCCCCCGAGGGCGAGGTCCACATCGACGACGTCCCCGCCCTCGGCGACTGGAAGACCGCCTGGGACCACATCGCCTTCGACGGCTTCCTCGGCACCCGCATGATCCTCCAGACCATCTGGCAGGGCTGCGACTCGTCCCTGGCGGCCCCCCTGATCCTCGACCTGGCCCGCCTGACCGCCCGATCCCACGAGGCAGGCCTCTCCGGCCCACTCACCGAACTGGGCTTCTACTTCAAGGATCCGGTGGGGGAGGGGCCGGCAGCCCTGGGCGAGCAGTACGCGACGCTCACGGGCTTCGCCGAGCGACTGGCGGGCCGCGCCGGGCGGGCACGGCGGCCTGAGCCGGGCGCGGGTCCCGACGGGGAGCGACTGTGATCCGGCACCGGAGGCTTCGCCTGCTGTTGTCGGCCGGCGGTGCTGGGGTGTGTCCCGGTCGGGGGCGTTTGGCTGGGTTGGGCTGCTTCGGATGTCTGTGCTGTTCGCCGTCCTCGGGGTCTCGCGTGTTGTCGTCGGCCGGCGGCGCTGTCGTGTGTCCCGGTCAACGGCGCTCGCCCGGGGCGAACTGCTTCGCCCGCCCGCGCTGTTCACCATCCCCGGCGACGCCATGGGCGGGCGCAGCGGCCACGGCCGCCGCCACGGAAGGAAGGTGAGCGTCGGATGAGACACGCGACATCCGCCCGGGCACGGTCCACCGAGGCACCGGAGGACGGCAACGGCCTCCACGGCCCCCACACCCACCTCATCGGCGCCGAGCGTGCCACCGCTGTCTCCCCGACTTCGGCGGTCACCCCGCTCCGCCTCGGCTACGGCACCAACGGCCTGACCGACCTCCGCCTCGACGACGCCCTGGCCCTGCTCGCCGACCTCGGCTACGACGGTGTCGGCCTGACGCTCGACCACATGCACCTCGACCCCCTCGCCCCTGACCTCGCCGCCCGCACTCGCCGCCTCGCGGGCCGGCTGGACACGCTCGGTCTGGACGTCACCGTGGAGACGGGTGCCCGCTACGTGCTCGACCCGCGCCGCAAGCACGGCCCCTCCCTGCTCGACCCCGACCCCGACGACCGGGCACGCCGCGTCGACCTGCTGATCCGCGCCGTCCAGGTCGCCGCCGACCTCGGCGCCCATGCCGTCCACTGCTTCAGCGGCATCACCCCGCCGGGAACGGACCCCGACACGGCCTGGCACCGCCTGGCCGACGCGCTCACACCGGTCCTGGCCGCCGCCACCAGGGCCGGCATCCCGCTCGCCGTCGAACCCGAACCCGGCCACCTCCTCTCCACCCTCGCCGACTTCCACCGCCTCCGCCGCACCCTCGATGCCCCACAACACCTTGGCCTGACCCTCGACATCGGCCACTGCCAATGCCTCGAACCCCTCTCTCCCGCCGACTGCGTACGCGCCGCCGCCCCATGGCTGCGCCACGTCCAGATCGAGGACATGCGGCGTGGCATCCATGAACACCTCCCCTTCGGTGACGGCGAGATCGACTTCCCACCCGTCCTCGCCGCCCTGTCCGCCACCGGCTACCAGGGCCTGACCGTCGTCGAACTGCCCCGCCACTCCCACGCGGGCCCCCACTTCGCCGAACTCTCCCTCCCGTTCCTCCGCCGCGCCCAGGCCACGGCCACCCGATCACCCGTACTCGACCCACCTCCTGGCGATCCCTCCGCCACCCCCGAAGGGAGCACCTCATGACCCACCCCCGCACCAGCCCGGCGACCCCGGGCGCGGACCCCGAGCGCCACCCGGTCACCGAGCCCCCGACGGACCGCGAAGCGCGCCCAGAGGAAGCGCGCCGAGGCGAAGCGCGCCCAGACGGAGGGCGTCACGCGGGCACCGAAAGCTGGGCCGGAACGCAGGCTCGGCCGAGCATCCAGGGCCGGGCGGGCACTGACCGCTGGGCGAGCGCCGACGGTTGGGCCGGCGCCGAGGGCTGGGCCGGTGCGGAGGGCTGGGCTGACACCGACGCGCGGGCTGACACCGACGGCCGGGCGCGTGCCGAGAGCCGGGCTGACGCCGACGGTGATCCGGGCGTCGAGGGTCGGGCTGGCGCTGACGGTCATCTGGGCGTCGAGGGTCGGGCTGACGCCGATGGCCATCCGGGCGTCGAGGGCCAGGCCGGCGCCGACGGTTGGGCAGGTGCCGGGCGCCCGAGCAGCCGGCGGCGCCAGGGGCCTGCGGGGGCGAGCGCCGGGAGTCGGGCGGACGGCGAAGGCACGACCCGCGCACTCACCCCGCCCACCGAACTGCGCCGGCACCTCGACGCCCGCCTCAGCGGCGCCCCCCGCGCCTGGCTCCACCAGGCACTCGACGAGGCCGCCGCCAACCCCGGCAGCCACGGGCCCATCTCCGTCTGGGAGCTGCGCATCGCCGAGGCCGGACGCCGCTGTGGCCCCGAGGACGCCGACTCCGCCCGCGTCCTCATCCTGCACGCGGCCCGCGCGGACATCGACGCCCTCACCCGGGTCTACTTCCAGGGCACCGCCGCCGAACGCCGCGCCGTCCTGCACGCACTGCCCCACCTGGTGCCGGGCCGGGAGGCCCTGCCGCTCGTCGAGGACGCCCTGCGCACCAACGACACCCGGCTCCTCGCCGCCGCCGTCGGCCCCTACGCCGCCCGGCACCTGGACCCCCACCAGTGGCGGCACGCCGTCCTGAAGTGCCTGTTCACCGGCGTGCCCGTCGACACGGTGGCCGACCTGGAGCACCGCGCCCACCGCGACACCGAACTCGCCCGCATGCTCGGCGACTACGCCGCCGAACGCACCGCCGCGGGCCGCCCCGTACCCGAAGACCTGTACCGCGTCCTGACCCTGACCGACCCCACGGCCACCCCACCCGCGCCCGCCGCCCAACACGGCGGCATCCGCGGAACCGACGGCAAGGAGTCCTGATGCGCCTCTTCGACCCCCACATCCACATGACGTCACGCACCACCGACGACTACGAGGCCATGTACGCCGCCGGCGTCCGCGCCGTCGTCGAGCCCTCCTTCTGGCTCGGCCAGCCCCGCACCTCTCCCGCCTCCTTCCTCGACTACTTCGACTCCCTCCTCGGCTGGGAGCCCTTCCGGGCCGCCCAGTACGGCATCGCCCACCACTGCACGCTCGCCCTCAACCCCAAGGAGGCGAACGACCCGCGCTGTGTCCGCGTCCTCGACGAACTGCCCCGGTATCTGGTCAAGGACCAGGTCGTCGCCGTCGGCGAGATCGGCTACGACTCGATGACCCCCGCCGAGGACACCGCCCTGGCCGCCCAGCTCCAGCTCGCCGCCGACCACGAGCTGCCCGCCCTCGTCCACACCCCGCACCGCGACAAGCTGGCCGGCCTGCGCCGCACCCTCGACGTCGTCAGCGAGTCCGCACTGCCCCCGGACCGTGTTCTGGTAGACCACCTCAACGAGACGACGGTCAAGGAGGCCAAGGACAGCGGCTGTTGGCTCGGGTTCTCCGTCTATCCCGACACCAAGATGGACGAGGAGCGGATGGTCGCGATCCTCCGCGCGTACGGGCCCGAGCAGGTGCTGGTGAACTCGGCCGCCGACTGGGGCAGGAGCGATCCCCTGAAGACCCGCAAGGTCGCCGATCTGATGCTGGCCGAGGGGTTCGGCGAGGACGACGTGGACCGGGTGCTGTGGCGCAACCCCGTCGCCTTCTACGGGCTCAGCGGTCGCCTCACCCTCGACGTGGCCACCCCGCAGGCGACACATGAGGGCAACTCCATCCTCCGTGGTGCTCCGAAGGAGCCCGGCGAAGAACCGGTCGGTGCACCGAGCGAGCGGGACGCCCCGGCCGCCGCCCCGGCCCCGGGGGCGTGAGCCATGCGCTTCCGCCACCCTGACGGTTCCACCGTCCACCTCGCCTACTGCACCAACGTCCATCCGGCCGAGACCCTCGACGGCGTCCGCGCCCAACTCCGCGACCACTGCGAGCCGGTCCGCCGACGGCTCGGCCGTGACCGCCTCGGCATCGGCCTGTGGCTCGCCAAGGACGCCGCCCACACTCTCGTCTCCGACCCGTCCGCGCTGCGCGGCCTGCGCACCGAGCTCGATCGGCGCGGCCTTGAGGTCGTCACCCTCAATGGCTTCCCCTATGAGGGTTTCGGTGCCGAAGAGGTCAAGTACCGCGTCTACAAGCCGGACTGGGCCGACCCCGAACGCCTCGACCACACCACCTCCCTCGCCCGAGTCCTCGCCGGCCTCCTCCCCGACGACGTCACCCACGGCAGCATCTCCACTCTGCCCCTCGCCTGGCGCACCGCCTACGACGACGACCGTGCCGAGACGGCTCGCACCGCCCTGCTCACCCTCGCCGAGCGACTGGACGCCCTGGAGGAGCTGACCGGACGCGACATCCGCGTCGGCCTCGAACCCGAACCCGGCTGCACCGTCGAGACCACGGCCGACGCCATCGCCCCGCTCACCGCCGTCCGCCACGACCGCATCGGCATCTGCGTCGACACCTGCCACCTCGCCACCTCCTTCGAAGATCCGCACGCCGCCCTGGACGCGCTCACCGAAGCCCGCATCCCTGTCGTCAAGTCCCAGCTCTCAGCCGCCCTGCACGCCGAACACCCCCATCTCCCCGATGTCCGCGAGGCCCTCGCCGCCTTCGACGAACCCCGCTTCCTGCACCAGACCCGCACCGCCACCGCCGCCGGCCTGCGCGGCACCGACGACCTAGGTGAGGCCCTGAAGGGCGACGCCCTGCCCGACGCCTCTCCGTGGCGCGCCCACTTCCATGTCCCGCTCCACGCGGCCCCCGCCGCGCCCCTCACCTCCACGCTCCCCGTGCTCAAGGCCGCCCTGACCCGCCTCGTCGGCGGCCCCCAGCCGCTCACCCGCCACCTCGAAGTCGAGACGTACACCTGGCAGGCCCTCCCGCTCGAACTGCGACCCCGATCCCGCAGCCAGCTCGTCGACGGCATTGCCGCCGAACTCACCCTCGCCCGCGACCTGTTGACGGACCTCGGCCTCAAGGAGCTGCCATGACCGAGCAACCGGACCCGGCAGTCCCGGCCACCCGCTCGGCGCCCGGACCCGACGCCACTGCGGTGCCCCGTCCCACCCCGCTCCTCGTCCTCGACGTCGTCGGCCTCACCCCCCGTCTCCTCGACCACATGCCTCACCTCAAGAGACTCGCCCAGTCCGGCTCCCGCGCACCGCTCGGCACCGTCCTGCCCGCCGTCACCTGCGCCGCCCAGTCCACCTTCCTCACCGGCACCCACCCGTCGGAGCACGGCATCGTCGGCAACGGCTGGTACTTCCGTGACCTCGGCGACGTACTCCTGTGGCGCCAGCACAACGGACTGGTCGCCGGCGACAAACTCTGGGAGGCCGCCCGCCGCGCCCACCCCGGCTACACGGTCGCCAATATCTGCTGGTGGTACGCCATGGGCGCCGACACCGACATCACCGTCACCCCCCGTCCGATCTACTACTCCGACGGCCGTAAGGAACCCGACTGCTACACCCGGCCGCCCGCCCTGCGCGATGAACTCACCGAGAAATTCGGCACTTTCCCGCTCTTCCACTTCTGGGGCCCCGGCGCGGACCTCGTCTCCAGCCGCTGGATCATCGACGCGACGCGCCACATCATCCGCACCCGGCACCCCGACCTGACGCTCTGCTACCTCCCTCACCTCGACTACGACCTGCAACGCTTCGGCCCCGACGACCCGCGCTCCCTGAAAGCGGCCGCCGACCTGGACTCGGCCATGGCTCCGCTCCTGGACGACGCCCGAGCGGAGGGCCGTACCGTCGTGGCGCTCTCCGAGTACGGCATCACCCGAGCGGACCGGCCCGTCGACATCAACCGGGCCCTGCGCCGCGCAGGACTGCTCGAAGTGCACACACAGGACGGCATGGAGTACCTCGACCCGATGACGTCACGTGCCTTCGCGGTCGCCGATCACCAGATCGCCCATGTCTACGTACGCCGACCGGAGGATCTCGACGCGACCCGGGCTGCCCTCGACGCACTGCCCGGCATCGGGCAACTCCTCGACGACGAGGGCAAGAAGGCCCATCACCTCGACCACCCGCGCTCCGGCGAACTCGTCGCCGTCGCGGAGCCGGACGCCTGGTTCACGTACTACTACTGGCTCGACGACGCCCGCGCACCCGACTTCGCGCGCCTGGTCGAGATCCACCGCAAACCCGGCTACGACCCGGTCGAGTTGTTCATGGATCCCCTCGACCCCTACGTCAAGGTCAAGGCCGCGACCGCGCTGGCCCGTAAGAAACTCGGCATGCGTTACCGCATGGCGGTCGTGCCTCTGGATCCGTCCCCTATTCGCGGCAGCCACGGCCGCCTTCCTGCGAGCGACGACGAAGGTCCGCTCCTCATCTGCTCCACCCCCCGCGCTGTCGGCGACCGCGTAGCGGCCACCGATGTGAAGTCACTGCTGCTCCAACTCGCCGGTCTCGGCTGAGAGGTCACGTCCGGCAGCACCAGCTCACCGGTCTCACCGACCCGTCTCTTCCGACTGGTCACAAGTGAAGCACTCACCACTGACAACGGCCTTCGATCACAGGGAGTTCCAGGCATGAGCCGCTTTTCCCAGACGGATCCCGAACTCACCCACCGCCTCACCAGACGAGGCATGCTCGGCGTGGCGGCGGGCACCACGGCCGCCGCCCTGCTGGGCGCCGCCACGGCCCCGGCGACCGCGGCTGCGGGGACCGCCGCCCCCGGCACCGCGTCCGCCCCCGGCACCGCGTCCGCCACCGGCACGGCTTCCGGCGCTGCCGGCCGCGGCCGTCCCGTCCTCCCGCCCGGCCGCCTCGGCATCCAGCTCTACAGCCTGCGCGACAAGGTCTCCACACTCGGATTCGCGCCCGTCTTCGCCGAGTTGGAGAAGTACGGCTACGACGAGGTCGAGTTCGCCGGATACACCCAGGGCTCGGCCGGCCCGATCACCCTCGCCCAGCTCAAGCGGCTGGCCAGGAACCACGGCCTGAACCCGATCGGCAGCCACGTCGGCTACTACTCCAACGACCCGAACGCCTACACCTTCGCCCAGAACCTCACCAAGGTCCTCGACGACGCCCAGGCCCTCGGCCTCAAGCACATAGGCACCGCCTCCGGGCCGTTCCGCTACGGCTCCACCGTCGACGCCTGGAAACGCGCCGCCGAGGAGTTCAACACCTACGGCGCGGCGGCGAAGGCACGCGGCATGAAGTTCTACCAGCACAACCACTCCGAGGAGTTCTCCTTCGCCACCGACAACCCCAAGGTCCGCCTCTACGACGTGCTGCTCGCCGAGACCGACCCCGACCTCGTCTTCCTGGAGATGGACATTTTCTGGGCGTACTCGGGCCAGTTCCGCTTCTCCAAGCGGCCCGACGGCTCACCCGCCCCCTTCGAACCAATGGACTATGTGCTGAACCAGCCCCACCGCTACCCGCTCTTCCACGTCAAGGACGGTGTCAACGACCCGGCCAGCCAGTACGGCTACCGCATGGTCGACGTCGGCGACGGCGACATCGACTACAAGCGGTTCATCTCCGCCGTGACCAGACTTCGTGGGCAGCGATTCGCCCACCACTGGCAGGCGGAGCACGACAACCCGACCGAGTCCCTGACCTTCGCACGGCGTTCGAGTGAGCACCTGCACTCGTTGCGGGAGAAGTGCTGACGGTCGTACCGACATGAGGAGGGGGGCCGCCCCCCCGCGCCGCCCCCCCCCAGGAGAGCGCCCCGCCCGGGGGCCCCCGATAGAGCGCGCGCCTGGGGCCCCCCGCCCCCCGCCGAAGCCGG
>NZ_JBHYJA010000006.1:97810-195065 GCF_042740355.1 Streptomyces sp. NPDC059010
CCCGAGACGGGGAGGCCCTCCTCATGTTCGCGACAGGCAGTTCGCGACAGTTCAACTCGCCGGATGCGGCCCCTCAACCCGCCGGATACGGCGTCGCCGTCCGTCCCGGCTGGCGCAGCAGCAACGCGATCGCCGCCGCCGCGATCGACACGCCGCCGGCCAGCGCGTACGCGCCGTCGTAGCCCCAGGCTGCGACCACCATGGAGCCCAGGCCGCCGCCGAACAGGCCGCTGATCAGCTTGCCGCTGTAGACGAGGCCGTAGTTGGTGGCGTTGTAGTTCTCCCCGAAGTAGTCCGGGGTGAGCGCCGCGAACAGCGGGTAGAAGGCGCCGCCGCCGAAGCCGGAGAGGAACGCGAAGAACAGGAACAGCCACTCGCTCCCGAGGTCGCCGGCCCAGATCACGCCGAACTGGGCGAGACCCAGCACGACGATCACGAACACCAGCGTCGGTTTGCGGCCCCACCGGTCCGAAAGCCAGCCCACGACACCGCGGCCGATGCCGTTGATGACCGCCATCACCCCCATCGACGACGCGGCGACCAGCGGTCCGAAGCCCACCTCCTTGGCGTAGTCGACCTGGAAGGAGATACCGAAGATCGACACCCCGGCGGTCAGCACCACGGACAGCCACATCAGTGGCAGCATGCCCGTCCTGATGGCCTCCCGCGGTGTGTACTGCTTCACCGCCGGAGGGTTCTTGGCCAGGCTCACCGCGCTTTTCTGGCTGCCCGCAAAGGACAGCGGATCGATGTCCGCGGGCCACCAGTTCTTCGGCGGGTCCTTGAAGAAGAACGCGCACCCGAGGACGACGATCATGATGTAGCAGCCGATGAGGTCCAGCACCCGGTGGTAGTTCGCGGTGTCGAACCCGTAGTTGAAGATGAAGATGAACGGCAGCGATCCGTACGCGAACCCGCCATTGACGAAACCGGTCCGGGCGCCGCGCCGCTCGGGGAACCACTTGCCGACCATGTTGATGGAGGTCGCGTAGATCAGGCCGGCACCGATGCCGCCGATGACGCCGAATCCGAGGATCGCGAGCCACACATTGTTCAGGTGCGACAGCGCGAGGAATCCCAGCAGACACATGCCGGAGCCGATGTACATCGCCTTGCGGGCCGTCAGGATGCCCTTCTCACGCAGCCAGCCCGCCGGGAAGGCGATGCCGGCCTGGAAGAACACCCAGACGCTGAGGATCCAGAAGGTGTTGCTCTGCGTCCAGCCGTGCGCGTGGGACAGGGTGTCCTCCGCGGAGCCGTACGCGTACTCGAAGACGCTGATGGCCATCATGGCGAGCCATGGGAGGTACACCATGATCTTGCGGGAGTGGCCGAGGATGTCCCGGTCGGTCTCGCCGACGCGGTAGACGCGCCCGCGCGCGTCGGTCACCTCGCGGTAGGGACGGTGTGCGGCGTCGGATCGGGCGGACGAGCTGTTTGCTGCGTACGGATCTGCCGTCATGTCAGGCCATGTCCTCGCCGAGAGGTTGGGGGTTGGGAGCGATACGGCGCGGTTCGTTGTCGCGTCCCGGTGGGCTGAGGAACAGCGCCATGCAGCCGGCGAAGAGCGAGATGGAGCCGGCCAGGATGAAGGCACCGGAGTGACCCCAGGCGCCGACGACCACGGCACCCATGCCGGCGCCCAGGCCGGAGACGAGCTTGGCGCTGTAGACCATGCCGTAGTTGGACGCGTTGTTGTTCTCGCCGAAGTAGTCGGCGGTGAGGGCCGCGAACATCGGGAAGATGGCGCCGCCGCCGAAACCGGAGATCGCGGAGAAGATCAGGAACAGCGTCAGGTTCTTCGCTTCGGCCGACCAGAGGATGCCGTACTGGGCGAGACCCAGGATCAGACAGACGAAGAGCAGGCACCGCTTACGGCCGTAGAGGTCGGAGAGCCAGCCGATCACGCCGCGGCCGGTACCGTTGACGACCGCCTTCAGGGACATGGCCGTGGCCACGATCCCGCCGGCGAACCCGGCCTCCTCGCCGATGTCCACCTGGAAGGCGATGCCGAAGATGTTCACGCCGGACGTGCACGCAAGACAGAACCACATCAGGGCCACCCGGCCGGTCTTCCACGCCTCCTTGGGGGAGTACTGGCGGACCGCCGGCGGGTTCATCCGCAGCGAGCGGGCCGCGCGCGGGTCGCTCGGCGGATTGAGCGGGTCGATCGAGGCGGGCCACCAGTTCTTCGGCGGGTCCTTGAAGAAGTAGCCGGAGAACGCGACGATCCCGGCCAGGAACACACCCACCGAGACCAGCACCCAGCGGAAGTTGGTCAGGTCCATGTAGCCGTTGAAGATGAAGACGAAGGGCACCGAGCCGTAGGCGAAACCGCCGTTGACGAAGCCCGTCTTGCCGCCCTTGCGCTCCGGATACCACTTGCCGACCATGTTGACGCAGGTGGCGTACACCATGCCCGCGCCCATGCCGCTGAACATGCTGAAGCCGATGTAGGCGAAGACGACATGCGGAGCGAAGGCCAGCGACAGATAGCCGAGCAACGTGCCCGCGGCGCCGCACATCATCGCCCAGCGGGCCGGCAGTTTCCCGATCTCACGCAGCTTGCCCGCGGGGAAGGCCACCGCGGCCTGGAAGAAGACCCACACGGTCATCATCCAGAAGATGTGCATGCTGTTCCATTGATGCGCCGTGTGCAGGGTGTCCTCGGCGGACGCGAACGCGTACTCGGCGGAGGAGATGCCCATCATGCCGATCCAGGGCAGGATCACCATCCACTTGCGTTTGCGCCCCATGATGTCGATGTCGGACTCACCGACGCGATAGACGCGTCCGTTCTTGTCGGTCACCTCCCGATAGGCGGCGACCCGTGGAACGTCAGTGGTTGTCACGTTAGTTGCACCCCTTGCGTCGAAAGTTCTGGCCAGCGCCCCCTGTCCAATGCCTTTCGTGCGCGCGCGGGTCCCGGGGCGGGGGGCGGGCGCGCCCCCGCCCGCCCCCCCCCGCGCCCCCCCCCCCCCCCCCGCTGCCTCACCTCATGAACCGCCCCCCAACAACCCCGCCGCCCGCGCCCACCGGTACTTGGCGCCGAGTACGGCCACCGGCTTCTCGGTCGTGTACGGGTACGCCACGACCCCCCGCTCGTACAGGTACTGGCACGCTTCCTCGACCTCGACGTCACCCGCGAGCGATGCCACCACGGGCTTTTCGATGCCGCGCTCCCGGAACTCGGCCACCACGCGCGCGGTGAGCTCCGCGAAGACCATCGGGGGAGTGACGATCGTGTGCCAGTAGCCCAGGACCAGCGTGTGGATGCGCGGATCCTCCAGACCGAGCCGGATCGTCGCCTCGTACGTCGACGGCGGCTCGCCACCTGTGATGTCCACCGGGTTGCCCGCGGCCCCGAAAGGCGGGATGAACTTCCGGAACGCCTCGTCCAGGTCCGGCGGGATCTCCATCAGGGACAGGCCGTTGTCGGTCACGGCGTCCGACAGCAGCACACCGCTGCCGCCGGCCCCGGTGATGATCACGACGTTGTCGCCCTTGGGGGTGGGAAGCACCGGCAACGCGCGCGCGTACTCCAACATTTCGTTGAGCCCGGGCGCCCGGATGACGCCGGCCTGCTTGAGGATGTCCTCGTACACGGCGTCGTCGCCGGCGAGGGCTCCGGTGTGCGAGCCGGCCGCCTTGGCGCCCGCCGCGGTACGGCCCGCCTTGAGGACGACGACGGGCTTCTTCGGTACGGTCGCCCGCGCGGCCTCGACGAAGGCGCGCCCGTCCTTGAGGTCTTCCAGATGCATCGCGATGCACTCGGTGCGCGGGTCCTCGCCGAACCAGGTCAGCAGGTCGTCCTCGTCCAGGTCCGACTTGTTGCCGAGGCCCACGATCGCCGACACACCCGTCTTCGTGGTCCGCGCGAAGCCCAGGATCGCCATCCCGATGCCGCCGGACTGCGAGGTCAGCGCCACCCCGCCCTTGACGTCGTACGGCGTGCAGAACGTGGCGCACAGGTCCTGCCACGTCGAGTAGTAGCCGTAGATGTTCGGCCCGAGCAGCCGGACGCCGTGCCGCTCGGCGATGGCCACGATCTCCTCCTGGAGTTCGTGCTCACCGGTCTCCGCGAACCCGGAGGGGATCAGGACGGCGTTGGGGATCCCCTTGCGTCCCACCTCCTCCAGGGCCGAGGCCACGAACTTGGCGGGGATAGCGAAGACCGCCACATCCACCTCACCGGGAACGTCCGTGACACTCTTGTACGCCTTGCGGCCCAGAATGTCATCGGCCTTGGGGTTCACCGGGTGGATGTCCCCGGCGAAACCACCGTCGATGAGGTTGCGCATGACCGAATTGCCGATCTTGCCCTGCTCGTTCGAGGCACCGATGACCGCGACCGACGACGGCTGCATCAGACGGCGCATCGAGGTGAGGATCTCCTCGCGCGAGTAGCGGCGGCGTGGCTTCGCGGGTGCCTCGGAGAGGATCACGCGGATGTCCGCGGCGACCGCGCCCTCCGCGGTGGCGATCACCGGGTTGAGATCCACCTCGGCGATCTCCGGGAAGTCCGCGACCAGCTGTGACACCCGGCGGATCTGCTCGGCGACCGCCCAGCGGTCCACGGCCGCCTGGCCGCGCACGCCGCGCAGGATCTCCGCCGAGCGGATCGAGTCCAGCATGGACAGCGCCTCGTCGGCGCTCACCGGCGCGAGCCGGAACGTGACGTCCTTGAGGACCTCGACGAGCACCCCGCCGAGCCCGAAGGCGACGACCTTGCCGAACGTCGGGTCGGTGACCGCGCCGACGATCACCTCCTGCCCCTGCGGGAGCAGCTCCTGCACCTGCACGCCCTCGATGCGGGCATCCGCGTCGTACGCGCGCGCGTTGTCGATGATCTTGTGAAAGGCGGCCCGGACGTCCGTCGCCCCTTCGACGCCGACGATCACGCCGCCCGCGTCGGTCTTGTGGAGGATGTCCGGCGAGACGATCTTCATCACCACGGGCCCGCCGAAGCGCGCCGCGTAGGCCACCGCCTCGTCGACGTCCGTCGCGAGCTCCTCGCCCGGTACGGCGATCCCGTACGCGTCGGCGATCACCTTGCCCTCGGGCGCGGTCAGCGCGGTGCGTCCCTCGGTCCGCACGGAGTCGAGGAGCGTCCGCACCCTGAGGACGCGGTCTTCTGCCATCACGTCAGATCACTCCGTTCGACTTGAGCAGGCGCAGTTCCTCGTCACCGAGGCCGAGCTCGCCGATGTAGACCTCTTCGTTGTGCTCGCCGAGCAGCGGCGAACTGGTCACCTGGACCGGGGAGTCGGAGAGCTTCAGCGGGCTGCCGACGGTCACGAAGTCGCCCCGCTCGGGGTGCGGCACGGTGACGACCATCTCGTTGTCGACCAGCGACGAGTCCTGGATGATCTCCTCGGTGGACAGGATCGGCCCGCACGGGATGTTGTGGGCGTTGAGCTTCTCCAGCACCTCCCACTTGGGCAGGGTCGAGGACCACTCCTCGATCAGCTGGAACATCTTGCTGAGCTTGGGCAGCCTGGCCTGCGGCGTCGCCCACTCGGGGTCGTCGGCGAGTTCGGGCCGGCCGATGAGCTCGCTGATCGGCTGCCAGCCGACGGGCTGCACGATGACGTACACGTAGTCGTTCGGGCCGCCCGGCGCGCACTTGACCGCCCAGCCGGGCTGACCGCCGCCGGACGCGTTTCCCGAGCGGGGAACTTCCCGGCCGAAGTCGTCGTTCGGATATTCAGCAAGCGGCCCATGTGCCAGGCGTTGCTGGTCCCTCAGCTTCACCCGGCACAGGTTGAGTACAGCGTGCTGCATGGCCACGTTGACCCGCTGCCCACGCCCGGTGTTCTCGCGCTGGAACAGCGCCGCGAGAATCCCCGCGACGGCGTGCACACCCGTCCCCGAGTCCCCGATCTGGGCTCCGGTCGCCAGCGGCGGCCCGTCCTCGAAACCGGTGGTCGACATCGACCCGCCCATGGCCTGAGCGACGACCTCGTACGCCTTGAAGTTGGTGTACGGGCCTTCGCCGAACCCCTTGATGGAGGCATAGACGATCCGTGGATTGATCTCCTGGATACGGTCCCAGGTGAAGCCCATCCGGTCGATCGCGCCCGGTCCGAAGTTCTCGACCATGACGTCGGAGCGCCGGATCAGCTCGGTGAGGATCTCCTTGCCGCGCTCGGTCTTGGTGTTGAGGGTGATGCTCCGCTTGTTGCAGTTGAGCATCGTGAAGTAGAGGGAGTCGACGTCCGGGAGATCGCGCAACTGCCCCCGCGTGATGTCACCGGTCGGCGCCTCCAGCTTGACGACGTCCGCGCCGAGCCAGGCGAGCAACTGCGTCGCGGAGGGCCCGGACTGGACGTGGGTCATGTCCAGGACGCGGATGCCTTCGAGAGCCTTGGTGGACGTACCAGTCATGAAGGCCTCCTCACTTGTACATGGTCTGGTTCATGGTTCCGGGGGCGTACGCGTCCGGGTCGACCCAGACGTTGATCAGCGACGGCTTGCCCGACTCACGGGCGCGCCTGAGCGCCGGGCCGATGTCGGCGGGGTCACGGACCTCCTCGCCGTAACCGCCCAGCATCTGCGCGAACTTGTCGTAGTGGACGTCGCCGAGGGTGTTGCCGACCCGCTCGCGCTCCAGGCCGTACTTCTGGGCCTGGCCGTAGCGGATCTGGTTCATGGAGGAGTTGTTGCCGACGATGCCGACGAAGGGGAGGTTGTAGCGGACGAGCGTCTCGAAGTCCCAGCCGGTGAGGGAGAACGCGCCGTCGCCGAAGAGCGCCACGACCTCCTTGTCGGGCCGCGCCTGCTTGGCCGCGAGCACGAAGGGGACGCCGACGCCGAGGGTGCCGAGGGGACCCGGGTCCATCCAGTGCCCGGGCGACTTGGGCTGCACGACCTGCCCGGAGAAGGTGACGATGTCGCCGCCGTCGCCGATGTAGATCGAGTCCTCGGTGAGGAAGTCGTTGATCTCGCTGACCAGCCGGTACGGGTGGATCGGCGAGGCGTCCGACTTCAAGCTCGGCAGCCGCTTCTCGATGGCGGTCTGCTCGGCCGCGCGCAGCTCGTCGAGCCACTCCTTGCGCTTGGACGCACCGCCGTTGACGCGTCCGGAAGCGGCCTCATCGACCGCCTTCAGGACGAGTCCCGCGTCGCCGACGATGCCGAGGTCGATGTCGCGGTTCTTGCCGACGGTGCGGTAGTCGAGGTCGATCTGCACGACGGTCGCGTCCGGGGACAGCCGCTTGCCGTAGCCCATGCGGAAGTCGAAGGGAGTGCCGACGATCACGATGACATCGGCGTTGGAGAAGGCGTAGCGCCGCGACAGCTGGAAGTGGTGCGGGTCGCCGGGCGGGAGCGTGCCGCGGCCGGCCCCGTTCATGTACGCGGGGATGTTGAGGGTGCGGACGAGGTCGATGGCCGCCTCGGTGCCGCGCGTCGTCCACACTTGGCTGCCGAGCAGGATGGCCGGCTTCTCGGCGTGTACCAGCAGGTCGGCGAGCTTCTCGATCGCCTCGGGGTCGCCGGCCGAGCGGGTGGAGGCACGGTAGGCGCCCTCCTTCGGCACGCGTGCCTTGCTCACCGGGACCTTGGCGTCGAGGACGTCGCGCGGGATCTCCAGGAAGGAGGGCCCGGGCGCGCCGTGGTAGCACTCGCGGAACGCCATCGACACCATGTCCGCCGCGCGAGCCGTGTCCGGCACGGCCGCCGCGAACTTGGTGATCGGCGTCATCATGTCGACGTGCGGCAGGTCCTGCAGGGACCCCATCTTGTGCTGGGTGAGGGCGCCTTGGCCGCCGATGAGCAGCATCGGTGACTCGGCGCGGAAGGCGTTGGCGACACCGGTGACGGCGTCGGTGGTGCCGGGGCCGGCGGTGACGACCGCGCAACCGGGCTTGCCGGTGATACGGGCGTATCCGTCGGCGGCGTGGGCGGCGACCTGCTCGTGTCGGACGTCGACGACCTCGATGCCCTCGTCGACGCAGCCGTCGTAGATGTCGATGATGTGGCCGCCGCACAACGTGTAGATACGGTCGACCCCCTCGGCCTTCAGCGCCTTGGCAACGAGATGACCACCGGAAATGACGTCCTGGGTGTCGTCGGGCATGGCGAGGTCCTGTCCCTTCGTAGGGGGTGGGGAACGCACTCAGCGGTATGTCGTCGGCCGTCGGCAGTACATTGCATACAGTCGACGAATACTGTATGAACCTTGTTATCCCGCATCCGGTGGGTGGTGTCCAGGGGGCGTGCGGCACTTTTGAGTCAGGAGCCGAAATGGACCTGTACGAACACCAGGCAAGGGAACTCTTCGAGGAACACGGCATCTTGGTGCCGCGGGCAGAGGTGACGGACTCACCCAAGGAGGCCCGCGAGATCGCACGCCGACTAGGCGGTCGCGTCGTGGTGAAGGCGCAGGTGAAGACGGGTGGCCGCGGCAAGGCGGGCGGTGTGAAGCTCGCAGCGGACCCGGCCGCCGCCGAGTTCACGGCCCGTCAGATCCTCGGCATGGACATCAAGGGCCACACGGTCGGCAAGGTGATGCTGGCCCAGCCCGTGGACATCGAGGCCGAGTTCTACGTTTCCAATGTACTCGACCGTGCCGAGGGCGGCTTCCTGGCCATCGCCTCCGCCGAAGGCGGCATGGAGATCGAGGAGGTCGCCGCCACCAGGCCCGAAGCCGTGGCCCGCATCCCGATCGACCCGGCCGAGGGCGTCACCTCCGCCAAGGCGGGCGAGATCGCCACGGCCGCCGGACTGCCACCACAGACCGTCGACGTCCTCGTACGGCTGTGGGAGGTACTGGTCCGCGAGGACGCCCTCCTGGTCGAGGTGAACCCGCTCGTACTCACCAGGCAGGGCCAGATCCTCGCCCTCGACGGCAAGGTCACCCTCGACGACAACGCCCGATTCCGGCAGACACGCTGGGGCGCCGACGATGTCGAGCACGACGACGCGCTGGAGGCGGCCGCCGCCGCCAAGGGCCTCAACTACGTCAGGCTCGACGGCGAGGTCGGCATCATCGGCAACGGCGCCGGCCTCGTCATGTCCACCCTCGACGTCGTCGCGGGCTGCGGCGCCCGCCCCGCCAACTTCCTCGACATCGGCGGCGGCGCGTCGGCCCAGATCATGGCCGACGGCCTCTCCGTCATCCTCTCCGACCCGGCCGTGAAATCGGTCTTCGTCAATGTCTTCGGCGGGATCACCGCGTGCGACGCGGTCGCCGACGGCATCGTGCAGGCCCTGGACACCGTCCAGCTGACCAAGCCGCTCGTCGTACGCCTCGACGGCAACAACGCCGCCCGCGGCCGCGCCATCCTCGACGGCCGCGCCCACCCGCTGGTCCAGCAGGCCACCACCATGGACGGCGCCGCGCTGCGGGCCGCCCAACTCGCCGCCGCAGCCTGAGGAGACACGACGACATGGCCATCTACCTCACCAAGGAGAGCAAGGTCCTCGTCCAGGGCATGACCGGCGGCGAGGGCATGAAGCACACCCGGCGCATGCTCGCCGCCGGCACCGACGTCGTCGGCGGCGTCAACCCGCGCAAGGCGGGCCGCACCGTCGACTTCGACGACCGCGCCGTCCCCGTCTTCGGCTCCGTCGCCGACGGGATACGCGCCACCGGCGCCGACGTGACCGTCGTCTTCGTGCCACCCGCCTTCGCCAAGGCGGCCGTCATCGAGGCGGCCGACGCCGGCATCGGACTCGCCGTTGTGATCACGGAGGGCATTCCCGTCCACGACTCCGTCGCCTTCACCACCCACGCCAAGGCGCGCGGCACCCGCGTCATCGGCCCCAACTGCCCCGGCCTGATCACCCCCGGCCAGTCCAACGCGGGCATCATCCCGGCCGACATCACCAAGCCCGGCCGCATCGGCCTGGTCTCCAAGTCCGGCACGCTCACCTACCAACTCATGTACGAGCTGCGCGACATCGGCTTCTCCACCTGCGTCGGCATAGGCGGCGACCCGGTCGTCGGCACGACCCACATGGACTGCCTGGCCGCCTTCCAGGACGACCCCGACACCGAACTCATCGTGCTCATCGGAGAGATCGGCGGCGACGCGGAGGAACGCGCGGCCGCGTACATCCGCGACCACGTCACCAAGCCGGTCGTCGGCTACATCGCCGGTTTCACCGCACCCGAGGGCAAGACGATGGGGCACGCGGGCGCGATCGTGTCCGGCTCGTCCGGCACCGCGGCGGCGAAGCAGGAAGCCCTGGAGGCGGTCGGCGTGGGAGTCGGCAGCACGCCCACCGAGACCGCGCGCCTGGTGCTGGACCGCCTGGGCGTCGAGGCGTGACGTCACTCATAGTCGGCGCGAGGTCACTTTCAGGAGTTGCCGCACGCCGCTAACTTCCGCCGTAGCCATCAACGACCGCCCCCGACTGTGCACCGAGAGCGGAGCCCCCATGGCAACCACCCTCACCCTCAAATCCGGCACCTCCTGGGCCGACGCCTGGCAGCGCTGCCTCGCCGTCGCCCCGGAGGCATTCCGGGACGACCGAGTCCTCAACCTCTGGAACTCCACCTGGCAGGCCGACGGCCGCGCCCTTCCCGCCACCACCCCCGTCGACGGCAGCCCGATCGCGGGCCCGCCGCGCCTGGACCGGGCCACCGCCCGCCAGGCCGTACGTGCCTCACTCGACCAGCACCGCGCCTGGCGCCACATCCCGCTGGACGAGCGCCGGGCGCGCGTCGCGGCCGCCCTCGACGCCCTGACCCAGCACCGTGACCTGCTCGCCCTGCTCCTCGTCTGGGAGATCGGCAAACCCTGGCGGCTCGCCCGGGCGGACGTCGACCGGGCCATCGACGGCGTGCGCTGGTACGTCGACGGCATCGAGCCGATGGTCGTCGGCCGGGCCCCGCTGGACGGTCCGGTTTCCAACATCGCGAGCTGGAACTACCCGATGAGCGTGCTCGTTCACGCAGTGTTGGTACAAGCACTGGCAGGCAACGCGGTCATCGCCAAGACCCCGACCGACGGCGGTGTCGCCTGTCTGACCCTGGCCTGCGCCCTCGCCGCCCGCGAGGGAATTCCCGTCACCCTCGTCAGCGGCAGCGGAGGCGAGCTGTCGGAGGCGCTGGTGCGGGCGCCCGAGATCGGCTGCGTCTCCTTCGTCGGCGGCCGCGACACCGGCGCCGCGGTGGCCACGGCCGTCGCCGACCTCGGCAAACGACACGTACTCGAACAGGAAGGGCTCAACACCTGGGGCATCTGGAACTACACGGACTGGGACGCGCTCACGACGGTCATCCCCAAGCTCTTCGACTACGGCAAACAACGCTGCACGGCGTACCCGCGCTTCGTCGTCCAGCGTGAGCTGTTCGACGAGTTCCTGGCGGCGTACCTCCCGGCGGTGCGCACGCTGAGGGTCGGCCACCCCCTGGCGGTCGAGAACCGCGACGAACCGTACCCGCAGCTGGACTTCGGGCCGGTGATCAACGCGGCCAAGGCCAAGGAGCTGCACGACCAGGTCGCCGAGGCGATCGACCGCGGCGCCGTCCCGCTGCACCGGGGCAAGCTGTCAGACGCCCGCTTCCTGCCCGGCCAGGACACCTCGGCGTACGTCCAGCCCGTCACGCTGCTGAACCCGCCGCCGTCCTCGCCGCTGCACCATGCGGAGCCGTTCGGTCCGGTCGACACGATCGTTCTGGTCGACACGGAGGCGGAACTGCTGGCGGCGATGAACGCGTCCAATGGCGCGCTGGTCGCCACCCTGTCCACGGACGACCGGGCGACGTACGACCGTCTGGCGCCACAGATCCGGGCGTTCAAGGTCGGTCACGGCAAGCCGCGCTCCCGCGGTGACCGGGACGAGCTGTTCGGCGGCTTCGGCGCGTCGTGGCGCGGGGCGTTCGTCGGCGGCGACCTGCTGGTGCGTGCGGTGACGCAGGGGCCGGCGGGGGAGCGGCCGCCCGGGAACTTCCCGGAGTATCACCTCATGCCCTGACGGGACCGGTGGCGCCCGCCGTGCGTGGGCGCCACCGGCACCGGCCGATCTCACCCGTGCGTGACTCCGAAGTCACCTCCGGTGAAGCGTCTCGGGGGCCTCTTCGCACGGCTCCAGGTGGCGGCCCAGCGCACGGATATGCAGGTGAAAGGCACTCCGAAACCTTGGTATTGTTGTCCATGTCGCCGCGGGGAACACCCTCGGTAAGGCGGCAGACGCCTAGTCCGGGTGGCGGAATGGCAGACGCGCTAGCTTGAGGTGCTAGTGCCCTTTATCGGGCGTGGGGGTTCAAGTCCCCCCTCGGACACAGATACAGATCAACAGATCACTTCCAGCTCATGCGGGTCGAGGGTTGCCTCGGTCCGCATGAGCTGTTTTTGCGTCCCTGCCGTTGCCCTGCTGACGCGGCTCCCGGCAATTGGGTCGATACCTGGAGATACTTCGTGAGGCGTCGTCGGATTGTCCGGGGCCCGTACGTCATGGAGGCCGTGGTCGGCCTGGCAAGGAGGGATGTTGATCCGTGTTCTTCTCGTCGAGGACGCAGACCTGGTGCGCGGGGCACTCGCCGCCCTGCTCACACGTGAGAAGGACATCGAAGTGGTCCCGGGGCCGGCGGAGCACGGCCATACGGTTTCGCAGGCGCTGACGTACCGGCCCGACGTGGTCGTCATCGACGTCGACGGCGGTGAGGAGGTCGCCCTCGGCACCTCGGTGGAGCTGGCCTCGCGGCTGCCGGAGTGCCGGACCCTGCTGGTGATCGGCTCGGCGAGCCCGGACTATCTGCGGCGGGCACTGGAGCGTCGGGTCGCCGGCGTCGTCGGCAGGAACAGTCCCAGCGACATCCTGCCCCAGGGGGTTCGCAAGGTGGCGGCGGGAGAGCGGTTCATCGACCCCAGGCTGGCGCTGCTGGCGCTCTCCGCGGCGGAGAACCCGCTGACCGAGCGGGAGCGTGAGGTGCTGAGGCTGGCGGCGGAGGGTACGCCCACGCGCGAGATCGCCGACCGGCTGTCGCTGTGTGTGGGGACGGTGCGCAATCACCTGAACGCGGTCTCCAGGAAGACCGGGGCACGCAATCGGATCGACGCGATTCGGATCGCTCGGGAGTCGGGCTGGATGTAGGGGGGCGTGTGGCGGGCTCGGCCGGACACCGTCGGGCTGCGGCTCCCCCTTCCCACTCGGCGACCGTCCCGCATCAGCCGCCAGCGCCGGCGATCCCACGTCAGCCCCTCGGGGCAGTCACCCCCGCCAGGCATCAGCGCCGGGCATCGGCCCCCACCTGGTCCCAATGCCCGATCAGTTCCCGGTACAGGGCACAGTCGGTCCGCAGCTGTTCGTGCGTGCCGAGGGTGCAACGGGGGCCGTCCATGACGAGGACGAGGTCGGCGCGTAGGGCGGAGCTGATGCGGTGGGCGCAGACGATCAGGGTGGAGGGGCGGCCGGCGAAGGCCCGTTCGGCGACCTCCTCGGCGGCCGGGTCGAGGTGGCAGGTGGCCTCGTCCAGCAGGACCAGTGCGACAGGTGGCAGCAGGGCTCGGACGAGGGCGATCAGTTGGCGTTCCCCGGCCGAGAGCAGGGCCGGTTCGACGGGGGCGTCGTAGCCGCCGAGGCGTTCGACCAGCGGGGTGGCGCCGATGGCGTGGACCGCGGCGTCGAGGGCGGGCCGGGTGGCCGTCGGGTGCAGGTAGGTGAGGTTCTCGTGCAGGGTGCCGGTGAAGACGTACGCCTCCTGTGGGATCAGCACTCGGGATCCGGAGAGCCGGCTGCTGTCCAGGGAGTGGACCGGGACACCGCCCAGGCGCACGCCGCCGGCTTGCGGTTCGAGCATCCCGGCGACGATCGCGGCGAGCGTGGACTTGCCTGCGCCACTCGGGCCGACGACGGCCAGGTGGGTGCCGGGAGCGAGGGAGAGGTCGAGGTTCTGGACGACCGGTGCTGCGGACGGGGCGTAGCCGAAGGTGACGTCGTGCAGCTCGACGCGGCCGTCCGAGGGCCGAGGGCTCGCCGATGCGTCTGTCGCAGTCGCCGTCGCCCTCGCCGGAGGCGCGGCACCGTCGGCGCGGGGTCCTCCCGGCCCGGGGGCGAGCGGAGGGCTCGGCGGTTCGAGGCTCGCGGCGGCCTCCGAGGCCCCCGCCGCTTGAGGAGTACCCGTCGTCCCTGGTGCGCTCGCCCCCGCCGCCTCCAGGATCCGGCCCAGCGTGACCAGCAGCCACAGCCCGCTGCCGCCGAGCCCCTGGACGAAGCCGCGCAGGGCTGGTTGCAGGCTCTGGGAGACATAGGTCAGCGCGCCGAGGATCGCGCCGGTCGTCACACCGTTCCGTACCAGCCAGGGCGCCCCGGCCAGGATGAGCACGATCGGCAGCCAGCCGCCGACCCCGAGCGCGGCGGTGCGCAACGCGGTGAGCCGGGCCAGGGCGCGGGCCGCGCGAGCCGCCTCGTCGATGCGGGTGCCGACCCGACGGCGTACGGCATCCTCGGCGCCGCACGCCGTAATGTCCCGCAGCCCGCCGGCCACCGCGCTCACCTGCTCGGCGATGGCCTCGTCGGCGAGGACGACCGCCCGTTGCCGGGCCGCCATCGCCCGCAGGGCCAGCAGGAAGAGCACCAGCCCGGTCAGGAGGGGCGGTACGACGAACAGCAGCAGGGCGGGATCCAGCGCGGCCAGCCCGAGCAGCACGCTGACCGCCGTGACCGCGAACGTCTGCACGAACATCACGACCGCGCCGTAGGACTCGCGGGCGATCTCCACCTGCTCGGTGAGCCGTGCCACGCCCGCCGTGTCGACGGACTGGCCGGCGCGGGCGGAGCGGCGCAGTGTGCCGGTGGTGGCGAGGGTGACCAGGTCGTCGCGGAACGGCTCGACGACCCCGGCGAGTTGGAGCGTGGCCTGCCGGGTGCCCCAGGCGCCGACGAGGACGGCGCAGGCCAGCAGGCCGAGCCAGCCGAAGCCGTCGGCGCTGCGGCCGGCGAGGAAGCCGTCGTCGACGGCACGGGCGACCAGCCAGCCGGACAGCAGCGCGGGTACGGCCTCGACCAGCGACCAGCCGGTGAGCCGTAGGAAATCCCGGCGCCGTGTGCGCAGCGTGGACCGCAGCAGGGCTCCCGGCCGCGGGCTCACCCCACGCCTCCGTCGCCTTCCGGCGCCAGATCCGGGCCCCACACAGCCCGGCCACTCGCCCCGGCCTCGAACCCGGCCTCCGCTCGGAACGCGGCCCGCTGCTCCGCCTTCGCTTCGAACCCGGCCCAACACCCCGCCTCCGCCTCGAACCCAGCCTCGAACCCCGCCTCCGCCCCAACCCCGGTCTCGGCCCCCGCCCGATGCTCCGCCCCCGCCCCAACCCCGGTCTGGGCCCCCGCCCGATGCTCCGCCTCCGCCCCAACCCCGGTCTGGGCCCCCGCCCGATGCTCCGCCTCAGCACCAACCTCCGTCTCGAACCCCGCGCGATGGTCCGCCTCCGCCTCAACCCCAGCCCCGACCCCCGCCCGATACCCCACCCCCGCCCCGAAAACCGCTCGATACCCAGCCTCCGCCCACAACTCGCGATGTGTCCCCACCCCCCGCACTCGCCCCCCGTCGAGCCATACGACGACATCCGCGCGGGCCGCCGTCGAGGCGCGGTGGGTGATGATGAGGCGGGTGTGGTGGGCCAGGGGGCCGGTACCGGTCAGGGACTGGCCGATGTGGTGTTCGGTGACGGTGTCGAGGCTGGCTGTCGCGTCGTCCAGGATCAGGAGGCGGCCGCCCGGGGCGGACTGGGTGAAGGCGCGGGCCAGGCCGATGCGCTGGGTCTCGCCGCCGGAGAGCGGGGCAGCGGCGAGCCGGGTGCCGTATCCGTCGGGCATGGTCCGGATGAAGGCGTCGGCGCGTGCCGCGGTGGCCGCCGTGCGCACCTCGCCGGCGTCAGGCGTGCGGGGCCCGAAGCCGATCGCGTCGGTGTACGTGTCGCCCAGCAGCACCGGGCGTTCGAAGCCGTAGGCGACGGCGCGGCGCAGCTCCGGGCGGGCCATGGCGGACAGTGGCTGCCCGTCGAGCCGTACCTCGCCCTCGTCGGGGTCGGCCAGCCGTCCGGCCAGCGCGGCCAGCAGGGACTTGCCGGATCCGGAGCGGCCTACGACGGCGGTCAGCGCGCCGGCCGGCAGGTCCAGGTCGATGCCGTCCAGCGCGGTGCCGCCGTCGGCGGTCCGTACCGTGACCCCGTGGAACTCCAGCCGCCCGCCGCCCCCGGAGGGCAGGTGCGCGGCGCCGTACGGGACGGTCGGCTCGCCCAGTATCTCGGCGATCCGGCCCGCGGTGGCGCGTGCGAAGGCCAGCCGGTTGACCGAGGCCACCAGTGAGCTGACGCCGGTGGCCAGGAGTACGTATCCGCTCGCGGCGAGCATCTGACCCGGTGTGATGCGGCCCTGGGCGAGCCCCAGTCCGGCCACGGCCAGCACGGCGATCTCCAGCAGGGGCACGATCGCCGCGTCCCGTGCGGAGACCCGGGCGAACGCCTGCCACATGCCCAGGCCGTGGCGGTGCAGTTCGGGCAGCGGCTCAAGGACCCGCTCGGCCTCACGGGACGTGGTGCCGGCGGCGCCGATGGTGCGGATGCCGGTGAGGGCGTCGACGAGCCGGGTGGCGATGCGGCCCTGCGTGGCGAAGTAGCGGTCGTTGAGGTCGGAGACGTCGCGGACGAAGGCGCGGACCATGAGGACGACCAGCGGCAGCCCGGCCACGAAGGTGAGGCACAGCCACGGGTCGATGAGGGCGAGGGCCACGACGGCCCCGATCGGCGGGACCAGTTCGGTCACCGCCCACACCAGGCCCGACGGGGCGCTGCCGGCCCGGGCGGTGTTGCCCACCAGCCGGGCCACCAGGTCACCGGGGGTGTGCCGGCGGGCGGCGCGGGCGCCCAGGTCGAGGACATGGCCGAGCAGGGTGTGCCGCAGCCAGGCCGTGCAGCGGGCGTTGGCCAGGGCGCCCGCGTAGTCGTCCGCGGTGTCGCACACCACCAGCAGCGCGACCGTGACGGCGGTGAGCGTCAGCCACAGTGCGGTGTCACCCCGCCCGAGCACGGCGTCGACCGTGCGGCCCAGGACGGCGGGCAGAAGCACGTAGACGCACGCCAGCAGGAGGGACACGGCGGCCTGGACCCCGCCCCATGCACCGCCTCGCCGGACCGTCTCCAGGAGCAGACGGTCGGCCGCGCGTCGGTCCACCGACTGCTCCCGTCGTCGCACGGTTCAGGAGGAGGGGCGGGAGTGCCCCGGGAGGGGCGGGGGCGCGCGGTGAGCCCCCGCCTTGTCTGTCCGGACCAGACGTGTCTTTCCGGACCGGCAGACGTGTCTGTCCGAACTGGCAGAACTTGTCTGCCTGGACTAGCAGAGCAGCAGGCTCAGCCGGCTGCCTCCGCCACAACCCTTGCTGGCCCGGCTGCCCGGCGGCGGCGCGTAACCGGTCTCGGTCTCGGTTGTCAGACCCTGCAGGTCGAGGAGCGACATATGTCCTCACCTCCTCTCTCCGACTCGCGTGGGGACGGGAAGGTCATGAGCGGGCTCCAGGCCCGGGGTCAGGAACGGCAGTCCGGTGGGCCGCGAGTGGAAGGCGGCGCCCAGCGCCAGCAGGACTCCCGCGGTGCCGGTGGCCAGGTCCATGGACAGCCGTAGCAACTGCTCGCCGGGGAAGGCGAGTCGGCCGTCCAGTACGCAGGCGTGGCGCTCCAGATGGCGTACGTGGTCCGCGATCACCGGATCGCGTACGGCGGCCGTACCGGGCGCGTGGGCGCGGCTGAGGTGGAGGATCATCCCGGCCACGCCGTCGAAGAGCCCGGGTTCGATGTAGAACGACGCTCTCGCGGCCCGGCGGATCGCGTCGGCGGCGGTCGCGAACCGTTCGTCCGCGCGGTGGGTCAGGTACTCGTCGAGGACCATGCCGATGCCCACGCTGCCGTCGGCGAGATACGGCATGGTGCGCCAGCCCTCGTTCACCTCCATCGATCCGTCCGGGCGTACGAGGCAGCGGCGCAGGTCCTGGCGGAGGGCCGTGGCGGCCAGGTCGAGCAGGGCCGGGTCGCGGCTGACCTCGTACAGACGGAGGAACAGCAGCGCGGGCCCGGACGAGCCGTACATCAGCCCCGCTCTCGGATGGGCGCCGCCGCTGGTCTCGGGCACGCCGTCGGCCGGGCCGAGACGGTCGGCCACGGTCTGCGCCACCTGCTGGACGGCGTCACGGCATGCGGTGTCGCCGCGGGTGGTCGCGAAGTGCAGCAGGTTGAGCCCGATGCCGGACAGCCCGCCCTTGAGGTCCGAGGCCAGCGCCTCCCAGCGTTCGCCCAGGCACATGTCGAGGACCTGCGCGGCCTCCCCCCGGTGCCCGAGGTGGTCGAGCACGTGGGCGACGCCGTGCAGACCGTCGTAGAAGCCGAGGCGGGTGCCCGGTTCCGGGCGCAGTGCGTGCCGGACCAGCCAGTCCTCGTGGGCCGGGTGGCGTCCGGCACCGGTCGCGTCCAGCGCGTACAGCACGCCGGCCGCGCCGTGGGCCAGGTCGAGACCGCCGCCCTGGACGGTGAACTGCTCGATGTCGCCGGGGAAGAGCCGGTCGTGGCGCTCGGGTGTGGCGGCGGCCAGGATGGCGTCGGCCATCGAGTCACGGGCGCGCAGCCAGCCGGCCTGGTCGGGCTCCAGGTGGGGTCCGTCGTCCGTGCCCGTCGCCATGCCACCGTCGCCGGTGAGCGTGCGGACGGCATCGTCGAGGAACCGCCGGGGGACCGGGAACAGCCGGGCGGCCTCCCTGGCGAGCTGCCCGGCCTTGCCGCCGTCCAGGTCGATGAGGCCGGTCAGCGGCAGGAAGAGGAAGATCCGCATACAGGCCAGCGCGTACCGGTCGATGTCGAAGCCGGTGGCCCCGCTCGGGGCGATGAACCCCGGGGCCGCGAGGACCTGGTGCCCCGCCTGCGTCACGTCCGACGCGCCCTCGAAGTCGATCAGCACCACCCTGCCGTCGGGGCGGATCAGGACGTTGTACGTGTGCACGTCGCCGATCACGATGCCCCGCCGGTGGACCTCGGCGACCGCCTCCTCCACCTGCCGGTGCACATCGAGCGCCCAGGCGGTGTAGTCGGCGAAGGCCGTCGCGTCGGCGTCCAGATCGGTCGGCGGATACTTCTCGACGAACACCTCGTGCAGGGCTCTTCCCTCGATGAACTCCTCGACGAGGAAGTGGTGGCCGCCCAGTTCGAAGTGGTCGTGGAGCGCGGGTACGCAGCTCAGCCCGCGCAGCCGCTCCAGGGCCGCCCGCTCGCGCTCCAGCCGGATGACCGCGTCGGCGCCGTCGGGAGTGAGCCCCGCGTGCGGCCGGGCCTCCTTGAGGACGACGCGTTCTCCCGTGCGGGTGTCGACCCCGGCATACAGGCCACCGCCGTTGGAGAAGTGCAGCGCCCGCTCGAACCGGTAGGGCAGGTCGGCGACGGTGGTCCGGCGGCTCTCGGCGAGCTGCGACTCCAGGAACCCGGGCATCCGCACCCACTCCGGCACCTGGAAGGTGGGACCCCGGACATCGGGCACCAGCCGGCCGGAGGGGTCGGCCACCGCCTGCTCCAGGATCCCGTCGGCCGAGACGCAGTAGCGGTCCGCGAAGGCGCCGTACCGGACATAGAGCGGCCCCGCGCCCCAGCGCAGATCGCTGAGAATGTACGGCCCCTGCCAGCCGTCCAGCGCGGGGCCGAGCTCGGCGAGGATCCGCTCGCACTGGGCCTCGTCCACGGGGTAGATGGTCACGAACTTCCCGCTGGAACCCCGGTGCGCGTACTTCGCGTTGGCCAGGAACAGGGTTTCCAGGTCGGGCAGGAACTTGAAGGCGATGCGGCGCGGGACGCAGTAGTCCCACACGACGTCCAGGATCTGCTGTGCGTCGTCCGGGCAGGCCGAGGCGTGGATCTTCCAGCCCTGCGGGGGAAGTTCCGCGTCGACCGGGCGGCGGACCACCCAGTCGCCGAGCTCCTCGCGCGACCACGAGGCGGGCAGCGGACGCAGGGTCTGACGGAAGCGGCCACGCGCCCGGCCCTGGGACGGCGTGTCGTAGAACTGTGAGTGGGTGAGGCAGTAGACCTCGTACCGCTTGTCCACGGAAAGCCTCCCGCGGGGGACGGTCTGACGGATGGTCGGGCCGCCTGGCCCGCGCCTCTCACGTCCCACGATGGCAGAACTGCAGGCCAGGGACATCGATCGACTGTCATCGGCCGACCGTGAGATGTGCACGGCCCGTCTGTGCGGATCGCACGGCACCGGCCCGCGGAGTCGCAGAAGGGCTGGTCAGGCGGTCGATCAGCCGGTCGTCGGGCGTTCGGCCGGCGACCGGTCGGGCCGCCGGTCAGGCGGTCGGTGGGCAGCCGGGCAGGGCCCGTCGGCGGGCTGCCGGATAGGCGGTCAGGCGGTCGGTACACCGCTCAGGCCGCCGGGCTCGGTGCGCCGGTGCGCAGGGCCGCCACGACTCCGCCGTCGACGAGCAGGTCCGTGCCGCTGACGAAGGCCGAATCGGGACCCAGCAGGAACGCGGTCGCGGCGGCGATGTCGGCCGGTGTGCCCAGCCGGCCGGTGGCCGAGGCGTCGATCATCGAGCGCATCAACTCGCCGCTGTCGCCCGCCAGTTCCTGTCGGCCCATGGGCGTGGAGACGACACCGGGACTGATCGAGTTGATCCGGGCACCGCGCCGCCCCCACGCCCCGGAGGCCGCCTGGACCCGCAGGTGGTTGGCGCGCTTGGCGAGGCCGTAGCCGACGGCACCGGAGGTCACCTGGCCGAGGAACGGCAGATCGAGCAGTTCGTCGGCCGGGGTGTGGGCGAGCGCCCGCTCCTGCTCGGCGTCGAGCGGCGCCGCGAGATACCCGGCCATGCTGGAGATCACGACCCCCGCACCGCCCGGGGCGACGACGCGCCCGAACTCCTCCAACACCAGGGCCACGCCGAGCAGATCGACCGCGAGGATCGCCGCGGCGGCCGCCTGCACAGGGGAGAGGCCCGCGGTGTGCACGACCTCGGTGACACGGCCGAGCTGCGCCGCCCGGCCGGCGAGTGCGGCCACCGAAGCGCGGGAGGCGACGTCGACGGGTGAGGTGACGACGTCGTATCCCTCGCCGCGCAACGACTCGGCCGTGGCGCCGAGCACCTGCTCGTCGAAGTCGGCGAGCAGCACCCGCTTTCCGGCCCCCTGGCGCCTAGCGATGCTCTGCCCCATACCGCCGACACCGATGACGACCAGCACGTTCATGCTCATACGACGCTCTCCCTGTGGGCATTCATCGGCTATTACATTACGAACCGTTCCGTAATTGAAGGCTACCTCAGCCATCTACGATGGACGCCATGGAAGAGGTACGTCGGCGAGGCCGGCCCCGCAGTGCGACCGCCGACCGGGCCATCCTCGAAGCGACCCGGCAGCTGCTCGTCGAGAACGGCTACGCCGCGCTGTCCATGGAGGGCGTCGCCGCGCGGACCGGGGTGGGCAAGCCGACCGTGTACCGGCGTTGGCCCTCCAAGGGCGCCCTCGTCGCCGACGCGGTCCACCACGGGTTCCTCGCCGCCGCCCCCGGACACGGCGTCGACCCGCCCGACACCGGCGACGTCGAGACCGACCTGCGTCAATGGCTGCGCGGATACGCGGTGTTGGCCGCCGACCCCCGCCACAGCCCCCTCGTCCTGGCCCTGACCGCTGCGGCCGCGGAGAACCCGCAGGACGCCGAGGTCCTCTACCAGCAGCTCACCGGCCCCCGGCACACGGCTCTCGTGGAGCGGCTGCGCCGCGCCGTGGACGCCGGCCAAGTGCGCGCCGACGCCGACCTGGACGCGGTCGCCGACGCCGTCACCGGCGCGCTGCTCTATCAACTCCTGACGGGACATGCCGCCGAGTCGGAGCGAAGGGCCGCGGCGCTGGTCGACGTCCTGCTCGGCGGACTGCGCGCCGCACCCGGCGCGGACTGACCTCGTAAGTCGCCGTCAGCTGCGGTCAGTCCCCGTCAGTCCCCGTCAGTCCCTGTCAGTCCTCATCAGTGCTCGTTGGTCCCCGTCAGGCCTGTCAGCCCCGGTCGGCCGTCGCCGCGCCGAGTGCGGACGCGGTGACCGGGTCCGCGCCGTCGGCCGTGTCGGAAGGCCCCGCCGCCCTGCCGTCCGTGCCGTTCACATCGGGCGTGCCGTCCGTGTCCTCCGGGCCTCGCGGCCAGGGGCGCCCCGTGATGCGCTCGATGTCGGTGTTGAACTGCCGTAGATCGGCGATGAACCGGCCCAGCCGCTCGGGCGTCCAGTCGGCCACGACCGAGGACAGGCCGGTGACGATGCCCTCACGCTGCTCCGAGAGCAGCCGGTGGCCCTCCTCGGTGATACGGAACTTGCGCGCCACCCCGCCGGCCGGGTCGAGCGTGCGCTCCACCAGCCCGTTGCGCAGGAGGGCCGAGGTCTGCCGGGTGAACGTCGACGCGGCGAGTCCGAAGGCCTCGACGAAGTCCGGGATGGACATCGGGCCCTGGGTCTCCAGCCGGTTGAGGAGGACGTAGGCGCTCTGGTCCAGCGGGTCGCCGCCGCGCGGCCCCCGGGGTGCCCGCATCTCCTTGTGGCGGGTGAGGATCAGCAGTTCCCGCTCGATGCGCTCCGCGGCCTCTCGGGCGTCCACGTCGATCTCCTTCCCGGCCGCCAGGCCAACTCCTCGACCTCTCGGGCCCAGGTTCCCAGGTCCCCACCCTACGGTGAGATTGCGCCATGCATCGAAAGTGCATGATGCACTCTTGATGCATGATGCACAACGTGCGTAACGTGCCGTGCTGTGCACGCTTCCGCGTCGCTCACCCGCCTCTCACCCGCCTCTCTCCCCCCACACAAGGTGATGCAAGATGCGCGAGAACGACCTCCTGCGACTGCCGCTGCTAAGCGACAACCCCCTTGATCCGCCCGCCGAATGGGAGCAACTGCGCGGGCGGTGCCCGATGTCCACGGTCGAACTCCCCAGCGGGGACAAGGCGACCTATCTGACCCGCTACGACCACGTCAAAGCCCTGCTGTCCGATCCCCGCTTCGTCCGGCCGACCGCCGAGGACGTCGGCGCCGCCCGGATCGCCCCCGAAGGCGCGGGCGGCCCCGCCGCCGACGGAAGCAGCACCCTGGCGCTGCCCGACCGCGGCGAACCGCACCTCAAGTGGCGGCGGCAGGTGGGCAAGTACTTCACCGCCCGCCGTATGACCGCGCTGCGCCCCGGCATGGTGCGGATGGCTGAGAGCCTCGTCGATGACATGGTGCGCGGCGGACAGCCCGCCGACCTCAAGGCGTGCCTCGGCTTCCCCCTGCCCGTCTACGTCATCTGCGACATCCTCGGCGTCCCGGCCGCGGACCGGGACCGGTTCTCGCACTGGTCCGACGCCTTTCTCAACGTCAGCCGCTATTCCGGCGGCCAGACCCGGGCGGCATACGACGAGTTCGCCGGGTACATGGGCGCGCACATCGCGGCGACACGCGCCGAGCCCGGCGAGGACCTGATCAGCATGGTGATCCGGGAGAGCGAGGAGGAGGGCCACGGGCTGACCGACGACGAACTGCTCGGCACCGCCATGGGGCTCCTGGTCGCAGGGCACGAGACCACCGCGAACATGATCGGCAAGATGGTCGCCATGCTCCTCGCCGACCGCACCCGCTGGGAGCGGCTGCTCGCCGACCCGGCCCTGGTGCGCACCGCGGTCGACGAGGCACTGCGCTTCGACGCCAACCTCGGCTTCGGGCTGCGGCGTTATCTGACCGAGGACGTAGAGATCGACGTCGAGGTGCTCCCGAGCGGCACGACCGTCGTGTGCAGCATGCCGTCCGCCAACCGGGACGAGAGCGTGTTCACCGACGCCGACGACATGGTGCTGTCCCGGTCCCCGAACCCCCATCTGACGTTCGGCGTCGGACCGCACTCATGCCTCGGGCAGAGCCTGGCCCGCACCGAACTGCAGGTCACCCTCGACGTCCTACTGCGCAAGCTGCCGACCCTCCAACTGGCCGTGTCCACCCATGAGTTGAAGCGCGTCGAGGGTCTCCTCGTCGGCGGACTGCGCACGGTTCCCGTGCGGTGGTGACGGCTCTATCACCGGGAAGGAAGGCAACCGCCGTGAAACTCAGTGTGGACGAGGGCCGCTGCTGCGGCGCCGGCCAGTGTGTGCTGATCGCACCCGAGGTCTTCGACCAGCGTGACGAGGACGGCATAGTCACGCTCCTCGAACCGAGCCCCGCCGCGGACCTGCAAGCGTCCGCCCGCGAGGCGGCGGCGGTCTGCCCCGCCGCGGCCATCACGATCGACGAGCAGTAGAGGACGAAAACCAGTAGGGGCGACGACCAGTAAATAACCGGCTGCATCGACCCCGCCCGGCTCCCTAGACTCACCACGCATTCACGCGCCGCCCACCACTCGGCGGCGCGTCCTCGTGACGAGTCGAAGGGAGCCGGGCCATGCGTGACCACACCGCTGCCGTCGTCTCCCTCTGCCGGTACGAGGTGATCCTGGTGTCCTCGTCCGCCCGGTGCCCGCTGCGCGGCCGGCACCGGATGCCCGTGACGAACGCCTGATCAACACCAACTTCTGTCTACAAGCCCGCAGTTGACGGTGCCGACAGATTCCTGGTGCCCCTGTGTCTCGTACGGGAATCGCGCTGCCCCCTGTTCCGGATCATCCGAAAGGCCAAGGGCCGTGCGCACCAACGCCAACCTCAGCTCCAACCCCAACCTCACCCCCAACACCCTCGCCGTCGTCCGCAACCTCGGCATCCTCGCCCACGTCGACGCCGGCAAGACCACCGTCACCGAGCGGATCCTGTACGCCACCGGCACCACGCACAAGCGCGGCGAGGTCCACGACGGCACCACCGTCACCGACTTCGACCCGCAGGAGCGCGACCGCGGCATCACCATCTTCGCGGCGGCGGTCAGCTGCGCCTGGGACGGTCACCGGATCAACCTCATCGACACCCCCGGGCACGTCGACTTCGCCGACGAGGTGGAGCGTTCGCTGCGTGTCCTCGATGGCGCGGTCGCGGTGTTCGACGCCGTCGCGGGCGTGGAGCCGCAGAGCGAGTCGGTGTGGCGGCAGGCCGACCGGCACGGTGTGCCGAGGATCGCCTTCGTCAACAAGCTGGACCGTGCCGGGGCCGACCTCGACACGGCGGTCGCCTCGATACGGGAACGGCTGCACCCGGCGCCGCTGGTCGTGCAGTTGCCCATCGGTGCCGAGGACGGGTTCCGCGGTGTCGTGGACCTCGTACGGATGCGGGCGCTGGTGTGGGCCGACGGCGCCGACACGGCCGTGGAAGAGCCGGTGCCGGCGGAGTTGCGGGAGGAGGCGGATCGGCGTCGGCGGCTGCTGGAGGAGGCGGTGGCCGAGCTGCATGCCGGCGCGCTGGAGGAGTTCTGCGCGCGGTCGACGCTCTCGCCGGAGACCCTCGGCACAGCACTGCGCGACCTGACCCGCAGCGGCGACGGCGTGGTCGTGCTGTGCGGCTCGGCCTACCGCAACCGCGGGATCGAGCCGCTGCTCGACGCGGTCGTGGCCTATCTGCCCTCGCCGCTCGACGTACCGGCCGTGCGCGGCCCGCACGACGGTGTGGACCAGGAAAGGCCGGCCGACCCGTCGGCGCCGTTCGCGGCACTGGCGTTCAAGGTGAGCGCGACCCCGACGGGACGGCTCACGTTCCTGAGGGTGTACTCGGGCACGATCGAGAAGGGAGACACGGTGTTCGACGCGACAGCGCGGCGCACCGAGCGGATCGGACGGATCCTGCGCGTGCGGGCCGACCGCCACGCCCAGCTGGACCGGGCCGTCGCGGGCGACATCGTGGCCGTGATCGGCCTGAAGTCGGCCCGGCCCGGCGCCACCCTCTGCGCACCGGACGCGCCGCTCGTCCTCGAACCGCCCAGTGTGGCCGACCCGGTGGTGTCCGTCGCTGTCGAGGCGCGCAGGTCCACCGACACCGACAAGCTGGCCACCGCGCTGGCACGGCTGGCGGAGGAGGACCCGTCGCTGGTCGTGCGCACCGACGCCGAGACCGGGCAGACGGTGCTGTCCGGCATGGGTGAACTGCATCTGGAGGTCGCGGTGGAGAAGATCCGCCGGGACCTCGGAGTGGAGGTCAACGTGGGCCGTCCCCGGGTCTCGTACCGGGAGACGGTGGGCCGGGGCGTGACCGGTTTCGTCTTCCGGCATGTCAAACAGGACGGCGGGGCAGGGCAGTTCGCGCACGTGGTCCTGGATGTGCGGCCCGCGGAAGGCGGCTTCGAGTTCCGCTCGGCCGTGGTCGGCGGGCGCGTGCCGCAGGAGTACGTCCGTGCCGTCGAGGCAGGCTGCCGGGACGCCCTCGCCGAGGGTCCGCTCGGCGGTCACCCGGTGACCGGGCTGCGGGTCACCCTCACCGACGGGGCGACCCATGTGAAGGACTCCTCCGACACGGCCTTCCGCACCGCCGGCCGGCTCGGCCTCCGCGACGCCCTGCGCACCTGCGCGATGGTCCTCCTGGAGCCGGTCGTCGAGGTCACGGTCACCGTGCCCGAGGACGCCGTCGGCGCGGTGCTCGGCGACCTGGCGGCACGCCGGGGCCGGGTGACGGGCTCGGCCGCACGGGCGGGCGCGGCGGTCGTCACGGCGACCGTGCCCCTGGCCGAACTCTTCGGCTACGCCACCCGGTTGCGCAGCCGCACCCAGGGCCGCGGCAGCTTCACGACCCGGCCGACCGGGTACGCACCGGCACCGGTGACGACGGCGGCGCCGCGGTAGGACGGCGGGGCTCCTCCCCGTACGGGCCCCTCCCCGTACACGGGAGGGGCCCCGACCGGCAGCATCACCACGCCTACTCAGCAGGCCTTCTCAGCACGCCTTCTCAGGGATACGACACCACGGTCGACGGCACCGTAGAGGTCCCCGACGTCGGCGTCCCGGTGTCATTGATGACGCGCTCGTACTGCCCCTTCCCGCCCAGCGACACGACCAGCAGATCGTGGAAGCGCACGCCGGGTGCGTTCGGGGCGGCGAAGCCGTGGTGCTGCACGATCGTGGGGTCCACGTTGTAGTAGCAGTAACTGCCCAGTCCCCAGCCCTCGTGCGAGGTCACGCGGTCACCGACCTTGTAGGCGGCGTACCCCTTGACCGCGCCGTTCTGGATGGCGGCCTGGTTCGGGGCGTCGTACGCCTTCTCGTTCTGGAAGAAGATCGTGCGGCCGCGCTGACCGTTCCACTGGACGTCGTACTTGTTGAAGTGCTCCACGAACAGGCCGGTCGCCAGGACGTCGTCGCCGCTCACCACGACGCCGTAGTCGGCGCGGTTGGTCTCCCAGCCGACTCCGTCGCCGTGGTCGGCGCGCCACACCCAAGTGTGGTCGACGATCGTGTGCCGGCTGTTGATCACCATGCTGGTGGTGGCCTTGCCGGCGCCCGCTCCGCCGATGCGGACGAACACGTCCTGCACGGTGGTCGGGTTGGCGGAGTGGTCCTTGGACGCGCCCTGCGGCCCGATTTCCAGCAGGGTCGCCGAGTTGACGGGTCCGGCGTCGACCAGGAACCCGGCCAGCCGGACTCCGTCGACGTCGGCGACCTTCAGGGCCGTGGCGCCGCCGTCCGGGATGAGGGTCGCGTAGCCGAGGCCCAGGACGACGGTGTTCGGCCGGTTCACCTGGATCGGCCGGTCGACGTGATAGATCCCCGGGGTGAGCAGCAGGTGCAGTCCCTGTGCGAGCGCCTGGTTGAGCGTGGCCGCCGAGACGCCGGGCCGCGCGACATAGAACTGGGTCAGTGGCAGCGAGGTCCCTCGCGGGGTGCCGTTGCCCCAGGTCACGCCGCGCGCGTTCGTCCGCTTCTCCGGCAGGAAGACCCGGAACCCGCCTCCGTCGACGTACAGGAACGGCTTCTCACGGGAGACGGGTGTCGTGTCGAGCGTGGTGTACGGCGGGTTGGGGAAGCTCTGCGCGGGGGCTCCCTCGACGCCGGAGAACACCATGTTCCACACGCCGTTGAGCCAGCCGCCGATCGCGCTGTCCCGGGTGTACCACTGCTGCTGGGAGTACGGCCCGACCTGGCCGTCGATACGGCTGTCGGCGATGTAGCCGCCGCTCGCCCAGCCGTAGCCGGTGGGGGAGAGGTTGAGGCCGCCGCGCACATGCATACGGCGGAACGGGGCCGCCTGCGCGACCGCCCAGCGGTTGGTGCCGTTCGCGGGAACGAGCGCCAGGTTCTCCGCCGAACGCCAGAAGTTCTGCGTCGCGTTGCCGTCGAACCAGCCGGCGTCGACCGTGACATCGCCGTTGATGGTGGTGTCGTCGGGCGACAGGCCCAGGCCCGCGATCGAGGTGTAGAAGCCGAGTTGGGCGTTGAGGCCCTGATAGGTGCCGGGCTTGAACAGCAGGGCGTAGCGGCCGGTGCCGAACTGCGCCGACTCCTGCTGCCGGAACACCTCGTCGAGGCGGGCCTGGATGCCCGGGGTCGACGGGTCGAAGACGAGGACGTTGGGGCCGAGGTCACCGCCACCAGGTAGGGGGCGCGGCTTCTTCCGGGCCGATGGGACGGCGGAAGCCTCGGCCGACAGGCCGAGCACAGTGGGCGTCGACGCGATCGCGGCGCCGATGAGGGCCCTGCGGCCGACCGAGGGCGGCCCCGAGGACTGGGAGGACGGGGAGGAAGTGGGCATCGGGCGGCTCTCCAGGTTCAGGAAGTGAACGTCGTGGGGTGCGGGGAGCGCTCTCTCGTCGCTGAATGGTTCAACCGTGGAACGGGTGAGTCAAGAGGTACGCCCGAAGTTCGGAGACTGTGTCAAAACCCTTGACGCGTCCGCGTTCCAGGGCTTAACTCACGCTCTAAATTAAGCCGTGACGCACTTCCCGGAAGGGCCATCTGGAGCCATGCGCAGCATCCGAGCCGCGGCCGTAGGCGCCGTCACCCTGTCCCTAGCTCTGGCCGCCTCGGCGTGCGGAGGCGGTTCGCCGACGGGCGGCGGGTCCGACGACTCGCCGAAGACCCTCACGTACTGGGCCTCCAACCAGGGCGCCAGTATCGAGGTCGACAAGAAGGTCCTCCAGCCCGAACTCGACAAGTTCGAGAAGCAGACCGGCATCGAGGTGAAGCTGGAGGTCGTGCCCTGGTCGGACCTGCTCAACCGGATCCTGACGGCGACGACTTCCGGCCAGGGCCCCGACGTCCTGAACATCGGCAACACCTGGAGCGCCTCCCTCCAGGCCACCGGGGCGCTGCTGCCGTGGAACGCCGAGAACCTCGGCAGGATCGGCGGCAAGGACCGGTTCGTGGAGTCGGCGCTCGGCTCGACCGGCGCCGACGGCGAGGACCCGGCCGCGGTGCCGCTGTACTCGATGGCGTACGCGCTCTACTACAACAAGAAGATGTTCGCCGACGCGGGCATCTCGAAGCCGCCGGCCACCTGGGACGAGCTGACAGCCGACGGGAAGAAGCTGTCGAAGGGCGGCAAGTGGGGCCTGGGCACGGAGGGTTCGAACCCGGCGGAGAACATCCACCACGCCGTCGTCTTCGCCAAGCAGCACGGCGCCGACTTCTTCACCGCCGACGGCAAGCCCGACTTCACCTCCGACGGAGCGGTCGCGGGAGTCAAGCGGTTCGTCGACCTGATGGCCAAGGACAAGGTCATCGCACCGGGCAACGCCGAGTACGCGCAGAACCAGTCGGTGAGCGACTTCGCCAAGGGCAGGACCGCGATGCTGCTGTGGCAGTCCGCCTCCGCCAACCTCAAGTCGCAGGGCATGAGCGAGGACTCCTACGGAATCGCCCCCGTGCCCGTGGGGTCCGGCGCCCCCGGCTCCGGCACCGGCGTCAACTCGATGGTCATGGGTATCAACCTGGCCGTCTTCAAGAACACCGACAACCTCGACGGCGCCACGAAGTTCGTGAAGTTCATGACCAGCGACGCGGAGCAGAAGATCCTCAACGCGGCCTACAGCTCGATCCCGCCGGTCAAGGGCGCACAGTCGGACCAGGCCTTCGGCACCCCGGCGAACGCGGTCCTCAAGGACACCCTCGCGAAGAGCGCCGTAGCGGCACCGCAGGTCGCCGACGAGTCGCAGTTCGAGACGGCCGTCGGTACGGCCGTCAAGGAGCTGTGGGCCGACGCCGCCGCCGGACGCCCCGTGACCACCGACTCGGTGAAGGCGGCGCTGGAGAAGGCCCAGCAGCAGATGCCGACGAAGTGAGCGCGATGACCACCACGGCCCCCGCCGAGGCCGCCGTGCGCAAGAGCTCCCCCGGGACGGCGGACGGCCCCCGCCGCCGTCCCGGGCGGATCCGCCGCATCGGCCTGCCGTACCTGCTGCTCCTGCCCGCGCTGCTCCTCGAACTCCTGGTCCATCTCGTGCCGATGGTGATCGGCATCGCGATGAGCTTCAAGGAGCTCACGCAGTTCTACATCCGCGACTGGACCACGGCCCCCTGGAACGGCCTCGCCAACTACGAGATGTCGGTGGACTTCGACGCCCCGGTCGGCGCGGCGCTGCTCCACTCCTTCCTGGTCACCATCGCCTTCACCCTGCTCTCGGTCGGCCTGTGCTGGCTGATCGGCACGGCGGCCGCGATCTGCATGCAGGACACCTTCCGCGGCCGGGGCCTGCTGCGCGCCCTGTTCCTGGTGCCGTACGCGCTGCCCGTCTACACGGCCGTCATCACCTGGGTCTTCATGTTCCAGCACGACAACGGCCTGGTGAACCACGTCCTGCACGACCAGCTCGGCCTCACCGACCAGCCCTCCTTCTGGCTCATCGGCGACAACAGCTTCCTCGCGCTGCTGACGGTGTCGGTGTGGAAGGGCTGGCCGTTCGCCTTCCTCATCGTGATGGCCGGGCTGCAGAACATCCCGAAGGAGCTGTACGAGGCGGCGGCCCTGGACGGGGCAGGCATGTGGCAGCAGATCCGCCGCATCACCCTGCCGTCCCTGCGCCCGGTCAACCAGGTCCTCGTCCTGGTGCTCTTTCTGTGGACGTTCAACGACTTCAACACGCCGTACGTCCTGTTCGGCAAGACCGCACCCGCCGCCGCGGACCTCATCTCGGTGCACATCTACCAGGCGTCGTTCGTCACCTGGAACTTCGGCACGGGTTCGGCGATGTCCGTCCTCCTGCTGCTGTTCCTGCTGCTGGTGACGGGCGTCTACCTCTGGCTCACCTCACGCCGCGGACGGAGGACCGCCGATGCGTAACTCCCCGATGGCGCCACCCATACAGAACTCCCCGATGGCACCGCCGAGTTCCTTCCTCTGGTCCCGGCGGATCTTCCTCACGCTGCTCACCGGCTTCGTCCTGGTCCCGGTCTACGTGATGGTCTCCAGCTCCCTGAAGCCGCTCGCGGACGTCACGGGGAAGTTCCGCTGGCTGCCCAGCAGCCTGACCGTCCGCCCGTACATCGACATCTGGTCGACGGTGCCGCTCGCGAAGTACTTCGTGAACTCGCTGATCGTGGCGGGCGCGGCGACGGTCTGCTCGGTGGTGATCGCGGTCTTCGCCGCGTACGCGGTCAGCCGCTACAGCTTCCGCGGCAAGCGGGTCTTCACGGTCACGGTGCTCTCCACGCAGATGTTCCCGGGCATCCTCTTTCTCCTCCCCCTGTTCCTCATCTACGTCAACATCGGCAACGCCACCGGCATCGCCCTGTTCGGCTCGCGCGGCGGCCTGATCCTGACGTACCTGACTTTCTCCCTCCCGTTCTCGATCTGGATGCTCATCGGGTACTTCGACTCGGTGCCGCGGGACCTGGACGAGGCGGCGCTGGTCGACGGCTGCGGCCCGCTGGGCGCGCTGTTCAGGGTCGTGGTCCCGGCCGCGGTCCCCGGCATCGTCGCGGTCGCCGTCTACGCCTTCATGACCGCCTGGGGCGAGGTGCTGTTCGCCTCGGTGATGACCAACGACACCACCCGCACCCTCGCCGTCGGCCTCCAGGGCTACTCCACGCTCAACGACGTGTACTGGAACCAGATCATGGCCGCCTCGCTGGTCGTCAGCGTCCCCGTGGTGGCGGGCTTCCTCCTCCTCCAGCGCTATCTGGTCGCCGGCCTGACGGCGGGCGCCGTCAAGTGACCAACACCCCACATTCCGAAGGGATCTCCGTGTCCGACCGCATCGACCTCGCCGCACTCCCGCACGACTTCCTGTGGGGCACGGCCACATCGGCGTACCAGATCGAGGGCGCCGTGGCGGAGGACGGACGGTCCCCGTCGATCTGGGACACCTTCTCCCACACTCCCGGCAAGATCGCCGGCGACGACCACGGCGACGTCGCCTGCGACCACTACCACCGCTGGCGCGAGGACATCGCCCTGATGCGTCGACTGGGGACGAACGCCTACCGTCTGTCGATCGCCTGGCCGCGCGTCGTACCCGGCGGCGACGGCCCGACCAACCCCAAGGGCCTCGCCTTCTACGACGAGCTGGTCGACGCGCTGCTGGAGGTCGGCATCACCCCGTCCGTCACCCTCTACCACTGGGATCTGCCGCAGGCCCTCCAGGACCGGGGCGGCTGGCCGCAGCGGGAGACGGCCGAGCACTTCGCCGCCTACGCCTCGGTCGTCGCCGAACGCCTCGGCGACCGGGTCACCCACTTCGCCACCCTCAACGAACCGTCCTGCTCCGCCTGGATCGGCCACCTGGAAGGCAAGATGGCCCCCGGCCTCACCGACCTCACGGCCGCGGTCCGCGCCTCCTACCACCTCCTCCTCGGCCACGGTCTCGCCACCCAGGCGATCCGCGCGGCCGCACCCGGCGCCGAGATCGGCATCGTCAACAACCTCTCGACGGTGTACGCGGCCGGCGACCGCCCCGAGGACGAAGCCGCCGCCCGCCGCCAGGACGGCCACGTCAACCGCTGGTGGCTCGACCCGGTGCACGGCCGCGGCTTCCCGGCCGACATGGTCGAGACCTACGGCGTCGACCTCCCGGAGCGCACGGGCGACCCGGAGACGATCGCCGCCCCCCTGGACTGGCTGGGCCTGAACTACTACTTCCCGGCCCACGTCGTCGACGACCCCGAGGGCCCGGCGCCGTACGCCCGCGCGGTCCGCCGCCCGAACGTGCCGCGCACCGGCATGGACTGGGAGATCGACGCGAGCGGCATCGAGACACTGCTGCTCCGCCTGACCCACGAGTACGGGGCACGCAGGCTGTACGTCACCGAGAACGGCTCGGCCTACCCCGACGTCGTACGCCCCGACGGCACGATCGACGACCCCGAGCGCCAGGACTACCTGCTCCAGCACCTCGCCGCCTGCGCCTCCGCCGCCCGCAAGGGGGTGCCGCTGGCGGGGTACTTCGCGTGGTCGCTGCTGGACAACTTCGAGTGGGCTTACGGGTATGCGAAGCGGTTCGGGCTGGTCCATGTTGACTACCGGACGCAGGTGCGGACGATCAAGGGCACGGGTCGACGGTACGCGGAGATCATCCGAAGCCACCGGGACGGGGCGCGACGGGCTGCCTGACCACGACTGCACGAAGGGTATGCAGAATCCCGCGCTGCGGCCGCGTTTGCGGTGAGGGCCGCGCCGGAACCCCTGATCACCAGAAGTGAGACGGCTGTCACCAACGGTGGATACTGTGTTTGCCGTAGAGGACTCGCAAGTTGGGGGCGGCATGGGGCTGGCAAACGAGAAGATCATCTCCAAGGTGGAGGACCTGCTGCTCGGAAGGTGGGTCATTCCCTCGATCCAGCGGGACTTCGTCTGGATGCGGCCCGACGTACGCGATCTTTTCGACTCGCTCTACCGGGGCTATCCGGTCGGTGCGCTGCTGTTGTGGAAGACTAACTTGACGGTGCCTTTCAAGACCGCGGCCGTCGTTCAGACCGCCCAGTCCACACACCAACTCCTCTACTTGCTGGACGGGCAGCAGCGGTTGACGTCCCTTGCATGGGTCTACCGACCTGAGTCCAAGGCCGACGGCAGGCTCATCGACCTGCGCTTCGACGTGCGTACCGAGGAGTTCGTCAACCCCAGCGCGATCCAGCGCAAGGATCCGCTGCTGTTTCCGGTGTCGCTACTGCTCCAGGAGAACGTGCAGTTCTACCAGGTCCTCAATGAGGCCGGAGTACGGTTTGACGACCCGGACTTCGGCCCTTGGACACAGCGGCTGCAAAAGGTGAACAACATCCGACAGCACCAAATCGCTGTCATCACCTACGAGTCCGACGACTACGAGGAGGTCGCCGAACTCTTCGCTCGGCTGAACAAAGGCGGCCGGCGGCTGTCGAAGGGGGATCTCGTCTACAGCGCCATCGCAGCCCGCTGGTCGGACGGGTTGGACACCATGGACGCCTTCCATCAGGAGCTGCAGGACAGCAACTTCGCCCTGAACAGGGAGGCGGTCCTGCGCCTCATGAGCCTTTTGGCGGGAACCGGCGCCCATCACATCAAGCTCATCGGGGCGGCTGTGGACGAAGCGGCGCTGAAAGAAGCTTGGCAGGCCACCGAGAGGGCTCTCCGTTTCGCCATCGACTTCCTGAAGGGTGAGTGTTCCATCCCGCGGTCCGAGGTTCTCTCGTCGCCGAACGTCACCATCGTGCCTGCTCTGTTGCTGCACCACCGGGACGGCAAACTGCGCCCGGGGGAGGCCCAGTTGCTGCGCCGCTGGGTGTACACGGCGATGGCGTTCAGTCACTACTCGCTGCAGGTCGAGGGCAAGCTCGACGCGGAGGCCCGGCTGATCAAGACGCGTCAGGGAGAGGACCTGTTCGCGGAGCTCATCCGCCGGGCGTCCGGCACCCGGTCCCTGGACAGCGCCCTCCACCCCAGGGATCTGGAGCAGAAGTACTCCACACACGCCTTCTTCAAGCTGCTCTACATCGCCGCGTTGCGCGGCACGGCGCGGGACTGGGCGACCAACATCGCCATCAGCGACCAGCCGATGAACAGCAGTGCCAAGATCGAGTATCACCATGTCTTCCCGCGCGCCCGAGTCCAGGGGGCGTACGCGAAGGAGGAGTGGAACAGTCTCGCCAATCTGGCCTTCGTCACCGGTCAGACCAACAAGATGATCTCCGCCAGACTGCCCGTCGACTACATGGCCGGCATCGCGCCGGAGCGCCTGGCCGAACAGTGGATCCCCGGCGATCCGGAACTACGGTCCATGGAACGGTTCCCCGACTTCCTGGCCGCACGAAGGCGCTCGCTGGCCAACGTCCTCAACAAGTTGCTGGGACTTCCCGCGTACACCGGGCAGGCCACCCACCAGGACATCGACGAGCTGCCTGCCGACGAGGAGGTGATCGCAGAGGATCCGGCCGCGCCCACGCTTGTCGGTGCGGAGATCCAGGGCCTCCGGACGGAGCAGGGCGTCGAGATCCACGCGATCTACGAAGGCCGACGCATCAACGCCTACTACGACCCTTCGTCCCGCATCGTGACGATCCCCTCCGGCCCCGGACGCGGTGAGTACGAGACTCCCAGTGGGGCGGCAGTCGCAGCGGTGAAGGCCCTCAACCCGCACGTCAATCCGAATCGCAACGGCTGGTCGTTCTGGACCGTCAGTGCCACGGGGGCGCTCTTGCAGAGCATCCGGTAGCGGGATGCCTGGTGCAGACGGCTCTCCGGCCTCACACGCCGGCCTCCACCAGGAACGGGCTGGGTGCGCCGCACCACGAGACGTACAGGCTGTCCCGTGCCCTCGTGCAGGCGACGAACAGCAAGCAGCGTTCGGACATCATGTCCGTCTCGTGCTGCTTGGGGTCCACGTCGGGCGGTGTGACCGCTTTCGGGAAGGGCAGAGCGCCGTCGTTGGCACCGATGACCGCGACGCAGCGGAACTCCAAACCCTTGAACGAGTGCATGGTCCCGACGCGCACGGCTTCCGTTTCCCCAGGCGTAATGGCGGCGCGCAGTGGTGCGGCGGGGATGCCTGCGGTCTTGAGATGTGCCACCGCCCTGGCGGACGTCTTGTTGAACCGGGTGCTGACCCCTATCTCCCCGGCGCCGACGCCCGCCTCCCGCCACGCCCGCACCTGAGCGACGAGCGCGTCCAGTTCGGCCTCCTCGGTCGCCGCGGTGTGCACCGCGGGTCCGTCGCCGTGGAGGGCGGAGCGGTACCCGAGCAGCGTGTCGTCGCGCCCCTCGTCCTCCAGTTGGGCGATGGGGCGGCCGACGAGCAGTGAGGTGGACCAGCGCAGGATCTCCTGCGTGCTGCGGTAGTTCTTGCGGAGCTTCACCGACCGCCCGGCGACCTTGATGCCGAGTGACTTCAGGGACACCTTCGAGTCGTATATGCGCTGATGAGGGTCGCCGGCGATAAACAGGTCGTCCGGGCGGGCGGGGACGGCCGCGCGCAGGAGCCGCCACTGCGTCGGGTGGAGGTCCTGTGCCTCGTCCACCACTACGTGCCGGTACTGCGGTCCCTTCTCCTCCAGCAAGCGTGCTGCCTGCGCGCAGGTCTGCAGCCAGGTACGGGCCGCGTCGGCGGCCATATCAGCCGCAAACCGTTCCACCGTCTCCCACACCAGCGGCCGCTGTGCCGCGGCCAGCCGACTCCCGCGGCCACGCCGGTCCGCAGCCTCGTATTCGGCCAGGGTCCTGATGTTCTGTGCGAGGACGACGTGCCGGTACTCCTGCGCCAGGAACTGGGCACTGCCGGTGAACCCGGTCGCCTTGGCAGCCTTCGCCCAGCGGCTCTCCTCCTGGTTGTACATAAGCGGCCGGAGTGCCACCGCGTCCGGCGCCTCGGCGACAACACGGCTCGCGAAGCCGTCCACCGTCGAGATGTCAACCCGTTCGCACAGCTCCGGATCCTCCACCAGGGACTCCAGACCGGAACGAAGCGCGCTGACAAGAGCGTTGGTGTACGTCGTGAGCAGGATGCGGTCCCCGTCACGCAGATGGCCCAGCAGGTGCTTGACCCGGTGCAGTGCCACCACGGTCTTCCCGGTGCCCGGCCCGCCGGTGACCTGGGCGGGCCCCGAGTAGGACGCCCGATAGGCAACCTTGCGCTGGGAAGGGTGAAGGAAGATCCGCCAGGCCGAGAAGGGCTTCTCGAGGATGTCCCGCAGTTCCTCGGTGGCCGTGACCAGCGCGATACGCGCCCGGGTGTGCTGGATCGCCGTCTCGTAGTCCTGCGTGTCCACCGGCTGCGTAGACGCCTGCAGGGCGGGCGCGACGATGTCCTGCCACACCTCCTCGACCGTGCAGCCCTCCGCGAGATACTGCAGCACCTCGCGCTGGTCCTGTGGCAACAGCGGTGCGAACACCTCCAGTTGATCCTTGTCCACCAGCGACCGGGCCTGCCGCAACGTCTCGGCGTCGATACCGAGGGCGGTCAGGTCCCCGTCGGAGAATTTCGCGAACAGCCGCTTCTTCGGCGAGGTCTCCGCCACCCGCTCGTACGCCGGCGTGATCTCGTCCAGGGTGGCCGCGTCCCGGATCTCGACGGCCCGTGTCACCTCGTTGATGCTGGACTTCTGCTTCTTCGCCCAGTCGATGGCCTTGTCGTGCTGCATGACCCGCAGCAGCACGAAGGTGTCCCCGGAGGACGGAGCCAGCACGACGCCACGCCAGAACTGGTCGATGCGGATCGTGCGGATCTGTTTGTCCTTCGCGTTCGTCAGGCTCTCCAGCTTCAGTCCCGGATCCTTGAAGAGCTGATCGAGAGTGAGCCGGCTGAACTTCTCCCAGGCGTCGAGGACGCCCCTCCTGACCGGGGGCTGGAGCTTGGGAAGTTCGGCGAAGAAGCCGATGTCGAAGGCAAGTTGCGGCATGGATGGATCCTAAGGGCCGGGCGGGCTACGGTACGGAGGAAAGGCCAGGTCAGGCAGGCGAGCCGGCGGGGCCACCGTCGAGATCCAGACGGATCACCGCGAGTGTCTCGGCCACCTCGGCCGTGAGCTCGTCGTCCGGACCCCACACCATGCACAAGTCCGCGTGCAGCGGATCGAGGACATCGAACGCGTCAGCCGTCCGCCCCTGCGCGAGCAGCAGCATGCCGATGTCCCGGCGCAGTGTGACGGCCTCCTCGCTGACGTCGCTGTCGACGGACCGGACGACGTCGAGTACGTCCCGGAGCGCCGCGAGTGCGTCGGTGACCTGGCCGAGTTCCGCACGACACCGGGCCGCCTGGGCACGGCAGTCGAGGGCTGCCTTACTGGTCGGCCCGCTGATCCTGGCGTGCGTGGCGGCGAGAGCCTCGAACTCCGGCAGCGCGGCGCGGAAGTCGCCGCCGAGCAGACGGCTGACCGCACGCCGCATCCGCAGCGCGAGCACCACCTTGTTCTCCGCGCCCAGGGCGCGCGCGGCGGGCTCGACCAACTCGCCGACCACCTCGGCCGCCTGCGCGAACCGGTCTTCCTCCATGAGGGCGTCGTAGTGCTCGCGTACCTCCCTGATCTGCGCGCGCAGCGTCTCCGGGAGGGGCACCGGCGCCGCCGCTTCGGCTGCGCCGGGCACTGCGGGGGCGGGTTGCCCGACCGTTCCGCCGCGTCGACGGGGAGCGTACGGGCGACGGAACACCCCGGTCGGGTCGGGCGCTCCGGCCGGTCCCGTCTCGTGCGGTGCCGGCTCCTCCCCGGCAGCCGGCAGGAAGGGCCGCAGCCGCTCGTACACCTCCTGTACGTCCGCCGGGCGTGCCTCCGGTGCCTTGCGGAGCAGGTCCAGGACGAGTTCCTCCAGCTCGGCCGGGACCTCGGCGCGCAGCTGCCGTAGCGGTGTCGGCGCGGCGTTGACGTGCTGGAACATCACCAGGAACTCACTGTCTGCGCTGAACACCAGCCGCCCGCTGAGCAGTTCGTGCAGCACACATCCCAGCGCGTACAGGTCGGCCTGCGGCGTCACCTGCCCGCCGCGCACTTGCTCCGGTGACATGTACTGGTACGTGCCGATAGGACTGCCGGTCGCGGTCAGCTTGGTGACGTCGGTCCGCAGGATTGCCGCGATGCCGAAGTCGAGAACCTTCACGGTCCCGTCCTGGGCCACGATGATGTTGCTCGGCTTCAAGTCGCGGTGAATTACCGGGACGTCGTGCGCGTGCGACAGCACCGTGGCCACCTGTGCCGCGACGGCGACGGCCCAGCTGACAGGGAGCGGTCGGTCGGGGTGGATGTAGTGGGTCAGCGGGACGCCGTCGACCAGTTCCATCACCAGGAACAGCTGCTCGTACGACTCGTCCAGCACGGCGTCGTACACCTGCGGCACGCCAGGATGCCGGATCCGTGCCGTGATCCTCGCCTCCCGCTTGAACCGCTTGGCCAGCTCCTCGGCAAGCTGCGGGGAGGTGGCGGCCTGTCCCCTGATCACCTTCACAGCGACGGGCCGGTCCAGTACGGCGTCGTAACCGCGCCACACGTCGCCCATGCCGCCGTGGCTGAGCTCCTCCAGCAGTTCGTAACGTCCCGCGACCGGCTTCTGTGGCACCCGTGCCCCCGTCGAGTGTTCTCGCCGGCGTGCGGTGGGTCGGCGCCGGTCCGACTGGTTGGGACAAGTCTTGCGGGTGCGGCGATCTTCCGTCCAGCGGCTGTGGCGTGTGCCGCTCAGATTGGCGGGATTGACAGCTGTGCCCAGACCGTTTTGCCTGGTCCGTCGTGACGGGGGCAGAAGCCCCATGTGTCAGCGAGAGCCTCGACGAGCAGCAGACCCCGACCACCGGCACTGGTTACTTGGGCCATGGGACCAGCGGGCGCGGGGGTAGGGAGCCGCTCGCCGCGGGTGTCGGTCACTTCGATGCGTACGGTCGTCTCGTCGTCGGCGGTGAGTTGTACGTGGAAGTCGCGGCCGAGGACCCGTCCGTGCTGGACGGCGTTGGCACACAGTTCGGCCGCGATGAGGGTGAGTGCGTCGTGTGGGTCACTTCCGCACGGGATGCCCCAGGCGTCGAGCCGTTCGGCGCAGAGACGGCGGGCGAGGCGGGCACCGCGTGGGGTTGAGCTGAAGCGCATGGCGAAGTGGGCGGTAGGCACGGTGAGTTGGGTGGTGGATGTGGTGGGCGTTGTGGCTGTGGGCTTGCTGGTCATGACTCCAAGGTGGTGCCCCGTGGCGTAGCGTGACCAGGGGTGACGCGCCGTCGCGGGACTGTTGTACGTGGCGGGGTGGCCTGTGTACGTGCGGTGCTGGGGAAAAGCGGTGCGGGTGTGAGGGACGAGCGGGCGCGGGACGAGGTCGGGCAGCGGCCGGAGGATGAGCCGGGCACGGGCATTGTGGCCGCGTTCGGGCGGCAGTTGAAGCTGCTGAGGGTGCGGGCGGGGCTGGACCGCGCGGCGTTCGGGAAGCTGATGGGGTACGCGGCGGAGTCGATTGCGTCATTCGAGCAGAGACGGCGGATTCCTCAGCCGAAGTTCATCGACCAGGCGGATGAAGTGCTGGACGCCGGGGGTGTGTTGAAGGCGCTGAAGGAGGAAATCGCTCGGGCTCAGTATCCGGCGTTCTTTCGGGACGCGGCGCGCCTTGAGGCCAAGGCCACGGCCTTGAATGTGTACGCGGTGTACGCGGTGCCGGGGCTGTTGCAGACTGAGGAGTATGCGAGGGCGGTCTTCCGGATGCAGCGACCGTTGCTTGAAGACGAAGTGATCGAGCAACGTCTGGCAGCTCGCATGGTGCGACAGGAGATCTTCAACCGCCGTCCTGCCCCGCTGATGAGCTTCGTGATCGAGGAAGCCGTCCTGCGTCGGCCGATCGGAGGTCGGAAGACACTGCGGGGCACGCTGGAGCAGATCCTGCTGACGGGTCAGCTACGAAACGTGGAGGTGCAGGTCATGCCAACTGCACGCGAGGACAACGCGGCGTTGAACGGTCCCTTCACTTTGATCGATACGGACAATGGCCATCGCATCGCGTACGCCGAAGTACAGGGTGACAGCCGCCTCTACACCGAAGCGCCACGGGTTCGAGAACTCGAAGCCCGCTATGGCATTCTCCGATCTCAGGCGCTGACGCCGAGCGAGTCGTCGGCGTTCATCGAGCAGTTGATGGGAGAGGCATGAGCGTTGATCGGAACGAGGTGGCAGTGCCCGAACTTGCCTGGTTCAAGAGCAGCTACAGCACCGGCGATGGCGGTGAGTGCGTCGAAGTCGCCGCAACGCCCACCGCTGTCCTGATACGAGACTCGAAGCGATCGGCCGGGCCCGTAATGTCGGTCGGGCCCCAGGCATGGGCAGGTCTGGTGGCCTTGGCCTCCGGCCGCTAAGCGTGGGAACAGAGGGCCCGTCGCACGGCGGGGCCCTCTGCCACCTCAGGAACGGCTAAACGTCGTCCAGACCCTCCTCGTTGCGGATCATCCGCCACGCTGCGCGCCGCGCACTGCGGTCCAGGTTGGACTTGAAGCTGCGGTCGGCGCCGAAGTAGCGCTTGCCGAGGGTGTCGATGGTGGAGACGTGATCCATCATGTAGCCGTTGAACGCCTTGTCGAAGACGACGCCGAAGTTGTCCTCGTCGTTGACGACGGCGGCTGCACGGACCTTCGGGTCGTTCTTGGCGGCGTTGAAGGCAGGGAGGACGTCCTCCTCGGTGAACTCGGTGCCGAACTTGGCGTTGAACTTGTCGATGAGCTCGGAGAGAAGAGACTTCTCAGCTTCCTTGGCGCCGCCCACGCCGTCACCGAAGCCCTTGAGTTCGGCCGGCCCCTCGGGGCTGAGGGAGACGTCGTGCTCGCCGGTCTTCGCGACGCGAAGGTGGCTGAGGTCGACTTCGCCTATGTCGACGCCGCCGTCGGCGCGCCGGGGGAGACGGTTGAGGAGGTAGCGGCCGTAGAGGTGGAGCCGTTCCAGGTCGGGGTCGTGGTACGGCACGATCTGGGCGAGGAAGCCGTACTTGCGGACGTAGTCGTTGAGGTTCGCGCGGAAGTCCTCGGCGGTCTCGACGTCGTCGTCATCCTCGCTCTCCATCAGAGTGGTGAAGCGGATGACAGCGGGGGAGAGGAGCCGGTAGAGCTCGGCGTGGAGCTTCTCCCACTTGGCCTGTGAGCCGCCCGCCTTCTCCTTCGCCTCGAAGTAGGCGGTGGCGAACTCGTCCATGTCCTGCTCCGAGATGACCGGGGCGGACATGACGCGGCTCTGAGTGGTGTAGAGGAGGTTGGGGTCGGAGGGGAGGGTCTCGGCCTCTTCGAAGTACGGGCGGAACGCGTCCTTTATGTCCTCAGCGTCATTGACGAAGTCCAGGACGGCGAGGTCGGCCTGGGACTTGCGCTCGGCGGTGCGGTTGAGGCGCGAGAGGGTCTGGACGGCTGCGATACCGGTCAGCGTTTTGTTGACGTACATCGTGGTGAGGAGCGGCTGGTCGAAGCCGGTCTGGTACTTCTCGGCGACGACCAGGATCTTGTACTCCTGCTGGCCCTTGCCGCCCGCCTTGACGGCCTTGTCGTCGGCGCGGGTGTAGGCGAACGCCTTGGGCAGTGCGCTCTCCGAGAGGCCGTTGTTCTCCTTGACCTCGGTGGTTTCCTCGCCGTCGATGGTGAGGGAGCCGGAGATGGCGACGAGGATGCCCAGGTCGGGGTACTTGGTGTCGTAGTCGCGGTCCTTGATGTAGCTCTTGATGGCGCGGGCCATCTGTACGGCGGAGTGCCGCGAGGCCGTGACGACCATCGCCTTCGCGCGTCCGCCGAGCCGGCCGCGGCTGTGGGTCACGAAGTGCTCGACGATCACCATGGCGTGCTGGGAGACCGTGTGCTCGTGCGTGAGCGCGAACCGGGCGAGGAGGCTGTTCGCCCTGGAGGGGTCGACCTCCTTCTCCTCGGGGTTCTGGTTCACCAGCTTCCAGTAGGTGTCGTACGTGACGTAGTGGCGCAGCGGGTCGAGGATGAAGCCTTCCTCGATGGCCTGGCGCATGGAGTACGTGTGGAAGGGGCGGTAGACCGCCTTGCCGTTCTCGGTGTCCTCGGTGCCGAAGAGTTCGAGCGTCTTCGCCTTGGGGGTGGCCGTGAAGGCGAAGTAGGAGAGGTTGGCAGCATGGGAGCGCTCGACGGCCTTCGCTTTGAGCTTGTCGGTGACATTGACGGTGGTCGCGCCGGCGTCCTCCGAGTCGGAGTCCAGGCCGAGGTCGCGCAGTGCGGACTTCACGGCGGTGGCGGCGTCGCCGGACTGGGAGGAGTGGGCCTCGTCGACGATGATCGCGAAGCGGGTGCCTTTGATCTCGGTGGGGTTGCGCTTGATGTATTCGAGGAGAGCCGGGAACGAGTGCAGGGTGACCGTGACGATCTTTCCGGTATCGCGGGAGAGCGCGCGGGCGAGCTGTTCGCTTTTCGCGCCGTGCTTCTCGTCGATCTTCACGACCAGGCCGTCCGTCTGCGAGAAACTGCCGACCGTTTCGCGGAGTTGGGCGTCCAGGTTGCGGCGGTCCGTGATGACGATGACCTTGTCGAAGACGGGATCACCGGGGGTGATGCGCTTGCTGGCGAGGGCCTCGGTGTCGAGGGCGCGGGGGTCGGTGTCCGCGTGTAGATCGCTGAGGCGGTGGGCCAGCCAGCCGATGGTGTTCGACTTGCCGGAGCCGGCGGAGGCCATGACGAGGTAGTTCTGGCCTGCGCCGTGCGTGGCCGCGTGTGCGGTCAGCTTCTTGACCACGTCCCATTGGTGGAAGCGCGGGAAGATGCTGGTCTTGGTGGTTCCGCCGCCGGGTGTCTTGCGCTTCTGCTGGTGGGCGAATCGCTGGAGCAGGTCGAGCCAGTTGTCGCGCTGCCAGACCTGTTCCCAGAGGTACGAGGTGGCGTACGTGCCGTGGGCGGTGGGTTCCGGGTTACCGGCTCCGCCGGGGCGGCCGGGGCCGCTCGATCCCGTGTTGAAGGGGAGGAACTGGGTGCTCTTGCCACGCAGTTGGGTCGTCACGAAGACCAGGTCCGGGTCGACGGCGAAGTTCGCGATGACCCGACGCGTGAAGATCAGCTCGGTCGGGTCGCGGTCGGTTCGGTACTGCTCCTTGGCGTGCTCTACGCCCTGGCCCGTGAGTGGGTTCTTCAACTCGGCTGTGGCGACTGGGATGCCGTTGAGGAAGAGCGTCAGGTCGAGGCGGTGGCCCCAGTCGGCTTGTTTGGTCGCGTAGGGGAGTTCGCGGACGACGGTGAGGCGGTTGGCGCGGTAGCCGTCGAGGACAGAGTCGTCTGCGACGAGGTTCGGCTTGAAGTAGGCGACGCGGAGCAGGACTCCGCGGTCCTTTACGCCGTTGCGGAGGACGTGGAGGAGGCCCTCTTCGGCGATGGCTCGGTCGAGGCGTTGAGCGAAGCCGCGTTGGGCTTCGTTGGGGTCAACGTAGACCGTGCGGAGTTCGTGCCATTCGTCGGGCTGGGTTGCGCCGATGAAGGTGTAGAGCTCGTTGGTGTCCAGGCCGAGGTCGGGGCGGTAGTCGGCGGGGTTTGCCTCACGCCAGCCGCGTTCCAGGAGGGCGGCGATTATGGCGGAGCCGAAGGCGGACTCGTTGTGCGCTGGGCTCATGCCGGGACTCCGTCCGTTACGTTGCGGCCGCTGGCGGTGGAGACGTCGAATTGGCCGGTTACAGCGGCAGTGATGAGGGCTTGGCGTCGCTCGACGGCCAGGTTGCAAGCACTGGAAACCTTGGAATCCAGCGCACTAGCCATTTCCTGGTTTTTCTTAACTTGTGCAACGATCGCTTCCTGGACGTGAGGCTGAGGGATGGGGACAGGTGTGTTCGCCAAGAGGGGGACGCTGATGTTCGGTTGTGCGCTTCCCCAGCTAACGAGCTTGAAATACGCGCGGCTAACCCTAGAGTTGAGGAACTGGCAGAAGTATTCCGCTGAAGCGTCGCTTCTTAGAGTCGTGATGAGTTGAGTGAATGTCTGCGAACCATTCATCTCTTGCGGAACCACTGCGCTGACACCAGCGTTGCCCGTTCGTACAGTCAGGATGTCACCTGCGTGTACGACCTTCGACTTGTTTCGCTCGGCAAACCAGGATTCGATGTACAGGAGGTCGTCCAATTCAAGGCGATTCGGTCGAATGTTCATCGAGCGGATCAATGGAATGCCTGTTGATGCGTATGCGTGAGTTGCCGCTTCGGCGATTCCTACGTCGATTCGAGTGGACACATTCTTGAGTCTGCCGATTCGGAAGCTTGACGGAAACGGGATGCTCTCAGCGGGTGATGTCGCACCCTCAACAGCGACGCTGCCATGCAATAGCAGTGACTCGGCGATGCTCTGGTGTTTCTCGCGCAGCTTACTCTGGAGCCTTTTGTGCAATTCTACATACCGGTCGATCTTGGAAGTCTCGGTATCTAGGAAGTCGGCGATGCGGCGCTGCTCATCCCTCGGAGGAACGGGGAGGGGGAAGCGCTTGATATCTCGCTGGAAGAGATGAGGTACTCCCATTCCGTCCTTGACTGAACCGATATGCCCTTGGATGAAGCTGCTCTGGATGGCATAGCGGAGAAAACGTGAGTCCATGTCGAAAGCCCGGAGCACGGCGATCGAGCCATTTACCGTGGCGGGGCGCGGCAGGTTGTCAACGATATTGACGATGCCAAGGGTGTTGCCGTCCTTGGCTAGGAGTACGTCACCGACCTGCAGCTTCAGCTCGGGGGATTCGTTGTATCGGAACTCTGAGATGTAGTTGACGTTCGTAAAGTCGATCTCAGGACTCTTGATGTTGGGTGTGGCCAAAAAGGCGTAGCCTTCCGGCTGATACTCCGAAGCTGTCAGAGCCTTCCAACCGATTCGGGCGTTGATGGTGGCGACGCGATCCAGGCGAGTTTTGGCCCACCCATCAGGAAGTGCGTGAAGTGTGCCGGTCACTGTGTAACCTCCCCAAGAAGCGCCTGAATATCCGCCTCCAGCGCCTTCAGTTCGGCATCGATCTCCGCCAATGGCCGCGGCGGTTCGTACACATAGAAATGCCGCGTGAACGGGATCTCGTACCCCACCTTCGTCTTACTGCCGTCGATCCACGCATCCGGCACATGCGGGTGTACCTCCCGCTTCAGGTACTCCTCGACGTCCTCACCAAGCGGCACATTCTCGTAGTCCCGCAGCTCCGAATCCGGCTCCGGGGCACCCTTCACCAGCTGCACCTCACCCTCTGGATCCCGCACCCCGATGGCCTCCCGTACCGCCTTCGCGAAGGGCGCCCCCGTCGGCCAGAGCAGCCCAGCCGCCACCACCGCGTCCTTCAAACCCACCAGCGCGTCGGGCTTCGTCCCCCACGACGAGCCCAGCAGCGTACGCACCGCCGCCACGAACTCCTCGCTTGACTCCAGCTTCTGCACAGGCTTGGACGCGGCTAGCGCGGCCAGCGTCTCCTCCGTCACCTCGAACCGAAGCTTCAACGGCCGCTCGACAGTGATCCGCTGGTACCCGAAGTCCGTGTTGGCGAAGATCTTCACCTTCGCGTGCTGCGGGTGCTCAGGGTTCTCGGCGGCGGCGACGGCTTCGCCGTACAGGCGCGTGATCGTCGCGATGTGGTCCTTGCCGAGCTCCTTGCGCTTGTCGCCCAAGGACTTGCGCATCTTCTGCCACTGGTCGCGCGCGTCCAGCAGCACGACCTTACGCTTCAGCTCAGGGCTCTTCCGGTTCGTGAGGATCCAGAAGTACGTGGAGATACCGGTGTTGTAGAAGAGCTGGTCCGGCAAAGCAACGATGCCCTCCAGCCAGTCGTTCTCCAGGATCCAGCGCCGGATCTCCGACTCACCCGAACCTGCCGCACCCGTGAACAGAGGCGAGCCGTTGAAGACGATCGCCACCCGTGACCCGCCACCGCCGTTGACATCCACCGGCTTCATCTTCGAGAGCATGTGCTGCAAGAACAGCAGCGAGCCGTCATTGATACGCGGCAGCCCCGCCCCGAACCGACCCGCCTCTCCCAGCGACTTGTGCTCGTACTCGACCTCCTCCTTCACCTTCTTCCACTCCACGCCGAAGGGAGGGTTGGCGAGTAGGTAATCGAACTTCCGCCGCGCATGCCCGTCGTCCGAGAAGGAGTTGCCGAAAGCGATGTTCTCCGGGTCCTGCCCCTTGATCATCAGGTCCGACCGGCAGATCGCCCACGACTCGGGGTTCAGCTCCTGCCCGTACACCTCCACCACGGCATCCGGGTTCAGCGACAGGATGTGATCCTCGGCCGCCGACAACATTCCGCCCGTACCGCACGCGGGGTCCATGACCTTGCGGACCGTACCCGGGACCGTCAGCGCATCCCCGTCCGGCGCGATCAGCAGGTTCACCATCAGCTTGATGACCTCACGCGGCGTGAAGTGCTCACCGGCCGTCTCGTTCGACTGCTCCGCGAACCGCCGGATCAGCTCCTCGAAGATGTAGCCCATGTTGTGGTTGGGCACGACCTCGGGATGCAGGGCCAGGTCCGTGAACCTGCCGATGACCTTGTAGAGCAGACCGGCACTGTCCAGCCGCTTCACCTGCTGCGCGAACTCGAAGCGGTCCAGAACCCCCCGCGCGTTGTCCGAGAACGCCCCCACATACACCTGGAGATTCTTCGCCGCGTTCTGTGGGTCCGCCGCGATCTTCTTCAGGGTTAGGTTCGACTTGTTGTAGAAGGAGTGGCCTGAGGCGCGGCGCAGCCAGTCGTCTGGGTCGATCTCGCTGTCCTTGTACTGCTCGGCCACCGCCGTGACCTTCTCCCGCGTGGGCTCCAGGACGCACTCCAGGCGGCGCAGCACTGTGAACGGCAGGATCACCTTGCCGTAGTCCGACTGCTTGTAGTCACCGCGCAGAAGATCCGCGACGGACCACGCGTGGTTCGCCAGTTCCGTGTGCTTGCTGCTGTTCAAGAGGTTCCCCGAGTTCCTTCCGTACGTCCCGCCCGCCCCGAGCGGAAGCAGAGACAAGTCTGGTCGATGTTTGAAGATCCAAGGGCGGTTCAGGCCGAACGCGAGTCAGCCTTGCCCGACGTCGAGTAGGCGCCGCCTGCCGTGCGAGCGGGCTCACCCGGAACCAAGCCCCCACCCGTCAGCCCACCCCCCAACAGCCTCGCCGTTTCCTCAGCGAGGCGCGCCGCGCGACTCGCCTGAAGCCGAAGTTCCTGCACCCGCCGGAACGCCTCCCCATACCCCCGTTGCTCCTCCAGCGGCAGCAACGGAACCCGCAGTCGCCCCGGGCTGACATGCAGCACCGTGCTACCCGTCGAAGCACCCGCGATGTTGTCCTCGGCCCCCAGGAACCCGGCCAGGAACCATGGGTCCAGGCGAGCCGGATCCGGGCGGAAGAGGTGGACATGTGTGCCGAGCAGCGCGCCGACGTCGTCCTCGTTCGCCACGCGGGCCATGGGTCCCGAGCCGGCTGCCACCGCGCGTACGAGAACATCACCCGCGGCGATGACTGGGGCCAGGTCGCTCCGAACTTCCGTCGGATCGCCGGAAGGGGCCGTGCCCCGGGCGATGTCCGCCCCCGTCAGCACCGCCCGCGCCTCCGAGTCCACATCCGAGTCTCGATCACCGCGCGGCTCCCTCCCCTCCGGCGCCGTACGGAGCAAGGTCAGAGCCCCGCCCCTCGTCAGGTCCGAGGCCGTCGCCGTACGCCACTCACGCGATGAAGTCCCTGCCGCGCTCCAGTCGTTGTAATCAGCCGCATCGCCCAGCGACTTCGCTGCCAGTACGAGATCCAGCCGAGCCGCGTCCACAAGTGTGGCCAGCTCCGTCGGGTCGATGCTGGACTGCGATACACGCACCTGCCGGGCGGGACTGAGGTCGACGACATCGTCGAGCAGGTCGACCACAGGGACCGCACGTGCCGTCCCGGGATCGTCCGTGAATGTGTCCGGATCTGCCGTGAACGCCTCCATCGCGTTCAGCACGCGTCGCGTCAGCCCATCCCAGTCCAGAGCGACACGTCCTCCACCCCGCGTACGGGACTGAGCCGGTCCGCTTCGCCCTGTCGCCGGCGCCGTCGCTGTCTCCGTCGTATCGAGGAACAGAACCGACTTCCGCTCCGCCCCACCCGGTTCAGGCCGTTGCAGCACCCAGATCTGAAGCCCGATGTGCAGCGGCGCCGACGCACCCACAGGCAGCGCGACCACCGCACGCAGTGCCCCGCTCCGCACCAGCTCGGCGCGCACACGCCGCCCCGACGCGCGCGACGCGGTCGCGGGCGGGAGGACCAGCACCGCGTAACCGCCGGGAGCAAGGTGGGCAAGCGCGTGCTGGACCCAGGCCAGCTCCGACTCGGCCCGGGCCGGGACGCCGTACGCCCACCTCGGGTCGTAAGCCAATTCGTCGTGGCCCCAGTCGCGGTCACCGTACGGCGGGTTGCACAGCACAGCATCGACGGTCAGGCCGGAGAAGGCATCGGCCCGCAGGCTGTCGCCCGTGCGGATGCTGACCGCCGCGTCCGGCGCTGTCAGCATCAGGCTCACAGCGCTGCGCTGGGCCTGCACGGGCAGAGTGTCCTGGCCATACAGCTCACCCGCCCCGAGCCGGGCGGCAGCCGCCAGCAGGGTGCCGCTTCCGCAGGCCGGGTCGAAGACGGCTGCCGGGCCACCAGGGACGAGGCGCGCCATGATGTCGGCCAGAGGCGCCGGCGTCTGATAGGTGCCACTGGCCGCGCTGTCCTCAAGTTCGCGCTCCGCGAGCACGCCGAGCGCGGCCTGCCCGCCCTCGTCGCGTACACAGAGAAGCAGAGCACGCAGCGCGGGGACATCGGCAGCCGTGAAGTGCACGGCCTCCGCGCCCGGGACCGTGTCCGAGAGGTCCGCCGCTGCCCTGTCCGCACGGGCGATAAGGTCCGCGTCCGTCAGCTCCATCAGTTCCGTCAGCTCATCCGTCGTGCGGCGGGCTGCGGCCGGCACCAAAGGGAGCAGTGTCGCCACGCCGCCACCCTCGCTGCCCTGTGCGTGAAGGCGCAGGGTCGTGCGCAGTTCCTCTCTCGGGTTGGCCGCGGATGCCTGACCGCGTGAGGCGAGCCAAGCGCGAACCGTCTCCAAGTCGTACAGCGGGCTGCTCTCCGTGCCGCCGGACGGGGCCGGGAAGTCGACGTGCCGACGGCGCCAGTTGCTGACGGTGGCGCGCGTGACCCCCGCGATGCGGGAGATCTCGGCGGCTGTCACCTGGGCGGATGGCTGGCGCATGGCGGGTCCTTGGCCTCTCGGTAGTGAACAGTAAACACCCTACAACGGTCGTCAAATCTGTCAATGTGTTTGACGATGCTTTCATGGACATGCTTCTCTGGAGTTGCTTCCGATTGGGGCTTCGGCCGCAATCGGTGCGCCGCTGCCTCATGCCGCGATCGCTCCGGTGCTCGCGCCCGGAGGCGCCGGCACTCACAACAACCAGGCGGACGCCTCAAGAAACAGGAAGGCAATCACCACCGTGACGCTCATACAGAACATCGCCCAGCCCACAGCCGGCGCCGTCCGCACCCGCCGTAGCACCCTCTACCTCCTGCAGGACACGGGGACCACGTCCGCCGATCTCCGGGCCGCCCTCAATCTCAGATACGAGCGCGACCACGGTTTCGTGGTGGAGGAGGTCGCGACCGGAGGTGCGCCCGGTCTCCTTTGCCACGGCGTCATCGGCCGTCACCGCCCGCCCGACTGGACCGCCGCCGTTGACGCCCTGACCGGGCGTAAGCCCCAGGTGGAGAACCGCACGTCGGCCTGCGCTCTCCTCCTCCCCGTTGACGGAGAGGTCTTCGCGCTCACCTTCGGCATGGGGCAGCTGCTCCTCGAACAGGCCCGCATCTCCCCGGGATTCGGATTCAACTTCGTCCTACGAGCCGCGCAGCCCGACGCCATCCGCCAGGTCACTCACAGCCTCATGGACGCCCGGGGGCGCACCGACCGGAGCTCGGCCGCGCAGGGACAGCACATCCGTGCCTTCCCCATCGAGGAGTACGGCGAGGTGGTCAGTCGCCTGGTCGGGATCATCGGGGAGACCGAGCTGACCATCAGCCGAGCGAGTCGGCGGACGGTCCAGATCGCCGGTAACGACTCGTTGAAGATCCATCTGGGATCAGAGCCCGAAGACCTCCTCCAGGACCTCCGGGGGATCCAGGGCATCCTCTCGCGGAAGTCTCCGGCGCCGGACTTCGAGGCCATCGCCCGGGTGCGTCCGCTCAAGACCGGTGACCCGCGACGCGCGACGTTGGAGGAGAAGCTGGACGACCTCCTCGGCGCGGGGCCGGATGCCGGGAGCCTCGCACTCGCGGTGCCAGCGGCCTGTCTGGATCAGGAGGACGGCGCCTCGTCGTACCGAGTGAAGGTCGGCGGTCACCGAGAGTTGTTCCCCTCGCTCGAACTCAGCGACGTGCTCGATCTGTTGGAGGACGTGCCGTCCGGGAAGCGACTCCCTGCGCTGACGGACGGGTACATACAGATGCACAACGACGACCAGGGAAGATCCCCGATCAGCAGCCAGGTGAAGGCCCACAAGTGGCTCGCGGCCGAGATTCCCCTCGGCTCCAGTCGATACTTCCACCACGAGGGCCGATGGTTCGAGATCGGCGACCAGTACCTGGACGGCGTACGGAGCGAGGTCGAGTCCCTCCTGGCGGCACCGGCGGGAATCACGCTCTTCAACTGGACCTCCGAATTCAAGGAGGAGAAGCACTACAACGAGGAGGCGCGCAAGCACGGTTACGCCTGCCTGGACCGCAAGCTCATCCGAACCGCGCAGCATCCCTACGGGATCGAGGCCGCGGATCTCGTGGCTGCGGACGGCACTCTTGTCCATGTGAAGCGCGCCGAGTCCTCGGCACCGCTCAGCCACCTCTTCGCCCAGGGGCGGGTGTCGGCCGACGCCCTGCGGTTCGACAGCGAGGCGAGAGCCGAGTTCGTCCGACGCGTGCGCGAGGAGAACCCCGTTCACTCCATCGGCGACGACTTCGTTCCGACCAAGGTCGTGTACGCGATCTCCCTGAAGAGCGGGAAGCCGCTGACGACGCAGAACCTCTTCACGTTCGCGCAGATGTCCCTCTTGCAGGCCGCTCGGGCACTGCGCGCTCACGGAATCGAGGTGGCTGTGGTCGACATCCCGACTGTCGAGGATCAGCCGGTGTGCTGACGGGCGAGGGGCCGCGTCGAACGGTGCCGTCCAGGCGAGATCGTCACGCGTAGGGATGACACGTCTCTCACCTGTCGTGGGTTGTGGTTCCCCGGTGCCTACGGTCTTCCGGGGAACCACCGTTGATGGTCACCGCCCCGCGCAGACGACGAGGTGCACATGAGCCTGTCCTTCCACCGCAACCCCGATGGCACGACCACCGGCCGCAACACCGATACCGGCTTCACGGTGACGGACACCGACGAGGAAGAGGTCAAGCGGCGCCTGTACGAAGACGCTGGTTGGGACTACACGCCTCCGCCACCCTCCGTGCCGCCGGGGTACCACCGATTCGCGCTGGTGGACGACTGGTTCGGTCACGGAGGCTTTGACGATGAGCGGTACGCGAGCCTGCGTCAGAACCCGCCGAACGGCTGTACTCCCGTCGACTGGGGCTCCTTTGCCCTGCAGTGCGAGCGTCCAGGAAGGACGCTCCTGGAGGCCGTGGCCGATACCGTCGCCGAGATCCGCCGGCAGCACGGACTGGTGATGAACAGCCTCGGCATCGAGAAGCCCGACGAGTGGTTCGGCGACGGAAAGGACGGATACGGAGCGAAGATCGTGGCCCACCTGCTCCTGATGGCCGTTCATCGTGCCGCACTGCTCGGCTACGGCCGCGAGGACCTGATTCGTCTACTCGACGCGACCGGCGTCGAGTAGACCGGCCATGCATGGGGATGCGTCAGTTCAGCAGTCCCGGAACTCCGGCGACTGGTTCAACACCTGCGACCGCACAGAAGTGAACCGCCCATACGTCTCCCCACCCCGCGCCTCCGGCCGGAACGCCGCCACCCGGTGGCAGTTCTGGAAGGCGAGGGTCACGCCGAAGTGCTGCTCCAGGCTGCCCCGGATGGCGTCGCTGGCCAGGGCGCGCAGGAGCTGGCCGCGTTCCTGCTCCGACGGGGGAGGGGTCTGGTTGTCGGTGAACTCGGCAGTGCCCCCGCGCAGTTCGGTCGCGAGGGAGGCGATGAGGTCGTAGGCGTACGGCAGCGAGGTGCGGACCGTGTCCACGAAGTCCTCCTCGCGGATGTCACCGTGTTCGGCCTCGGCGAGGAGCTTCGGGGAGACGTCGAGAGACATGCGGGGCTTCCTGTCCAGGGATCGGGGGGGCGTAGGGGAGAGGGGGGAGGTCAGGCCAGTGCCGCGGGGCCCGGTACGAAGTCCGGGTCGACCTGGGCGGCCAGGTCGCCGCCCGTGCGGTCGTCCGCCCAGGCGTGGGCGTTGCGCAGATGGAACTCGACGGCGTGGGCGTGCATGGTGGCCCAGTCCTTCGGCAGTCCGTCGACCGTCTCGCGCAGGATGTTCAGGGCGTGGACGTTCTCGGATTCCAACTCGCCCTGTCCCCGGCCCTGTTCGGCCGCGCGGATCCAGGAGGAGTGGTGCAGGTGGGTGAGGAGGTCGTCGCCCACCTCCTCCTTGAGGAAGAGCAGGTCGTCCTCGCCCGTCACCTTATTGCCGATGACGGCGATGCGGATGCCGAACTCGCGGGCGTGGTCCCGGTACTGGCGGTAGACCGAGACGCCCTTCCGGGTCGGCTCGGCCACCAGGAAGGTCATGTCGAAGCGGGTGAACAGGCCCGACGCGAAGGCGTCCGCGCCTGCCGTCATGTCGACCACGACGTACTCGCCGGGGCCGTCGACCAGGTGGCTCAGGTAGAGCTCCACGCCGCCGAGCTTGGAGTGGTAGCAGGCCACTCCGAGGTCGCTCTCGTCGAACTCGCCGGTCACCATCAGGGGCACCTCGCCCACGCGCCGGACGTGTCGCGTGTGCAGTTCGTCGTCGCCGAGGAGGGTCAGGAGACGGGAGCCGCGGCCGGGCGGGGTGGTCTTCATCATGGCGTCGGCGGAGGGGATGCGCGGGTTGGTGCCGCGCAGGAACTCCTTGATGTCCCGCACATGGGCGCCGAGGGGCGGGGCGTCCAGTGGCTCCCCGTCATGGCCGAGCGCCTCGGCGAGGTGCTGGTTGATGTCGCCGTCGATGGCCAGCACGGGGGCGCCGGAGCGGGCCAGGTGGCGGGAGAAGAGCGCCGACAGCGTCGTCTTGCCGCTGCCGCCCTTGCCGACGAAGGCGATACGCATCAGCGAACCGCCTTCGGGACCAGGGTACCCTTGTTGAAAATGGATGTCATGTGGCCAGGTTGACCGCGGCTCATGATCGCTGTCAAATCGCTTGGGCCGTAAGGGGGTTGTGAGGATCAAGGGGGCTGTGGTGATCACCCCTTTTGCTTAATGCATATGATGTGCAAGTGCGCGACTACAGCATCAGGGCGGCGAGCCCGGACGACCTCGACGGTGCGCGAGCCCTGATGCTCGACACCGTCTACCACGACTTCGGCACCGGCTATGTGCCCCGCTGGCATGCGGACATCATCGACCCGGCCGCCGCCTACCTCGCCCCGCCCCGCCACACCCTCCTCGTCGCGCTCGACCCGCGCGACAACGCTGTCGTGGCCACCGCCGCCCTGGACTCCCGCGGCCCGGCCCACCCGCCGAACCCGCGCGACCTCGCCGAGCGCTATCCCTCCGGCGAGACCGCGCAGCTGCGCCGCGTCTATGTCCGCGCCGAGCACCGCAGGCGCGGTCTGGCCCGGCGGCTCGTCGCGGACCTGCTCGCCTTCGCGGCCGCGGACGGCGGCTACCGCGCCGTATATCTGCACACCGACCCGAAGGTGCCGGGCGCCGAGGGCTTCTGGCGCTCGCTCGGCAAGGTCGTGCACGACGAACGTGAGGACACGGGCGGCGGCAACGGCGTCGTCCACTTCGAGATACCGATGGAGCGATAGACCACCGTGCGACGCCGAACCCGCCCGTTCCTCGCCGCCCTCGCGCTGGCCCCCCTCCTCGCCGGCTGCTTCGCCTCCGGTGGCGGCACCGACTCCGCCGAGGGCGCCGACGCCGGATCCCGCCTCCGGGTCGCCCTCGCCTTCCCGCCCGCCGAGAACCTCTCGCCGTACGGCGCCGACTCCACCATCCTCAGCCGCCTCGGTGTCACCGAGGGCCTGACCGCACTGGACGCCAACGGCGCCGCCGCACCCGCCCTCGCCTCCTCGTGGCGCCAGGAGAACGACCGCACCTGGCTGTTCACCCTGCGCGAGGCCACCTTCCAGGACGGCTCCACCGTCACCCCGGCCGCGGTCGCCGCCGCCCTCACCCACGCCACACAGGCCAAGCCCGTCCCGGCCGCCCTCGTCGGTGTCACCCTCACGGCGAAGGCCGACGGCGGCACCGGCGTACGGATCACCACCGGGTCCCCCGACCCCATCCTGCCGCTGCGTCTGTCGAGCCCCTCCCTCGCCGTGCTCGCCGACAAGGCGTACAGCAAGCAGGGCGAGGTGGACCCGGTCGGCACCGCCACCGGGCCCTTCGAGCTGACCAAGGTGATGGGCACGACCGCCGCCACCCTCGACCGCTACGACGACTACTGGGGCGGGCGCGCCCAGGCCCCCGGCATCGACGTCAAGTTCGTCGCCGACGGCACCGCCCGCGCCAGCGCCCTGCGCACCGACCAGGTCGACCTCGCCGAGGCCGTCCCCGTCTCCCAGGCCGCCACCCTCGACAAGGCCACCCGCAAGGCGACCGCCACGACCCGCACCACGAGCCTGCTCCTCAACACCCGGAAGGGCCCCTTCAAGGACGCCGCGCTGCGGGCCACCGCCCGGCAGTCCGTCGACACCTCCGCGCTCGCCAAGGGCGTCTACGAGGGATACGCCGACGCCGGCACAGGTATCTACGGGCCCGCCGTCACCTGGGCCGCAGGCAAGCGGACCGAGCCGGTCGGGCGCGCGAAGGCGGCCAAGGCCGACGGGGCACGGTTCACGCTCGCCACGTACGACAACCGGCCCGAACTCCCCGAGGTCGCCCAGGTGCTGAAACAGCAGCTGGAGAAGGCCGGGTTCGACGTCACGCTGGAGGTGCGCGAGTACTCGCGGCTGGAGAGCGACGCGCTGGCCGGCAAGTTCGACGCGTTCGTCCTCGCCCGCAACACCCTCGTCGACACCGGCGACCCCGTCTCCGTCCTCGCGAGCGACTACACCTGCGACGGCGGCTACAACATCGCCCGGCTCTGCGACAAGGACGTCGACCGGGCCGTCGCCAAGGCCGAGGGCACCGCCGACACCGCCGAGCGGCAGGACACGGCGATGGCAGCCGAGGCCCGCATCCTCGGCACGGACGCCGTCGTACCGCTGGTCCACCAGCGCATCATCACCGGCGTCGGCACCCACATCCGGGGCGCGCTCCTCGACCCGTACGAGCGCACCCTCGTCGGTGTCGGCACGCGGCGCTGACCCGTGCGGCGGCAGGCAGTCACGCTGCTGTGGCGTGCGGGGATCGCGGCCGCCCTGGTGTGTGCCATCGGCGTGCTGCCCTGGCTCTCGCACACCGACCCGGCGCTCACCGTCCTCAAGGCCCGCTCGGCGGACCGCGACCCGACCCCCGAGGTGCTGGCGGACATCCGCGCCCAACTCGGCCTGGACCGCGGCCCGTTCCACCTCCTCGGCGACTGGCTGGGCGGCCTGTGGCGCGGGGACGCCGGACGGTCCTGGATATCCGGCAGCGAGGTCACGCCCGCCGTGCTCCAGGCGCTCGGCGTGTCCCTGCTGCTGATGGCGGTGGCCCTGGCGGTAGCCGCCCTCACCGCCGCGCTGATCTGCGCCCGCACCCTGTGGCTCGGCGCGCGGCGGCGACTCGACGGACGGCGCGCGGGAGGCACCGGCTCCGCCGTACTCGCCGCACTGCCCGAATTCCTCACCGCGTCCGTGCTCGCCACCGTCGTAGGTGTGCAGTTGGGCTGGCTTCCGGCCCTCGGCTGGTACGGCTTCCAGTGGACGATCCTGCCCGCCCTCGCCCTCGGCCTGCCCGCCGGCGCCGTCCTGGGCCGCCTCCTGGACGACCTGCTCCCCGGCGCCTTCGCCGAGCCCTGGGCGCTCGCCGCCACCGCGCGCGGACTGCCCGGCCGCACGGTCGCCCGCCAGGCCCTGCGCCGCAGCCTGCCCGGCCTGCTCCCCAACACCGGCCTGTTCGTCGTAGGACTGACCGGCGCAGCGGTCACCGTCGAGCAGATCTACGACATACCCGGCCTCGGCCGCACCACCCTCCAGGCCGCCCTCGCCCAGGACCTGCCTGTCCTCCAGGCCGGCACCCTCGCCCTCGTCCTGCTCGCCGCAGCCGCCGCCGCACTGGCCCACCTCCTCACCCGCCTGCTGATCGGCCCGGCCCTGCGGGACGGCGCACTGCCGACACTGCACCGCCGTCCGGCCCCCGCACACAGGCTCCTGCCCCTCGCCTACGGCAGCCTGCTGACCACCGTCATCGCCTTCGGCCTCCCCCGCGACCCGCTGGCCCTCGACACCGCCGAGCGACTCGCCGCCCCCTCCCTGCAGCATCCCTTCGGCACCGACGCCCTCGGCAGGGACATGCTCGCCCGCGTGGCGCACGGCGCCCTGGACACCCTGCTCCTCGCCCTCGCCATCACCGCCGCCACCCTGCTCACCGGCGTCGCGCTCGGCCTGCTGCCCCGCCTGTCCGGCCCGCTCGTGGACACGGTCACCGCGCTGCCGCCGGTCCTCGTCGCCCTGCTCGTCACCGCGGTCGTCGGCAGCGGAACCACCACACCCGCGCTCGCCGTGGCCACCGTCGCCTGGACACCGCTGGCCGCCCACACCTCCGCGCTGCTACGCCAGGAACGCGCCGCCCTCCACCTGACCGCGACCCGAGCCCTGGGCGCCGGCCCCTGGTACCTCCTGCGCCACGAACTGCTGCCCGCGGTACTGCCACCCGTCACCCGCCACGCCCTGCTCCGCCTCCCCGGCATCGCCCTGGCCCTCGCCTCCCTGGCCTTCCTCGGCCTGGGCGCCCAGCCACCCTCCCCGGAGTGGGGCCTGCTCCTGGCCGAGAACCAGCCCTACGCCGAACGCGCCCCCTGGGCAGTCCTCGCCCCGGCCGCCGTACTCGCCCTCCTGGGAGCACTGGCGGTGACGGCGGCAGGCGGAGCGGGCCGTGGGAGGCGTCGCCGAACCGGCGCCGAGCCCATACCCGAACAGCCCCCACACACAAGCAAGCTGGTGGCATCGCGATGACCGCACCGTCACTCGGCTTCCGCAAGGCGCCCGCCGACCGCCCCCGCCTCTCCCCCCTGCTCCGCCTCCTCATCCTCACCCAACTCGCCTTCAACATCGGCTTCTTCGCCGTGCTGCCCTTCCTCGCCGAGCACCTGGGACAGGCCGTGGGAATGGCGGGCTGGCTGGTCGGCTTCGTACTGGGGCTGCGCACCTTCAGCCAGCAGGGCCTGTTCGTCGTGGGCGGCGCGCTGTCCGACCGGTACGGCATACGACCGGTCGTGCTCACAGGCTGCGTACTGCGGATCGCCGGCTTCGCATGGCTGGGATATGCGAAAGCGACCTGGGCGGTGATCGGGGCGGTGCTGCTGATCGGCTTCGCCGCCGCACTGTTCTCGCCCGCAGTGGAGTCCGAGGTGGCCAGACAGGCGGTCCTCTGGGAGGAGTCGGGCGCCGGCTCCCGCACCCGCGTCCTCGCGCTGCTGACGGTGGCAGGGCAGGCGGGCGCATTCGTCGGACCGCTCCTCGGCGCACTCCTGCTCTCGATGGACTTCCGCACGGTCTGCCTGGCCGGCGCCGCCATCTTCGTACTCGTCCTCGCCGGGCACGCATGGCTGCTGCCCCAACACATACCCGGCCGAGGAGGCGTCCGATTCCGCGGCGGCATGGGCAAGCTGCTGCGCAACCGCCGCTTCCTCGCCCTCTGCAGTGCCTACGGCGCCTATCTGCTCGCCTACAACCAGCTCTACCTCGCCCTCCCCGACGAGGTGGAGCGAGCCACCGGCTCCCAGACCGCACTGGCCTGGCTGTTCGCCCTGTCCTCACTCCTGGTGACAGTCGCCCAGTTGCCCGTCACCCGCTGGGTAGGGGAGCGACTCACCCTGCGCCGGTCCATGGTCGCCGGACTCAGCCTGATCGCGGCGGGTTTCGCAGCCGTGGCCGCGGCCCGCCCCGCCGACTGGACCGGCACGGCAGCCCTGTTGCCCGCGGCCGCCTTCGTGGTCCTGCTCACCCTGGGCCAGATGCTCGTGGCACCGGTCGCCCGAGCCTGGGTCCCCGACCTGGCCGAGGAGGGCCGACTCGGCCTCTACACCGGGGCCCTGTCCTCGGTCTCCGGCCTGATAGTCCTGATCGGCACCTCAGCAACCGGCACCCTCCTGGACACGGACCTCCCCGCCGCCGTCCCCTGGCTGGTGCTGGCGGCCGTACCACTGGCGGCGATCGGGGTTCTGCCGCGCAGATAAGGGCGGCGCAGCAGTCGCGCACGGCCCCGACCCACAACGCACCCTCAGGCGCTACGCACGCCCCCACCGAACACGAGCAGACCGCCGCAGGCATCCCCCGCAACCACCACCCCCGCTCAGGAAGCAACCAGCTCCCGAACCTCCACCACCGAAGCCTCCGGCATCCGCGACGTCCGGTACAGCCACATGACGTCCCGGCCGAACGACCAGACCAGCGCGGCCAGAGCCGTCGCCGTGACCACGAACGTCGCAGCGTGCGGAAGGTACCCGGAGGCGGCCAGCAGCAGGAACACGCCCTGCATGGCGGCGACCGTCTTACGGGCCGTGCTGGGCGGAAGCGGGGCGTTCAGCCAGGGCCAGACACGGGCGGCGGCGACGAAGGCGTAACGCATGGTGCCGATGAGAAGCACCCAGGGCCCCAGCGACATGGAGACATAAAGGCTGAGCACCAGGATCAGGAACGCGTCGACCTCCATGTCGAAGCGCGCGCCCAGGGCCGTCGACGTGCCCGTACGACGGGCCACCTTGCCGTCCACGCCGTCGAGTATCAGCGCGACCGCCGTCAGTCCGACGAACAGCGTGACGGGCGGCGAGCTCTGGAAGAAGGAGTCCGCCACCAGCGCCGTCACGCCGCCCACCAGCGTCGCCCGCCCGAGCGTGACCCGGTTCGCCGGCCCGAAGGAGCGCAGCCGCGAACGGTGCAGGGCCAGCGAGAGCAGCGCCCACGTGGCGATCGCGAAGACGAGGCCGGTGAGCCAGCCCGCCGGCCCCAGGCCGATCGCCGATCCGAGCAGGGCCAGCAACAGGATCTGCACGCCCGCTCCCACAGCGGTCTCCTGCTGGACCAGCCTTGCGTCGTAAGTGTTGTTCAGGGCCACCGCACATCCTCCGGGCCAGATGACAGAGTCGATCAAGGCCGCGTACTGTGCGCGACCTGTGCACTCCTCCGTACGTGCACGGCTTCACGATCGTTCAGGAGGATTCCGATGAACCGCACCGCACGCGCGTTCTGGCTCAACTCCCCGGGCGAAGGAGAACTCCGCGAGGTCACCCTCCCGGAGCCGGCCGAGGGCGATGTCGTCGTGCGGTCGCTGTACTCCGGAGTCAGCAGGGGCACCGAGACACTCGTGTTCCGTGGCGGCGTCCCGGAGAGCCAGTACGCGGCCATGCGCGCGCCGTTCCAGGAGGGCGAGTTCCCCGCCCCGGTGAAGTATGGCTATCTGAGCGTCGGGACAGTCGAGGAGGGTCCCGCCTCGCTCGTCGGCCGTACGGTGTTCTGTCTGTATCCGCACCAGACCCGCTACGTCGTCCCCGCGAGCGCGGTCACCGTCGTACCCGACACGGTGCCCGCCGAACGCGCCGTCCTGGCCGGCACCGTCGAGACCGCGGTCAACGCCCTCTGGGACGCCGCACCCCTGGTCGGCGACCGGATCGCGGTGGTGGGCGGCGGTATGGTCGGCTGCTCGGTGGCCGCCCTGCTGGCCCGCTTCCCGGGCGTACGGCTGCAGTTGGTCGACGCCGATCCCGGCCGGGCCGAGGTCGCCGAGGCCCTCGGTATCGCGTTCGCCGCCCCCGAGGACGCACTCGGCGACTGCGACCTGGTCGTCCACGCCAGCGCCACCGAACAGGGCCTCGCCCGCGCGCTCGAACTGCTCAGGCCCGAGGGCACGGTCCTGGAACTGAGCTGGTACGGCGACCGACGGATCGGCCTGCCGCTCGGCGAGGCCTTCCACTCCCGGCGGCTCGTCGTACGCAGCAGCCAGGTCGGCACCGTCTCCCCGGCCCGCAGCGGCAGCCGCACCTACGCCGACCGGCTCGCGCTCTCCCTGGACCTGCTCGCCGACCCGGCGCTCGACGCGCTCATCACGGGGGAGAGCGCCTTCGAGGAGCTTCCGGATGTGCTGCCGAAGCTGGCCTCCGGGCAGATCCCGGCGCTGTGCCACCGAGTCCGGTACGCGGACACGCCCTGACGCACTCGCTCATTCCGGGACGACAAGAGCGCCTGACCTGAGAAAAGAGTGAGAGACCGCTGAACAACGGGAAGCGAAGAGCCGTACTACTCGACATCCCCGGCAACGATCAGCGGGGATGAGGAACGCACCGCACCTGGAGGGTGTCCGTTGTTCAGCATCACCGTCCGCGATCACATCATGATCGCCCACAGCTTTCGCGGCGAGGTCTTCGGACCCGCGCAGCGCCTGCATGGAGCGACGTTCCTGGTGGACGCCACGTTCCGGCGCGAGCAGCTGGACGACGACAACATCGTCGTCGACATCGGACTGGCCACGCAGGAACTGGGTGCCGTCGTCGCGGAGCTGAACTACAGAAACCTCGACAACGAACCCGACTTCGCCGGCGTCAACACCTCCACCGAGTTCCTCGCCAAGGTCATCGCCGACCGGCTCGCCGAGCGGATCGAGAAGGGCGCCCTCGGCGAGGGCGCCAGGGGCCTCGCCGGTCTCACCGTCACCCTGCACGAGTCGCATGTCGCCTGGGCGAGTTATGAGCGTGCCCTGTGACCGACGTGACGCTGGAGAAGCCGGCCGAGCCGGAGCGGACGACCACGGACAAGGTCAAGCTCGGCTATGTGCCGGTGCAGAACTCCGTCCTGAAGAACGCCGAGATCATCCCCATGTCCCTGCGCTCCGTGCACTTCGTCATGCCGGGCGGCGTCGACGACCAGACCGCGCCCAGCGGCGGCAACGCCTATGACCGGCGGGTGAGTCTGGATCTGCCCGGCTTCGGCTGGCAGGTGCACAAGCACGCGGTGGACGGCAGCTGGCCCCGCCCCGGCGCGGCGGCCCGTGCGGAACTCGCCCGCACGCTGCGGGAGTTCCCGGACGGCACCGTCGTCCTGCTGGACGGGATGGTCGCCTGCGGCGTCCCCGAGATCATCGTCCCGGAGGCGGAACGGCTGAGCCTCGCGGTCCTCGTCCATCTGCCGCTCGGCGACGAGACGGGCCTGGACCCCGCCCTCGCCGCGGAGCTGGACGCGAGCGAACGCACCGTGCTGCGCGCCGTCCCCGCGGTCATCGCCACCAGCGACTGGGCGGTCCGCCGTCTCGTCGCCCACCACGGCCTCGCCCCCGACCGGGTCCATGTCGCCGCCCCCGGCGCCGACATCGCGCCCCTCGCGTCCGGCACCGACGGCGTGTCGCGGCTGCTGTGCGTGGCCTCGGTGACGCCGCGCAAGGGGCAGCACCGGCTGGTGGAGGCGCTGGCCGCGGTGGCCGACCTGCCGTGGAGCTGTGTCTGTGTGGGCGGGCTGAACCACGACCCCGAGTACGTGGCCGGGCTGCGGTCGCTGATCGCGCGGCACGGCCTTGAGGACCGGCTGGTCCTGGCGGGCCCGCAGTCCGGCGCCGAACTCGACGCCAGCTACAACACCGCCGACCTGATGGTGCTCACCTCCTACGCCGAGACGTACGGCATGGCGGTGACCGAAGCGCTCGCACGCGGCATCCCGGTGCTCGCGACGGACGTCGGCGGTGTCCCGGAGGCGGTCGGCCGAGCCCCCGACGGCGGTGTCCCCGGCATCCTCGTCCCGCCGGAGAACCCCGCCGCGATCGCCGTCGAACTGCGCGGCTGGTTCGGCGAGGCGGACGTACGACGCCGACTGAAGGCGGCGGCCCGGGGACGCCGGGCCGCCCTGAACGGCTGGGCCGGCACGGCCCGCAGCCTGGCCACGGTACTGGGCCGACTGCCGAACGAACCCCGGAGGGCGGCATGAGGAAGACGGCAACGACACAGGGCGGGGACACGATTCCGGCCCAGCCGGGCCCCCGGGAGGCCGCCGCCGAGGACCCCTCGGCGCAGCGCGGGATCGTTTCGGCAGGGGGCAACATGAGCGGTGCGTCCATACCGGCGGCGTCCGACGACGACGTCGTGATCCTCGGCGCCGGGCCCGTGTTCCGCCCCGGCGAGCGGGCCACCGTACGGCTGCGCGACGCCGGGCCGGACGACCCGCCCCGGTACGCCCCCGAGTGGCTGGAGCTGCGCGAAGGCGCCGATGCGAGCGCCCGCGCGCACGAGTTGCTCGACCCACTGCGGATCCGGTTCGCCAACCTGCCGGGACGAACCGGCGGAGTCGTCATCCACGACCTGGGCTGCGGCACCGGCTCCATGGGCCGCTGGCTCGCGCCCCATCTGGACGGCGCCCAGCACTGGGTCCTGCACGACCGCGACCCGTACCTGCTGCACTTCGCCGCGGTGGCCTCCCCGCGCTCCGGCGCCGACGGCAGCCGCGTCACGGTCGAGACGCGCCGCGGCGACGTCGGCCGCCTCACCCCGGACGGCCTCAAGGGCGCCTCGCTGGTGACGGCCTCCGCACTGCTGGACGTCCTCACCCGCGAGGAGATCGACACCCTCGCCGCCGCCTGCGCGGGCGCGGGCTGCCCGGCGCTGCTGACGCTCTCCGTCGCGGGGCGCGTCGAACTCACCCCGTCCGACCCGCTGGACGCGGAGATCGCCGAGGCGTTCAACGCCCACCAGCGGCGCTCGGGACTGCTCGGCCCGGACGCGGTCAACGCCGCGGCCGAGGCCTTCTCCGAGCACGGCGCGACCGTCCAGATACACCCGAGCCCCTGGCGGCTCGGCCCCGCCGAATCGGCGCTCACCGCCCAGTGGCTGCGCGGCTGGGTCGGCGCGGCGGTCGAGCAGCGCCCCGAACTGCGCGAGCGCGCCGACCGCTATCTGCGCGACCGTCTCGCCGCCTGCGAGGCGGGCGAACTGACCGCCGTCGTCCACCACAGCGACCTGCTGGCACTGTGCCGTCCGACGGGCGGAGCGTCATGAGCGTGGAGACGGTCACGAGGGCACGCGCCGAACGCCCGGTCACCGAGCCGCACGGCATACGTGCGGGCCTGACCGGGCCCTCCCGTATCGACGTCATCGTCTCCGAGCCCCGCCCGGAAGCGGCCGCCAAGTCGCCCCGCACCCGCCCGCGTACCGTCCTGTCCCGCCTCAACACCCCCGCCGTCCGCACCCACCTGGGCACGGCCGTCGGTGTCGCCATCCTCGTGGCGCTGTTCTGGCGGCTCGGTACCGGTGTGTTTCTCGACGGGCTGCGGCGGATCGACGGGACGGCGCTGTGCGCGGCGCTCGGGGTCGGGCTCGTCACCACCGTGTTCAGCGCGTGGCGCTGGCAGTTGGTGGCGCGCGGGCTGCGGATCCGGCTGCCGCTGCGGCCGGCCGTCGCCGACTACTACCGGGCCCTGTTCCTCAACGCGGCCCTGCCCGGCGGCGTCCTCGGCGATGTGCACCGGGCGGTGCGGCACGGGCAGAGCGCCGGTGACCTGGGCCGCGGGGTCCGCGCGGTCGTGCTGGAGCGGACGGCCGGACAGGTCGCCCTCACCGCCGTCGGTGCCGTCGTCCTGCTGACCATGCCGTCCCCGGTGCTGAACCAGGCCCGGGACCTCACCCCCGTGCTGCTGTTCGCGGCGGTGGGCGCGCTCGCCGTCGTGGCCGCCGTGCGCATGAACCGGGCGCCCTCCCGCCGGGACCGGTCGAACCCGACGGCCCTGCGCACCACGCTCGACGAGGCACGGGAAGCACTGCTGTCCCGCCGCAACGGGCCCGGCGTCGCCGTCTCCTCCGCCGTCGTCCTCGCCGGCCACATCGCGATGTTCGTGCTCGCCGCGAGGATCGCCGGCACCAACGCCTCGGTGGCCGCCCTGCTGCCGCTCGCCGTGCTAGCCCTGCTCGCCATGGGGCTGCCCCTGAACATCGGCGGCTTCGGTCCCCGCGAGGGGGTCACCGCCTGGGCGTTCGGCGCCGCGGGCCTGGGCGCCGACATGGGGCTGGCCGTCGCCGTCGTGTACGGCGTGCTCAGCTTCGTGGCCGCCCTGCCCGGCGCCCTCGTCCTGGTCGCCCGCTGGTACACCGGGCTGCGCGCGGCGTCCGGATCCGCCCGCACCGTGGCGGACCCGGAGGTCGGCGACTATTTTCGTGCGTCTCCCGTGTCCGCTACGGAATCGTCCGCGGAGGTCAGCAGTGACACATACGCGCCGAAGGAATCCGCGAGGCTCGCCAGCAGCCGCTTCCCCTTTTCCGCGCAGCCCAGCGAAGGGCGGCCTATGACTCCCGAATCGGTATAGCCGGACATACCGAGGGTCAGGAGATGACGTCGGTCGTCCGCCACGAAATCGGAAGTCTCATAACCGGGTCGGATCAATTCGGGATGAGTGTGCAGAAGGATGGAGGTCTCAATTTCCCCCGCGTGCATGTCGGTGAGCAACGAGGTCTCCACCCCCGCCCGTTCCCGGGCGGTCTCCCAGTCCTCCGGGGCCGGGAACAGCGCCATTCGCTCGCCGCACGCGGAGGACTCCTGAACGACATTGCCCAGTACGTAGTTTCCGCCGTGCCCGTTGACCAGCACCAGGGCGTCGACGCCCGACCGGCGGAGTGAAGCCGCTATGTCCCGTATCACCGCATGAAGGGTCACCGAGGAGATGCTGACGGTCCCCGGCCAGGCCGCGTGCTCGTGCGAGCAGGCGATCGTCACCGGCGGAAGGAGGTGCACCGGGTGCACCGCTGCGATCTCGCGCGCGATCGCGCAGGCCACGAGCGTGTCGGTCGCCAGCGGAAGGAACGGACCGTGCTGCTCGAAGCTCCCGACGGGGAGGACCGCGACCTGTCGTGAGACGCCCGCGCCTCGGGCCCGTACGTCCTCGGTGGTGTCCGCCGGCACCAGCGAGTGCGCCGCCGGCCGCGTCTGCGCATCACTCATCTTTTTCCGGCCTTTCGTCTCTGCTTAGGAACTGAAGAATCATGACAGAAAAAGTTGGCGTCCTCGGCAAGAAGTCCGCACCGCGGACGCAGCGTTCCGGCGTGGAACGCGTGGTGAATGCCCCGCTGCCCACCGTGTACGGGGAATTCCGCGCGATCGGTTACCTCGACCATGACCGCGGCGACGAACAAGTGGCCCTCGTGTACGGCGAGATCGGCACCGAGGACGTGCTCACCCGGCTGCACTCCGAGTGCCTCACCGGCGACGCCTTCGGCTCCCAGCACTGCGAGTGCGGCGACCAGCTCGCCTCCGCGCTGCGCGCGGTCGTCGCCGAGGGCTCCGGCATAGTCGTCTATCTGCGGGGCCACGAGGGCCGCGGCATCGGCCTGCTCGCCAAGCTGCGCGCGATGGCCCTGCAGGCGGAGGGCCTGGACACCGTCGAGGCCAACCTCGCGCTCGGACTGCCGGTGGACGCCCGTGACTACGGCGTCGCCGCCGAGATGCTGCACGACCTGGGCGTACAGAGCGTCCGCCTGATGTCCAACAACCCGCGCAAGAGCGAGGCGCTGCTGCGGCACGGCATCCAGGTCGCCGAGACGGTTCCGCTGCTGATCCCGCCGTGCGAGAACAACATCACCTACCTGCGCACCAAGCGGGAGCGCCTCGATCACCACCTGCCCCATCTGGACGCGGTCGCGCACCTGTCCTGATTGCCGCGAGGCTCGTCCGGACAGGAAGAGGGAATGACCGACGACGTCCTCTTCCTCTCCGGAGACCAGGTGACGGGCCTGCTGGGCCTGGACGCGGCGATCGCCTCGCAACGCGCGGCATTCACGGCGCTCGGTGCCGACGCGGCCGACCTGCCCGGGAAGATCATGCACCCGAGCCGCTTCGACGACAGCGTCGTCTTCGCGTACGTCTCCCGGCTGTCGGCGGACACCGGCACCGTCGCGAAGATCGGCAGTGTCAACCCGGGCAACGCGGCGTCCGGCCTGCCCACGATCCACGCCGTCATCACCGTGCTGGACCCGGTGACGGGCCGCCTGGCCGCCGTCATGGACGGCACCGCGATCACCACCCTGCGCACGGCCGCCGCGAGCGCCGTCGCGATCGACGCCCTGGCCACCCCCGACAGCGCGGATCTCGCCCTCCTCGGCTCAGGCACCCAGGCCCTCGCCCACGCCCGGGCCGTCGCCCGGGTGCGCGAGGTGAAGTCCGTGCGGCTGTGGAGTCCGACCGCGCGCAATCGCACCCGGGCCGCGGAGCAACTCACGGCCGAACTGGGCCTGCCCGTCCAGCCGGCCGACACCCCGCAGGAGGCCGTCACGGGGGCGTCGCTGGTCGCGGCCTGCACGCTCAGCACGACACCCGTGGTGCGCGGGGAGTGGCTGGCGCCCGGGGCCACGGTGGTCAGCGTCGGGTCGTTCGAGCCCGGGCGCCGAGAGGTGGACGCGGATGTGCTGCTGCACGCCGCGAGCGTCGTCGTCGACGACCCGGTGACCGCGGCCGAGCACGCCGGGCCCGTGGTGGACGCCCTGCGCGAGGGGCTGCTGGCCCCCGAGGACCTGGTCGGGCTCGGTGCCGTCCTCACCGGGCAGAGCTTCCCGAGATCCGGACCCGGGGACATCGTCTACTACAACAGCGTCGGCCTCGGCATCCAGGACGCGGCCGCCGCATGGGCCGTGGTCGAGGCCGCCAGGAAGGTGGGCCCGTGAACACGCACGCGAGCGTCGTCATCATCGGAGGCGGCGTGATGGGCACCAGCATCGCCTACCACCTCGCCCGCGCCGGCGTACGGGACGTCCTCCTCGTCGAGCGCGACGAACTGGCCTCCGGGTCCACCGCCAAGGCGGCCGGCGGAGTGCGCGCACAGTTCTCCGACGAGCTCAACATCCAGCTCGGGGCACGCAGTCTGGAGGCGTTCGGACGGTTCGAGGAGGAGACCGGGTACGACATCGGCCTGCACCGGGTCGGCTATCTCTTCCTGCTCTCGACCCCCGAGGACGTCGCCGGCTTCGAGGCGAGCGTCCGCCTGCAGAACACCCTCGGCGTACCGAGCCGCATGATCGACCCCGCCGAGGCGCAACGGCTCTCCCCGCTGATCACCACCGACGGCCTGCTGGCCGCCGCGTTCTCCCCGGACGACGGCCACTGCACCCCCGAAGCCGTCGTCCACGGCTACGCGTCCGCCGCCCGCGAGTACGGCGCGCGGATCTTACGGCACACCGATGTCACCGGCATCGAACTGCGCGGCGACCGGATCACCGCCGTGACCACCACCATCGGCCGTATCACCACCGACACGGTGATCTGCACGGCCGGCGCCTGGTCGCGGGCCGTCGGCGCGATGGCCGGCGTGGAGCTGCCCGTGGTGCCGCTGCGCCGCCAGATCGCGGTCACCGAACCCGTCGACGGACTGCCGCCGCACCTGCCCATGACCATCGACTTCACCACCAGCCTCTACTTCCACGCCGAGGGCCCCGTCCTCCTCCTCGGCATGTCCGACCCCGACGAGCGGCCCGGCTTCGCCACCGACACCCACGACCGCTGGATCCCCCGCCTGGCCGCCGCCATGGAGCACCGCGCCCCCGCCCTGCTCGACCTGCGCCGCACCGGAGGCTGGGCGGGCCTGTACGAGGTCACCCCGGACCACAACGCGCTGATCGGCGAGGCGACTTCCGTGTCCCGGTTCCTGTACGCGACCGGCTTCTCCGGCCACGGCTTTCTGCAGGGCCCGGCCGTCGGCGAGGTCGTCCGCGACCTGTACCTCGGCCGCGTACCCTTCGTGGACGTCAGCCCGCTCAGCGCCGGCCGGTTCGCGGCCGACGCCCCGCGCCCGGAGGCCAACCGCGTATGACCGAGCTCCATCTGTGGCTGCGCCACGAGGTCCGTTCCACCGAGCGACGCACACCGATCGTGCCGTCGGACGCACGACGGCTGGTCGAGAGCGGGGTGACACTGACCGTCGAGGAGTCCCCGCAGCGGATCTTCCCCGTCGAGGAGTACGAGGCGGCCGGCTGCCGCATCGCGCCGAGCGGCTCGTGGGTGTCGGCCCCGGCGGACACCGTCGTCCTCGGACTGAAGGAACTCCCCGACGAACCCGCCGAACTGACACACCGCCACATCTACTTCGGACACGCCTACAAGCAGCAGCCCGGCGCCAGGGACCTGCTCCACCGGTTCGCGGCCGGGGGAGGGGCGCTGCTCGACCTGGAGTACCTGGTGGACGACAGCGGCCGCCGGCTCGCCGCCTTCGGCTTCTGGGCCGGCTACCTGGGCGCCGCCCTGGCCGTCCTCCAGCACCGGGGCAGGCTCGTCGCACCGCTCACCCCCACCTCGAAGGACGAACTGGACGCACTCCTCCAACCCGCGCCGGAGGACCGGGAGTTCACCGCGCTGGTGATCGGCGCCCTGGGCCGCAGCGGCCGCGGCGCGCGTCTGGCGCTGCTGACCGCCGGGGTCGAGGCGACGCCCTGGGACCTCGAAGAGACCCGCGACCTGGACCGCCCCGCCCTCCTCGCGCACGACGTGGTGGTGAACGCCGTCCTCGCCACCACCCCCGTCCCGCCCTTCCTCCGCGAGCAGGACCTGGACGACCCCGCCCGGGCGCTCCGCACCCTCTGCGACGTCACCGTCGACGTCGGCTCCCCGCTGAACGTCCTCCCGATCTACGACCGCACCACCGACTGGACCGCCCCCGTCCGCCGACTGCGCGAAGACCCCCCGCTCGACCTGATCGCCATCGACAACCTCCCCTCACTGCTGCCCCGCGAGTCCAGCACCGACTTCTCCTCGGCGCTCCTGCCCCAGCTGCTGGAGTTCGAGACGGGCGGCCCGTGGGGGCGCTGCCTCGACCGGTTCCGCCGGGCCTGCCGTGAACTCGGCATCACAGAGGGGGAGTTCCGCCGTGACTGACCGCTCGGTGCGGGTGGACCAGTAGACGGCCCCACGGCCCCAGCCGTCAGTCCTCGGTCACGGCCTCGTGCACGAGCCGCTTCAGGTCCTGGAACATCGTGTGCGAGGTCCGCGGCCGCACCTGCGTCATGAACTGCACCGTCAGATCACGGCTCGGGTCGACCCAGAACGTGGTGGTCGCCACCCCGCTCCAGCCGTACGTACCGAGTCCGGCCGGAGCCTTGGTGCGGGTCGGGTCGATCACCACGGAGACCCCGAGGCCGAAGCCGAGACCGTCGTTGCCGGACTCGTCGTGCGCGGGGCGGCTGCCGAAGGCGCGCAGATCGACGCCGCCCGGGAGCTGGTTGGACGTCATCAGGTCCACAGTCTGCGGCGACAGCAGACGGACGCCGTCCAGCTCGCCGCGGCGCCGCAGCAGCTCCATGAAGCGGTGGACGTCGTGCGCGGAGGCCGCCAAACCGCCACTGCCCGACAGGAAGCGGGGCCGGCCCCGCAGCGGGAGCCCCGGGATCGGCTCGATGCCGCCGTCCTCGGTCTCGCCGTACAACTCGGCCAGCCTGCCCACCTGTTCGTCGGGCACCCGGAACCCGGCGTCGGTCATCCCGAGCGGCCCGAGGACCCGCTCGGCGAAGAACGCGTCCAGCGGCTGCCCGGACACGACCTCGATGACCCGGCCCAGGACATTGCTGGCGACCGAGTAGTTCCACTGTGTGCCCGGCTCGAACTGCAGCGGCAGGCTCGCGTACACGCCGACCGTCTCGGCGAGGTCGGAGCCCGGCAGCACCGCCGACTCCAGGTTGGCGTCGCGGTACAGGGCGTCGACGGGATGCGTGTGGTAGAAGGCGAACGTCAGCCCGGCGGTGTGCGTCATCAGGTGCCGGACGGTTATCGGGCCGTCGGCGGGACGGGTCACCGTGTCGGCGCCGGATCCGCTGACGTACACCCGGGGCTCGGCGAAGGCGGGCAGATGGCGGCCGACCGGGTCGTCGAGGGACAGCTTTCCCTCCTCCACCAGCAGCAGCGCGGCGACCGAGGTGACCGGCTTGGTCATGGAGTAGAGCCGCCACAGCGTGTCCGCCTCGACGGGCAGCCCGGCCGCGCGGTCGCGGTGGCCGTGCGTGGTGAGGTGGGCGACGCGTCCACCGCGGGCGACGGACACCAGGTAGCCGGGCAGCCGCCCCTCGTCGACGTAGTGGGCGAAGTACTGGTCGAGGCGGTCCAGCGCCTTCGTGTCCAGCCCGACCTCACCCGGCTCGACCTCTTGTGTCAGCAGTGCCATCGCTCTCCTCCGAATGCGTACGACGAGGGTGCGCTCCGGCATACCCCGCCGGAACGGCCTCTGACCTCATCGTCCCGCAGGAACACGTGTACGGTCCTTCGATTGCCCATGATCGTCCGTCGCGGCGGCATACGGTCCCGGGAGGGCGCGGCCCAGCACCGCACCGGCCAGCGCCACGGCCGCGAGGGCCGTCATCGGCAGCCCGGGGCCGCCGCCCGCCCCCGTGAGCGCGGTCGCGACGGCCACCCCCAGCACGGGCCCCACGTTCATCGCGGTCTGCTGCAGCCCGCCCGCCACCCCGGCCGACTCGACCGCGGCCTCCCGTACGACGGCATGGGTCGCCGCCACCATCACCGTGCCGAACCCGGCCCCCACCAGCGTGAACGCCGCGCACAGGGCGGGAGTGGCCGAGGCTCGGGACAGGGCGAGGATGCCGAGCGCGAGCAGAACCATCGCCACCGCGGTCGTGCGGCGGGCACCGGCCCGGCGCAGCAGTACCGGGCACGAGGCCGCCGCGAGCACCATCAGCAGCGCCAGCGGCAGACTGACGAGGGCCATCCGGAAGGGGTCCATGCCGAGCGCGTCCTGCAACAGGAACGTGCCGACGAACAGCGCGCCGGACAGCGCCGCCGACGCGGCCACCAGCATGCCGAGCGCCGACCCGACCGCCGCCGAGCCGACGACGTCGGGCGGCAGCAGAGGGCTCGCGGTACGGCGCTCGTGCCGGACGAAGGCGACACCGGTGACCGTGGCGGTCGCGGCCGTCAGGGCCCACCCCGGCAGGGCGACGAGGGCGTGGACCAGACAGGCCAGGGTCGCCGCGAGCAGGAGGGCGCCGGGCAGGTCGAGCCGGGCGGGGGAGGCGTCGCGAGGGGGCCGTACGGCGAGGGCGAGCAGACCGAAGACGAGGGCGGGGACGACGTTCAGCAGGAAGACGACCCGCCACCCCGGCCCCGCCACCAGCGCACCGCCCATGACCGGCCCGGCAGCGGCGGCCACCCCGATCGCGGCGGTCCGCACGGCGATCGGCGTCCGCAGCCGGTCGGGCGGGAACGCGGCCCGCAGCATCCCGAGCGTGGCCGGTTGCAGCAGCGCCCCGAACACCCCCTGCACGACCCGCATCGCGATCACCCAGCCGACGCCGGGCGCCACGGCGACACCCGCCGACGCGGCTCCGAAGCCGAGCATCCCGATGCCGAAGACCCGATGGTGCCCGTAGCGGTCGCCGAGCCGTCCGGCGAACACCAACAGGCTTGCCACCGCGATGAGATAGCCGGTGCTGGTCCACTGGACCTGGGCGAAGGAGGCGCCCAGATCGCGTTGCAGGGTCGGCTGGGCGACGGTGAGGACGGTCCCGTCCAGCGCGACGAGCACGGCCCCGGCGATGCTGCTCGCGAGGGTGAGCCGAGGATTCACTCGCCCTCCAGTCCGAGGTGCGCGTCCAGGACGGACCGCAGCACAGGAACGAACTCGTCGGCGCCCGTGGCCAGTTGAAGACTTCCCCAGCCCCACAGCTGGGCGACCCCGTGCAGGTTGGCCCACAGCGCACCCGCGACGAGCCGGGCGTCGACGTCGGGGCGGGCCCGGCCGACGAGGTCCAGGAGCCGCCCGAAGAGGGGAAGGCTGGTGTCCCGCAGACCCAAGTGGCCGCTCTCCAGCAGATCGTGACGGAACATCAGCTCGTACATGCCGCGGTTGCCGAGCGCGAACTCCAGATAGACGCGCCCCAGCTCGGCCAGCTGCGCCCGTGGAGCCGCCGTACCGTCGCCGACGGCAGCCGTCGCCCGGTGGGCGAGATCCTCGAAGCCGCGGCGGGCGATGGCCGACAGCAGCTCCAGATGGGTGGGGAAGTAGCGGCGCGGGGCGCCGTGCGAGACACCTGCCCGGCGGGCGATCTCCCGCAGGGTGAGGGCCTGGGCGCCCTCCCGGGCCACGAGATCCACACCGACGTCGACCAGACGGGCCCGCAGCCCTGAATCGGATTCCTGCACAGAAGGCATAGACACTGTCTACCATGATCGAGTAGACACTGTCTACGACCCGGGGGTGGGCTGGGAGAGGGGAATCGTGAGCCGCTCGTCAGGGTTGATCCGGATATGACTGAGGACGCCACCCAGAACGCACTGCTCGCACTGCTCTCCGAGGGCCACGGCGGGGTGCTGGTCACCCTCAAGCGCGACGGCCGGCCGCAGCTGTCGAACGTCGGCCACGCCTACTACCCCGACGAGCGGCTCATCCGCGTCTCGATCACCGACGACCGCGCCAAGACCCGCAACCTGCGCCGCGACCCCAGGGCGTCGTACCACGTCACGACCCCCGACCGCTGGGCGTACACCGTCGCCGAGGGCACGGCCGACCTCTCGCCGGTCGCGCAGGACCCCTACGACGCCACGGTCGAGGAACTCGTCCGGCTCTACCGGGACGTCCTGGGCGAGCATCCCGACTGGGAGGACTTCCGGGCGGCGATGGTCCGGGACGCGAGGCTGGTACTGCGGTTGCGGGTGGAGCGGGTGTACGGGATCCCGAAGGGCGGCAACCGGGGCTGACCCCGCGTCACCTCCCGTGCCTGCCGCTAGGGTTGATCCACAGCGGATGGTGTGGAGTCACGGGCGGGGGAGTGCGCGGCATGATGGATCTGCTGTCGGTGGGCGCGATCAGCGGGGTCCTCGCCGGTGTCGGTACGGGATTCCTGGGCGAGGCCGGCAAGTCGGCCTGGGTGTACGCGGGCGGACTGGTCCGGCGGATCGCCGGGCGGGAGGTGGCCGCGCCCACCACGCCCGGCGAGCGGGACGACGTGGCCCGTCTGGTGCACCAGCGTCTGCGGGAGGACCCCCAACTCGCCGACGCCTGGCTGTCGTTCGCCCGCAGCGTGCCCGTCCCCGGAGCGATCCGGGGGCTGCTGCGTCCGTCACTGCCACCGAGCCCGCGCTACTTCACGGACCGCGAGAAGGCCATGAAGAAGCTGGACAAGGAGGCGACCCGCACCTACGACGGACGCCCGCGGCTGGCCCTCCTGCACGGCCTGGAAGGCATGGGCAGCAGCACGCTCGCCCTTCACTGGGGCTGGCGGCAGACCGCCCGCTATCCCGACGGACAGCTGTACGTCGACCTGCGCGATGTCGGGCCCGAGGCGGCCCTCGGCAACCTTCTGCGCCAACTGGGGCTGCGGGATGAGGAGATTCCGCACGACGCGCAAGGCCGTGTCGACCTGCTCCGGCGCTGTCTGGCCGACCGTCGGGTCCTCCTCGTCCTCGACCATGTCAGGTCCCTCGCACAGATCGAACCCCTCCTGACCTCGGCGCCCACGGTCTTCACCATCGTGGTGGCTCAGCGCCCGCTCGTCGGCCTGGGTGCGCAGTCCGTCCCGGTCGGTCCACTGGGCAAGGGCGACGCCCGTCTGATGGTGGAGCGCATCGCCGACGAGTCCGTCGTCAGCGCCTCCCGAGGCGTACTGCCCGCCGTGCTCGACCGCTGCGCCGGCATCCCCTACGCCCTGCACGCCGCCGCACTCCGCCTGTCCCTGCCCGAGCGTCCGGAGGCCCCCGCCGTGCCCGCGAGCGACGACCCGGTGCGTGCCGCCGTCGAGGACTCGTACCGCCTGCTGACCCCTGCCGCGGCCCGTCTCTTCCGCCTGGCCGGACTCCGCCAGTGGCCCGCGCTCGATGCCGCCACGGCCGCGCGCGCGGCCGACATCGAGGAGTCGGAGGCCGCCGGGCTCCTGGAGCACCTCGCCGAGGCGCTGCTCGTCGAACGCACCGGCATCGGCCGCTACCGCTACCGCCCTTCCGTGCGCGCACACGCCGAACGCCTGGCAGCCGAGACGGACCGCATCCCGGCCTGCTCGGCGGCCGTCACCCGGGTCGTCGAGCGGTACCGGGACCTGGCCGTCGGGGCGGCCCGCGCGGCGCTGCCCGAGAGCTGGCGGGTCCCGTCGGCGCCGTCGTCGTTCACCTTCCCCGATCACGGCGCGGCCGTCGCCGCTCTCGTGGCCGAGGCGCCGAGCCTGGTCGAGGCGATGCGGACGGCCGAGGAGTTCCACGACTGGGACACGGCGGCCCTGCTCGGCCAGGCTCTGTGGCCCCTTCAGCTCAAGGCGGGTCACCTCGACGTGGCCCTGCCCGCGCTGGAGACCGCGGCACGCATCGCCGACGAACACTTCCCCGGCACCCGCACGGCAGGCGCCCTGCACTTCCAGCTGGCCCACTGCCTCATGGAGTTGGGTCGCTGGGATGAGGCCGAAGGCGAGGCGCGCGCCGCCGCCCGCGACGAACGGGCCGCCGGACATGTGCGCGGTCACGCCTCCGCGGTCGAGATGCTGGGCATCCTCCGGCTGCGGCAGTGGCGGTTCGACGACGCGTACGCCTGCTTCGAGGAGGCGCACTCCGTCTACAACACCATCGGCCCCGCCGACGTGGGCCACGGCGACCTGCCCCGCGCCCTGGCGCTGCTCGACCGGCATCGGGGGCACGCGCTGGGGCAGCTCGGACGTCCGCAGGCGGCGGAGGAGTACCTTCAGCGTGCCCTCGACTTCTTCCGCGGCCGCCACGAGGCCTACAACACCGCCCGCACGCTCACCGACCTCGCCACGTTCCGCCTGGACGCCGGTGAGCCCCGCGCGGCGCTGCCGTTGATCGACGAGGCGATCGGCCTGCTCGGCGCGGAGAACGCCGACCATCACGTGCGGCGGTTGCGCGAGTTGCGGGAGCGGTGCGTCACTCCGGAGTGACGGTCACCGGGTGGGCGCGCTCACCCGTGCGCACCGTCAGCCCCGACCCGACGAGCTCCTCCGGCGACTTGCCCGCTCCCAGCCACGCATGCAGCGCCGAGGCGTACACCGCCGCATCGGCGTCCGCGCCCGGCCCGCTCTCCAGCCGCAGCAGCGCCCCGGAACGGCTCCTGACGACACAGGCCCCCGGCCCGGTGACATACGCAGCGAGCGCACAGTGCCGATGCCGGTCGAGGACCTCGCCCGTCCAGTGCGCGGGGGACACGAAGCGCGGGTCGTCGGCGGCCCCGTATCGGAACACCACGTCCGCGAGGGCGAGTTGGTCGACCTCGCGGGTGTCCTCGTGCACGGCCAGGTGCGAGGCTTCGCCGGTCGTGCCGTACGGCGCCGGATGCGGGCCCGGGTACCGGGTGACCGCGATCTCGCCGGAGCCCAGGAGCCGGGTCAGGACCATGAGCGGCACGGTGGGTGTCGCGGGCTCGTACGGCGGCAGCCGGAGCGGTTCGAGGCGGGCGGGGCCGTCGGGCTCGGGGATGCCGATCAGGTCGTAGAAGAGGCGCCGAAGCCGGGTCGCCGACTCGCCGGGGGCGGAGCTGATGAACTCGGCCGGTTCGGGCGACGGGCGGTGGCCGTCGAGCAGCGTCTCGATCTGTGGGCGCAGGGGGAGTGCGGGCGTGAGGCGGGGTGCCGTGCGGACGAAGGCGTGCACCGGGGCGTCCGGGGCCAGTCCGGCGAGCGGCGTGGCGCCCAGCAGTACCGGGGTGCCGAGCGCGGCGGCGTAGTAGGTGACCGAGCCGTGGTCGCCGATCACCGCGTCGGCGGCGACGAGTGCCTGCCGCCAGCCGTGCAGGGGGTCGATCAGGGCCAGGCCCGCACGCCGGGCGCGGTCGAGCCAGGCGCGGATCTGGCCGGGGCCGTGACCGTGCCAGATGTTGGGGTGTAGGACGGCCGCGAGGCGGTACTCGTCCGCCGGGAACTCCGAGGTCAGGCGGGGCAGCAGGGAGGGCAGAACGTCATCGCCGCCGCCGTCGCCGAACAGCGACTCGGGGTTCCAGGTGGAGTTGAGGACGAGCAGCCGCTGCCCCCGGGCCACGCCGAGGGCGCGACGGTAGCGCTCGCGGTACGGGCGGGCCGCCAGCATGCGGTCCCAGCAGGGGTCCCCGGCGAGTACTGCGGTGGGCGCGGCCTCGGGGCATGCGGTGCGCAGCCGCTCGTACTGCTCGGGATGGGACAGCACCAAGGCGTCCACGACCGGCTCCCCGGCCTCGTCGAGCAGCCACTCCGGTGACAGCCCGAAGACCGGATCCGACCCCGCTCGCTGCCCGCCGACCGTCGGGTGTCGGGTGTCGGGTGTCGGCAGCCTTTTAGTGTATCCGACGCCGTGCGACAATGCGGTCAATATGCCGGATACTTCCCGGAGTTGACCGCCGAAGCTCGCCGAGACCGCCAATGCGACCGGCGTCTCGACCGCCTGCTCCCACGGCACTACGGGCACCCCCGTGTCCGCCAGCAACTCCGCGATCCCCGCCCGGAACGCCGATGACCCCGGGCACGTCACCAGCAACTGCACCCTGAGGTCGTCGTGGAAGAGCGGGAGCACATCCAGCAGCCGGGTCGCGGAGGTCACGTTGTGGACGACGAGGAGCACCTTGCGGGTCTTCCCTCGCGTGGCCCACCGCGCCGCGTCGTCCCCGACCGGCACCCGTATCCATCCGGCCCCCGCCACGCTTCCGCCCGCCTCCCGTCCCCGACCGATCGAATGATCGGGCAACGATAGTCAACGCCCACTTCGCGCGTGCCGGCCGCCCCTGAATCCGGCCGGTACGCGCGAAGCTCCCCCTCCTCGGCTAGCGCAGCGCCCGCAGCGCCTCGTCGGCCCCCTCGGCGCGCAGGTTCACGAAGGCGGGCGTGACGGTGAGCGGGGTCGGGTACGACGTGAGGGTCGCCGGGCCCTTGACCGTCGTAGCGCGGTTGACGTCGTACCACGTGCCGGGCGGCAGGTGGATGTCCCGTGACGGCGACGAGGTGAGATTGGGTGCCGCCAGTACCGCCGGGCCGAGCATCCACTGGTCGTCGATCGTGTAACCCGCCCTGTCCCGAGGGAAGTCGAAGAACAGCGGGCGGACGATCGGATCCCCGGTCCTGAGCGTGTCGCGCACCTGGTCCCAGACATAGGGCGCCAGCCGCTCATGGCGGGCCGTCGCCTCCCGGTACAGGGCGACGGTCTCGTCGTCGTAGTCCACCTTCTGGCCGGTCGTCGGGTCGATCGTGTCCACGGGGGACGTGGAGGCGTACATCAGCGGCATGTACGACGCCGACTGCGCCCAGCGCACCAGTACCTCCTTCGTCGGCGCGGGCCGGCCGAGGGAGCCGCCGATCATGTCGGTCTCGATGAACGGGTAGCCGATGGTGGACAGGGCGAGGTTCTGGGTGACGGACGCCCGGAGGGAGTTCCAGCCGGTGCCCTTGTCGATCTGCCGGATGACGAAGCCGGACTCGTGCGCGGGCCTGCCCCAGTGCACACGGATGCCGGCGCCCTGGAGGTCGTAGGTGTCGGCGAGTTCGGAGCCGAGGCGCTGGTAGTCGGTGCGGGTGTTGCCGTCGCGGCCGGTGCAGTGGTCGTCGAAGAAGCGGGTGTCGAACTTCAGGCCGTCGACCCGGTAGGTGTCCATCAGCTTCCGCAGGTTGCTCCGGTACCAGGCCTTCGCCTCGGGGTTGGCGAGGTCGACGATGCCCGCCGTGCCGTTCCACCATTTGACCGTGCAGGGCTTGGCGGGGTCGGTGGCGTCCCGCAGCAGATAGTCGTGGTCGGCGGCGTACCGGTAGTTGGCGGAGTCCAGGTTGATCCACAGGGTGACCCAGAGGCCGAAGTCGTAGCCGAGGTCGTGGATCCGGTCGGACATGGCTCTGGGGTCCGGGTAGGCCTTCGGGTCGAAGGTCATGTTGCCGTAGTTCGACTCCCACTTGTCGTCCAGCTGGACGGTGTGGCCCTCAAGTCCGTTGTCATGCAGGTCGGTCGCGTAGTCCAGGAGCTTGGCCTGGTCGACCTTCGTGTAGAACTGCGCCCAGGAGTTCCACAGCGGCCTGGCGTACTGCTCGTAGGTCGCGTCGCTCTGGCGCGGCCTGCCGACGATGCCGATGTAGTCGCGGTAGACGGCGCGCGGAGTGGATTCCACGAAGACCGTCGCCTTGTACGTCGCCCCCGACTCGACCGTGAAGCGGCCGAGCCCGTCGCCGCCCGCGTTCAGGGACACGTCCATCGTGTCGCCGGTGTCGACGTACAGACCGGCCGAACTCGCCGTGTACCAGAACGGGTCGACCATCTGGTACGACGCCGCGCTGAAGTCCTCCTGCTCGACCCGCCCGGCGTCCAGCGGCCAGGGCTGGTCGGTGTACGGGCCGCCGGCGGGGGTGGCGGTCTCGCCATGTCCGTACCAGTGGCCGGCGGAGGAGAGGTCGTAGGTGAGGCCGAGTCCGGTGGCCTTGACGCCCTTGACCTCCCAGTCGAGGAGGTAGCGGTCGGAGGCGGGTGTCAGACGGGCCTCGACGTGTGCGCCCGGGAGGGTCGTGTCCGCGGTCAGCGTGAGCACGCCTGCCTGCCAGCGCCAGTCGGTTAGCCGTGTGGCGTGCTGCCAGGTGCCGCCGCTGTGGAAGCGGAGGGCTTCGGGACCGGTGGTGAGTACCGTGCGGTCCGATCTTCGGGTGGTCAGGGCCAGTTGACCGTCGGTGCGGACGGAGACCGAGTAGCCGGGTGAGGTGAGCCTCACCGCGTCGCGCGACTCCGAGACCCTGGTGTGCGACTCCGGCGCGGGGGTGCCGAGGGCGGTCGCCGGCAGCAGCGCCGCCGTGAGGGTGGCGGCCAGCAGAGAGCCGTACTTGCGGGAGGGGAGGCGCACCACTCACGTCCTTCTGCGGGAGACGGGAGACGGGAGAACCGTGGGGTCGTGGGGTCGCTGTGCCGCAGGGCTGTTCTTTCTGCTCGTCGCGGCCGATGGTCTTGCGTCAAACGTCTACTGTCAACGGGGCCGTTGTCAGTGGTGGGCAGTACGGTCCTGGTATGGCAGCCGTATTCGATCTCACGCTTGACTGCGCGGACGCACAGCTCCTCGCCACGTTCTGGAAATCGGCTCTCGGGTATGTCGACGAGCCGCCGCCCCCGCCCTTCGCGACACGCGAGGAGTGGCTCGCGCAGTTCGACCTGCCCGAGGACGACTCCGCGGACGACGGCGCGTGGCTCTGCGATCCGGACGGCGTCGGCCCCCGTCTGTCCATACTGAAGGTGCCCGAGCCGAAGACGGCGAAGAACCGGCTTCACATCGACATCCGGGTGCCGGGGCATGGCGGCCCGGAGGAGCGGTGGGAGCGCATACGGGTGGAGGCCGAGCGCCTGGTGCGTGCGGGCGCGAGCGTGCGGGAGACGGTCGACGGCCATCACTTGGTGATGGCGGACCCGGAGGGCAACGAGTTCTGCGTCGCAGCGGCTGCCGCGGTGTGACGGGCCCCGCGGTGTGACTCAGGCCGTGCGGGTCGCGCCGCCCGTCACCGTGGTCGCGGAATCGGCGCCCGTCGTCCCGGCCTCCTCCTTCACCCAGGCTTCCAGGCACATCACGAACTCGGTCGCACGGTCGGCCCAGTTGAGGTGGGTCAGGGCCGCTTCCCAGCCCCGCGTGGCGGCGCGCAGACGCATCTCCGGGTCGGTGCGCAGACGCCGTACGGCCTCCGCCGCCGTGGCCGGGTCGCCGTAGGGCACGACGAGGCCGCAGCCGTAGCGCTCGACCAGGCCGGCCGCGAGCGGGGTGGGTGTGGTGACGAGGGGGACGCCGTGGGCCATGTACTCCACGGCCTTGGTGGGGCGCGAATGGCGGTAGTTGGGCTGGTCGTGGAGGAGGGAGAGGCCGGCCAGGGCGCCGGAGAGCAGGGCGAGGGCGCGGTCGTTGGGCAGATAGCCGTGCCAGCGCAGTACGCCGTCCCGGTCGGCCTCGGCGAGCGCGTCCCGCACCTCGGGGTCCGCCGCGCCGATCGCCTCGACGTGGATGTCCGGCGCCAGCAGCCGTGCCGTCTCGATGAGTTCCAGCGCACCGCGCGCCCGGGAGAGGTGCCCGAGGTAGACGACCCGGTCGTCACCGGGCGGCTCGGGCCGGTCCGGCGGCACTGTGGTGAGGTTGGTGACGACGGGGTGCGGGCGGCGGAAGCGCTGCTGGTAGGCGTCCTCGGCGAGCAGCAGCCGCAGATGCCGCTCCGCCAGCCGTTCCGCCGCCCGCACGGCAAGGCGGAGCGGCGGCCGCAGCGGCCTGGGCAGCCAGCGCTTCATCACCAGTGCCGCCGCCGTGTCCTCGTGCACGTCCCACACGGTGACCGGAACCCGGCCGCCGCGCCGCCAACGGCGCAGTGTCCCGGGCAGGGCGAGCAGCAACTCCGGGTCGTGCAGCAGGACGACGTCCGCCTGGGGTCCCCGCTCGGCGAGCAGGGTGCGGGCCGCCCGCAGTGCCGTCCGGCGGTCCCGGCCGGCGGCCCGGGGCAGGTCGACGCCCTCGACGTACCGCCGTGGTGCCACCTGGCGGGACGCGAACGGCGCGGCGTACACGACCCGGTGCCCGCGTTCCCGCAGTGCGGCGATCTCCCGGTGCAGGATCCGGGCGTCCTCGGGGTGATGGACGACGGTGACCACGAGTATCCGCATCAGAGCACGCACCTTTCGACTGCCCCGAGTACGACGGCCTTGAGGATGACGGCCTGAGGATTGACGGCCCTGAAGGAAGCGGGCGTCGAGGATGACGGCCTCGGCCTGCGACACCTGGAAGTGGCGCTACAACACCTCGACGTCGGGCCGGAAGATCCGCCCGCGGGTGTCGAACAGCAGCCGGGCCGCGTCGCCGAGGGCCGGAAGGTCGTAGACCGAGTGGTCCTGGAGCAGGATCGTCAGGTCGTGCTCGCGCGCCGCCGCCGTGACGTCGTCGACGCGCGGGACGCCCGCCCCGTCCACCGACCACAGCCGCACATGCGGATCGTGGAAGGAGACCTCGGCCTCCCGCTCCCGCAGCAGCCGCGCCACCGGCACCGCGGGCGATTCCCGCTGGTCCGCCACGTCCGGCTTGTAGGTGACCCCGAGCAGCAGCACCCGGGAGCCGTGCAACGGCCGGCCTGCGGTGTTGAGGAGGTCCTGGGCGCGGCGCACGACGTACTCCGGCATCCGGCGGTTGATCTCCTGGGCGAGTTCGACGAACCGGAACTCGTAGCCGAGGGACGAACGCACCTTGTACGAAAGGTAGTTGGGGTCGATGGGTATGCAGTGCCCGCCGACGCCGGGACTGGGCCGGAACGCCTGGAAGCCGAACGGCTTGGTGCCGGCGCAGCGGATCGCGTCCCACAGGTCGACGTGCAACTCGTGGCTGATCACGGCGAGTTCGTTGACCAGGGCGATGTTCACATGCCGGTAGGTGTTCTCCAGCAGCTTGGCCATCTCGGCCTCTCGGGTGCCCTTCGCCTGTACGACGGTGTCGACGAGCTTGCCGTAGAAGGCCGCCGCACGCGCCGCGCACGACGGGGTGCAGCCGCCGACCACCTTGGGTGTGGTGCGCAGTCCGTGCGTGGTGTTGCCCGGGTCGATGCGCTCCGGTGAGAAGGCGAGCGCGAAGTCCGAGCCGACCTTGAACCCGGACTCCTCCAGGAGCGGGCGCACGACCTCCTCCGTGGTGCCCGGATAGGTGGTCGACTCCAGCACGACGAGCTGCCCGGGCCGCAGCCGGCCCGCCACCGTGCGCACGGCGGATCTGACCGCGCTCAGATCGGGCCCGCCGTCCTCGCTGAGCGGGGTCGGCACACAGATCACCACCGTCTGCGCGCGGGCCAGACAGGCGTCGTCCGTGTACGCCGCGAAGCCGGCCGCCAGCATCCGGCGGACGTCCTCGTCGGAGACGTCGTCGACATGGGAGTGCCCGGTGTTGAGCGCCTCCACGACCCTGGGGTCGCGGTCCAGCCCGACGACCCGCAGGCCGATCGACGCCGCCTCACGCGCGAGCGGCAGTCCGACGTATCCCAGCCCGATCACCGCGAGTTCCACGTGATCGGGCCGTTCTGCTTCTCCGAGGGATCCTCCGAGGAGTTCTCCGGGAGGTTCTCCGAGCGGTTCGCTCGCTTCCCCGAGCGGTTCGGTCTGGTCGGCCTGCATAGGGATTCACCCCGCCTCAAGGCATCCAAGGGCGCCGTACGCCTCACGAGTGGTGGCGGCGACCTGCTTCCAGGTGCGGTCACGCGCGACCATCGCGCGGGCGGCTGCTCCCCACTCTGTCCGCCGCTTTTGACTGTAAATGAGCGATTCAAGTTCATCAGCCCAGGATTTTGGCGATTTGTTGGGAATTAGTCGTCCGTTAACCTCCGGTTCGACCAGTTCTCGTAGCGCCGTGAGATCACTCGCGGCCACGGGCACACCGCTCGCCATCGCCTCCACGGGCTTGAGCGGGGTCACCAGCCGGCAGACGCGTTCATCGGTGCGCGGCATCGCGAACACGTCCAACGCCGCGTAGTAGTCACGGACTTGGGTGTGTGGCACCCGCCCGGTGAACAGCGCGACCCCGTCGTCCAGGCCCAGTCGGCCGGCCAGCGCCTCAAGGGCGGGGCGCTCGGGCCCGTCCCCGACGATCAGCAACCGCAGCGGCACGCCACGCCGACGCAGCTCTTCACCCGCATGGAGCAATGTGCCGATCCCCTCGTGCGGGGTGAGACTGCCGACCGTGCCGACGACGAACTCGTCCGGAGCGATCCCGAGCCGGGCCCGCACCGGCGCCCCGTCCGGCAGCGGGGCCAGGAAGGCGTCGTCCACGGCGTTCGGCACGATGAGCACCCGCTCCTCGGGCACCCCGCGCGCCACGATCTCGCCCTTCATCGCCTCACCCAGCGTCAGCACCAGATCGGCCGCCCGCATGCAGTGCGTCTCCAGTTCACGCCGGACCCGGTACGTCTCGTCCTCCCGGCTGCGGCCCGGCGCCTGCGTCAGCCAGGTCTCCTCCAGGAAGCCCCGCACCTCGTAGACCACCGGCAGCCCGTACGTCTCCCGCAGGGCCAGTGCCACGCGTCCGTTGCCGTGGTCGGACGCGGCATGCAGTACGGCGGGCCGCAGCCGTTCCACCAGCCGCGCGGCCAGTTCGGCGTTACGCGCCAGCGCCGCGGCCTGTCCGTAGGGCAGCCGGAACGGCAGCAGCCGGTGCTGCGGCACCCCGGCCACGTGCTGCGACGGGCGGGCGTCCAGCACCCCCTGCGTCACGGGAAAGCCGATCCGGGTCACGACATGCGGGTCCAGTCCCGCCGCCAGCTGCGCCTCGGCCAGCTTCTGGGTGCGCACGGTGTAGCCGGCGTGCCGGAACGGCAGCCCGTTGGTGACCAGATGGAGCACCCGGCCCGGCACGGGCCGCAGCGGCCGCCCGACAGGCGCGGGCACCCGGGCGGCGGAAGGCGTGGCGACCGGCCCCGCGGCCCGCGCCCGCCCGGCAAGCCGCACTTCGAGCGGCCGCACCCCGCGCCGGGCGCGCCCCGGCAGCAGCCGTACGGCGAGCAGAGCGGCCCGCACCGGATCCTGGCGCAGCTCGCCAACTGCCACGGAGGCGGCCAGACTGAGGGCAAGTGGAAGATTCCGGGACATATCGCCAAGGTAAGCCGCCCCGCCGACACCGGCACATGGCGCGCGCCCGTAGGCGACCGAGCCATCAGGACTGAGTCGGAGAAAAGGTCTATGAACGGCTGCGTGCTCCACGTCGTAGGCACCCGCCCCAACTTCGTCAAGGCCGCACCGGTCGTGAGCGCCCTCGCCGCGGCAGGCTGCGACCAGGTGCTCGTCCATACCGGCCAGCATTACGACGCCCGGATGTCGGACGTCTTCTTCCGGCAGCTCGGCCTGCCCGAACCCGACACCGACCTGGGCGTGGGCTCCGGCACCCACGCCCGCCAGACCGCCGACCTCCTGATGGCCCTGGAGGCCGAACTGACCGCCCGCGCCCCGGCCCTGGTCACGGTGTACGGCGATGTGAACTCGACGCTGGCCGCGGCCCTCGTCGCAGCCAAACTGGGCGTCCCGGTGGCGCATGTCGAGGCGGGGCTGCGCAGCTTCGACATGGCGATGCCGGAGGAGGTCAACCGGCGTCTGGTCGACCAGCTGGCGGAGCTGTTGTTCGTCACGAGCCCCGAGGCCGTCGGGCATCTCGCCCGCGAGGGGATCGCCGCCGAGCGGACACACTTCGTCGGGAACCCGATGATCGACACCCTGCTCACCCATATGGAGCACTTCGACCCGGCGGCCGCCCGCGCCGCCCACCGGCTTCCCGAGCGCTACGGCGTCGTCACCCTGCACCGGCCCGCCAACGTCGACGACCCGGAGGCCGCCGCGGCCGCCGCCCGTGTCCTGGCCGAGGCCGCCCGCCATCTCGACCTGGTCGTACCGCTGCACCCGCGGGGCAGACAGGCGCTGCGGGCGGCGGGTCTCGCGGACGCGCCGGGCGTCCATCTGCTCGATCCGCTCGGCTACGTCGAGTTCATGAGCCTCGTGCGCGGGGCCGCCGTGGTGATCACCGACTCGGGCGGCGTGCAGGAGGAGACGACCGTCCTCGGCGTCCCGTGTCTGACCCTGCGCACGACGACCGAACGCCCGGTCACGGTCACCCACGGCACCAACAGGCTTGTCACACATGGGGAGTTGGTGCCCGCTCTGCGCAAGGTGCTGGAAGGCGGGGGAGCGCCGCACACGGAGGGGCCACCCCTGTGGGACGGCCGGGCGGGCGGCCGGATCGCCCATGTCATCACGGGGTGGCTGGAGCGCCATGGCTGAGGACACACGGACGTACGACGGCACCACCAGTACGCACGCCAACAGCACCCGCACGTACTGGGACGCCCGCCACGCCGGCCACGACGAGCTCGCCTCCGGCGCGCACCTCGGGCTGGACCGTCCCGCCAACGAGATCTTCTACGCCCGGCGGCTCGGCACGCTGCTCTCCCTCATCGGCGACCTGTCCAGCCCGGCCGCCCCGCTGTTCGTGCTGGACGCGGGCTGCGGCAAGGGGTACTTCGCCAGAGCCCTGGCCCGCTGCGGGCATCGGGTCGACGCCTTCGACACGAGCCCGCACGCGATCGAGCATGCCCGCGCCGAGGGCGGCGGTCCGCGCTGTGCCGTCGCCGCTCTCGACGAGTGGCGCAGTCCCTGGCCGTACGACATCGTTGTCTGTGTGGACGTCCTGTTCCATGTGCCCGACGACGAGGAGTGGCGGGCCGCACTGCGCAACCTGGCCTCGCTGGTCCGGGTCGCAGGCCGCCTGATCGTCACCGACGTCGCAACCGACGAGGTCCCCGCCGAGCCCCCGAACCCCGACGCGCTCGTCGTGCACCGCCCGATCGCCGCCTACCGTGCCGAACTGGAGCCGCTGGGGTTGCGGCACATCCTCTCCAGCCCGTACGGCTTCCGGGAGGACCGGGTCGGCTTCCACGTCTTCACGAGGACCCGCTGATGCGTCTGACCGACCTGCTCCATCCGCACCTCGACGGCGTCACGACGGTGGTGGACACGACCCGGGGGCGCCTCCGCCTGGAGCCGTATCTGCATCTGCCACCCGGCGTCACCCTGCGCGACCAGGACGAGGGAGACGAACAGCCCGTCGGTGAGGGGGAGTTGGCGCTTCTCTCCTACGGTCCCGACGCCGAGCTGCACGGCGGTGAGGACGCCTGTCGTGCCGTACTGGCGCGGCTGCGGCCCGGTGCGCGCGGGCTGATCGTGTTCGGCCACCGTGGCTCCGAGCTTCCCTACCACCGGCTCCTCGACGACCTGGTCGCCCACCGCTGCCAGGTCCTGCGCGCGGCGCCGCTCGACTACGTCCATCTGCACGCGGGCGCGATCATCGCGCGCACCGACGAACTGCTGCCGCCGCACGACTTCTTCGGCCGTCCCGTCCCGTCCGACGGTCATGCCACGGCGCTGCGGATCGCCGACGAGTACGTCTTCGCCGACCTCGCCTCCCGGTCCCTGCGCGCGCGGGTGCTGGATCTCGAAGCGAGCGTCGAGGAGGCGGAGCGGACCCGGGGCGGCGCCGGGCAGGACGGGATCGCCGACCGGCTGGCCGCCGCCGTACGGGAGAAGGAACAGCTCGCCGCGGCGCTGCGGTCGGCCCGGGAGCGGGTGGAGGTGCTGCAGGCGCGGGTGCACATGCTGGAGGGGTCGACCTCGCTCCGGGTGGGGAAGGCGCTGGTGGCGGCGGCGCGGTCGCCGAAGCGGCGGGCGGCGCGGCTGCCGGGGGAGCTGTACGGGCTGTGGCGCGGGCGGCGCCGGTCCGCGGGGCAGGCGTCCAGCGGTGCGGCGAAGCCGCAGGCCGAGCCGGACGCGCCCGTGGACGACCGTTTCCACCTCGCCCATCGTGCCCTGACCTCGGCGCCCCGCGACCGTCTCGTCGTGGCCGGAGTGCTCACCACCGCCACCGCCGAGGACTTCGCGGCCGAGGTGGTCGTCAACCGGCTGCTGCCGCACGACGGGCGGCTGCTCCTGCAGCGCACCGACCCGGACGTGCTCCTCGTACAGCTGAGCGCCTGTACCGGCGACGGGCCCTGGTGGCTCACCGGCACCGGGCTGGCCCCCGACCTGGACCGCACACTGGCCGAACTGCTCGCCGAGGCAAGGGTGTTGGGGCGGTCGGCCGTACTGTGGCGGGACGCTCCGCCCTCCGCCGCACCCGGGCTGGCCCGGTTCGCCTGGGACGCGGTGGTCGACGCCGACACCGGCGTACGGCTCGCCCGGCTCGACCCGGCGGCGGAGGGCCGGGAACGGCTGCGCGAGGTGTTCCGGGAGGACAGCACCCGGGTACGGCTGGGGCGGCTCGCGCGGCTGTCCGGCGCCCCGGATCCGCTGGACGAGCGGCGCGTCGCCGTGCTGGCCGCGCCCGGGGACCGTACCGATGTCGCCCGGCTCGTCGGCCAGGTGCTCGGCCAGCTGCACCGCCCGGCCGAGGTCGTCGTGCCCGATCCCGCGGGGCTGGAGGAACTCACCGCCGCCGGGGTGACCGTACGGCAGGGGCCGCCCCTGGCACCCTGGGTCGCTGACTGGACGGACCTCACCGAGGACCGGCCCGACACCCTGCTGCTCGACCTGATGTGCGCCCAGGAGTACTCCGGCGCCGACGCCGTGGGTCACACACCGGCCGCCGACGACTACGTCTTCGTACCGTCGCTGCACCCCCTGCTCGCGCGCCGGGCGCTGCACATGTCCGGTACGGCGCCGGACAGCTGGGCCGGTCGGGGGCACCGTCTGTTCGCCGTGCGCGGGAAGGAACCGTCATGAGCCGTACGCTGCGGGCGCTCGTCTACGGCGACGTCGACCTCAACCTCATCGACGGCTCCGCCGTGTGGGCCCAGTCGACCGTGCAGGCGCTGTCGCGGGCGGGCTGCGAGAGCCGGCTCGTCCTCAAGTCCCCGGTCCGCACCGGCCGGCTGACCGATCCGCTGGCCGAGCTGTCCGGGGTCACCCTGGTGCGCCCGCACGAGGAGCGGTGGCTGCCGGGCCTGGCCGACCGGCCGATGTCGCCGGTGCAGGCGGCGCAGGTGCTCATCCGGCTCGACGAGGACGACCCCTGCGATCTGCTGGTGCTGCGCGGCCGGCGACTGGTCTCGCGGGTCGTCGCCGACGGCACCTTCGACGGGCGGATCTGGGCCTATCTCACCGACATCCCGCAGTCGGCCGCCGAGATGACCGAGTCGGCCCGCGCGGAACTCACCAGGATCGCCGAGGCATCGAACCGACTCCTGTGCCAGACCGAGGAGCTGCGCTGCTTCCTGGAGACCTGGGTGCCCGAGGCCTGCGGCAAGTGTGTGCTCAGTCCGCCCGCCGTGCCCGAGCCGGACTTCGAGGTGCCCGACCGGGACGGGCCGCACGACCCGCTGCGGCTCGTCTACACCGGCAAGTTCGCGCCCCGCTGGAACACCCTGCCCATGACCCGGCTGCCGCAGCTGCTCGCCGAACGGGGCGTCCCCGCCGAACTGCACACCGTCGGCGACAAGATCCACGACGACGCGTCCCACCCCGACTTCCAGGAGGACATGGCACGGGCCCTGGCCGGCACCCCCGGCGTCCACCACCACGGCGGACAGCCCCGCGAGGAGGCCATGCGCATCGCCGCCGACTGCGATCTGGGCCTCGGCTGGCGCGACCCGGTGCTCGACTCCAGCCTCGAACTGTCCACCAAGGTCCTGGAGTTCGGGGCGCTGAACCTGCCCGTGGTCCTCAACCGCACCCCGGCGCACGAGGCGCTGCTCGGCACCGACTATCCGCTGTTCGTGCCCGGACGCGCCGGACTGGACGACGCCGCCGAAGCCGTGGCGAGGGCCGTGCGCGAGCCGGAGGCACGGCGTCTCGCGGCCGACCGCTGCCGCACGGCCGCCCGCCAGTACACCCTGGAGGGAGCGGCCGCCCGCTGGCGCGCCCACCTCGCCCGGGCCTTCCCCGCCGCACCCACCGGGGTGATGAGGCGTCAGCGGCCCCTGCGCGTGGGGATCGCCGGGCACGACCTGAAGTTCCTCACCCGGCTGCTCGACCACTTCCGTTCGACTCCCGGCCTCGACGTACGGGTCGACGCCTGGCCCGCCCTCTCCCGCCACGACCCGGACACGAGCCGGGAACTCGCCGACTGGGCGGACGTGGTGGTCGTCGAGTGGTGCGGCCCGGCCGCCGTCTGGTACAGCCGCCACAAGCGGCGCGGCAGCCGGCTCGTCGTACGGCTGCACCGCTTCGAGCTGGACGCGCCGTGGCCCCGCCAGGTCGACATCGACGCCGTCGACCGGGTGGTGTGCGTCAGCCCGTACTACGCCCGCCGCACCCGGGAGCACACCGGCTGGCCCGCGTCGAAGATCGTCGTCGTCCCCAACTGGGTCGACACCGACCAGCTCGACCGTCCCAAGGCACCGGGCGCCCACCACCGCCTCGGCATGATCGGCATCGCGCCCAGCCGTAAACGCCTCGACCTCGGTCTCGACGTCCTGGAGGCGCTGCGCGCCCACGACCCGCGCTGGCATCTGTCGGTCAAGTCCAAGCCGCCGTGGGAGTACTGGTGGATCTGGAACAAGCCCGAGGAGCGCGCCCACTACGAGGACGTGCTGCGCCGGATGCAGACCTCACCGCTGCTCGAAGGGGCCGTCGTCTTCGACTCGTTCGGTCCGGACGTGGCGGGCTGGCTGCGGCGGGTCGGGCATGTGCTGTCCACCAGCGACGACGAGAGCTTCCACCTCGCGCCCGCCGAGGGGATGGCCTCGGGTGCGGTGCCTTCGCTGCTGCCTTGGCCCGGGGCGGACGAGATCTATGACCGGCGGTGGATTCATGACAGCCCTGAGGCGATGGCGGAGGCGATCGCTGTGTTGGAGGAGCAGGACTGGCGGGCGGCGGGGGAGCTGGCCCGGGTGCAGGTGAGGGAGGGGTTCTCGTTGGATCGGGTGGCTGAGACCTGGACGGAGTTGTTGTGTGCGTAGCGCTCCGCCGGGAGGGCTTTGATTGATCTGCGGGCCGGTGGGGGCTGGTCGCGCCCACGCGGCGGAGCCGCATATTGATACCGCCCCGCGCCCCTCAAAGGCGCGACACCGCGGTGGGGTGCTCAGTGACCGGGTCCCCGGAGCCCTTGCGGAGTCCGGGGACCCGGTGTTTTCAGGCCGCTACCTTTGTCGGCTGCGCGGATTGCCCGGCCGTCCGCTCGCCCAGCTGCTCCGTCGGGATCTTCGCCGTCTCGCGGGCGGAAAGCGCGGCCACGACCGGCGGCACGCACAGGGCCGCCGTGAAGAGGGCCACCGCGGACCAGTCGTCGCCGTTCGGGCCCGCGATCTGCGCGGCGAAGGTGACCGCGAAACCGGCGACCGCGAAGCCGATCTGGGTGCCGATGGCCATGCCGGACAGCCTGACCCGGGTGGAGAACATCTCGCCGTAGAAGGAGGGCCACACGCCGTTCGCGGCGCTGTAGACCACACCGAAGGTGACGATGCCCAGCAGCAGGGTCAGCGGGTAGGAGCCGGTGGAGATCGACCACAGGTAGAGGAACATCATCACCGCGCTGCCGGCGGCGCCGATCAGATACACCGGGCGGCGGCCGATACGGTCCGACAGCGTGGCCCACAGCGGGATCGCGGCGAGAGCGACCAGGTTGGCGAACGCGCCCACCCACAGCATCGACGACTTGCTCATCCCGACCGAGTCGCTCGTCGCGTACGACAGCGCCCACACCGTGAAGATCGTGCTGACCGAGGCGACCAGCGCACCGGCGATCACCCGCAGAACGTCCGCCCAGTGCTCCCGCATCAGCACCGCGAGCGGCAGCTTGGCGACGCCCTCGGTGGCGGCCTGCTGCTCGAAGGCCGGCGTCTCCTGGAGCTTGCGGCGGATGACATAGCCGACGACGGCGACCGCGACGCTCATCCAGAACGGCACCCGCCAGCCCCACGACAGCAGCTGCTCCTCCGGCAGCGCGGCGACCGGGATGAAGACCAGCGTCGCCAGCAGCTGCCCGCCCTGTGTGCCGCTCAGCGTGAAGCTGGTGAAGAAGCCGCGCCGGTGCGGTGGCGCGTGTTCCAACGTCATCGAGTTGGCGCTGGCCTGCTCGCCGGCCGCCGAGATGCCCTGGAGCACCCGGCACAGCACCAGCAGGACGGGCGCGAGCGTGCCGACCTGGTCCCGGGTGGGCAGACAGCCGATCAGGAACGTCGAGATGCCCATCAGGATCAGCGTGAAGACCATGATCTTCTTACGGCCCACACGGTCGCCGAAGTGACCGAGGAACAGCGCGCCGATCGGCCGGGCCGCGTACGCCACACCGAACGTGGCCAGCGACAGCAGGGTGGCCGTCGCCGGGTCGGACTCGTCGAAGAAGACCTCGGGGAAGATCAGCGCCGCCGCGCTGCCGTAGATGAAGAAGTCGTAGTACTCAAGGGCGCTGCCGATCCAGGCGGCGGTGGCGGCTTTCCTCGGCTGCCCGGGCGGGGCTTGGGGGACGGGGACGGACACGGCGTGCTCCTTCGAGGGGGCTCCAACATAGGCGGAGTGAGCGGAAACGTGAGAAGGCGAGGAGAGGGAGGTGCCAGATGGGGAGGTGCCGGGTCCCGGCTAATTAACCCACTGGGTAGTTAGTAGCGGTGGCTACGGATGTTGCGCCCACGTTTCCCGCGTGTCAAGAGGTGGCGCCGAGCGACTTCGCGACGACTTCGGCGCGGCTTCGGCGCGACCTCAGTCCGCCGCGCGCTCCGCCGTCAGGTAGGCGATCACCATGTCGCCGAGCATCGCGCGATAGTGCTCGCGCTGCGCCGGATCGACCAGGTCGCGGCCGAACAGGGCGCCGAAGGTGTGCCGGTTGGAGACCCGGAAGAAGCAGAAGGAGCTGATCATCGCGTGCAGGTCGACGGCGTCGACGTCGGCCGTGAACAGGCCGGACCGCTGTCCCGACGCCAGGATCCGGCGGATCACGTCCAGGGCCGGCGAGCCGATCTTGCCGAGCTTCTCGGAGGCGGCGATGTGCTCGGCCCCGTGGATGTTCTCGATGCTGACCAGGCGGATGAAGTCCGGGTGCTGCTCATGGTGGTCGAAGGTCAGCTCGGCCAGGCGGCGGATGGCGGCGACCGGGTCCAGATGCTCGACGTCGAGCCCCTGCTCGGCCTCCCGGATCACGCCGTACGCCCGCTCAAGGACGGCCGTGAACAGCTGCTCCTTGCCGCCGAAGTAGTAGTAGATCATCCGCTTCGTGGTGCGGGTGCGGGCGGCGATCTCGTCCACCCGGGCGCCGTCGTATCCGGCGCGGGCGAACTCCTGCGTCGCGACGTCGAGGATCTCGGCCTTGGTGCGGGCGGCGTCACGGGTCCGCCCGTTCGCGCGTGCCGGCTCTTCGACGCTGGTCATCGGCTTCCTTCGGCGAGGACGAGTGCGCCCCGGTGGCCCACCCGCGTGCCGGTGATTGTAGAAGCCCTCGCGCTCCTCGTGCCGGGGCAGGTCTTCCCAAGCTCCGGTACCGCCTGCTATGACTAACTCACCAGTTCGTACATTAATGAGCCGCTCAGGAGGTCCCCCGGTGGCCAAGGACGCCAAGGACTCGTATCTCGTCGGCCTGATCGGGTCCGGCATCGGCCCCTCGCTCAGCCCGGCGCTGCACGAGCGGGAGGCCGACCGGCAGGGTCTGCGTTATCTGTACCGGCTCATCGACATCGACACGCTCGGCGTCCCGCCCGAGGCGGTGGGCGACCTGGTGCGGGCCGCCCGTGACCTGGGCTTCGACGGGCTGAACATCACCCACCCCTGCAAGCAGCTCGTCATCGAGCACCTGGACGTGCTCGCCCCGCAGGCCGAGGCACTGGGCGCGGTCAACACCGTCGTCTTCGAGGACGGCCGGGCCGTCGGCCACAACACGGACGTCACCGGCTTCGCCGCGTCGTTCGCGCGCGGGCTGCCGGACGCTCCGCTGGAGCGGGTGGTGCAGCTGGGGGCGGGGGGAGCGGGGGCGGCTGTCGCGCATGCCGTGCTGACGCTCGGCGTGGAGCGGGTGACTGTCGTCGACGCGCTGAGTGACCGGGCCGTCGGTCTCGCCGACGCGCTGAACCGGCACTTCGGTGCGGGGCGCGCTGCCGCGGCCACGCCGGATCGGTTGGCCCGGTTGCTCGGTGCGGCGGACGGCGTCGTGCATGCCACGCCGACCGGTATGGCCGCGCACCCTGGCCTGCCCTTCGCTGCGGAGTTGCTTCATCCCGGGTTGTGGGTTGCCGAGGTGGTCTATCGGCCGCTGGAGACGGAGCTGCTGCGCGCGGCGCGTGCGGTTGGCTGCGCCGCTTTGGACGGGGGTGGGATGGCTGTTTTCCAGGCTGCGGATGCGTTTCGGCTGTTCACCGGGCGTGAGCCGGACAGTGTGTGCATGTTGGCGGACATTGCGGAGATGGCCGGGGTTGTGGAGAGCTCGGCGGGTTAGGCCGTTTGAACGCTGCGGGCCGGTTGTGGCTGGTCGCGCAGTTCCCCGCGCCCCTAGAGGGTGCTGTAGTGCGGCATGTTGAAGGAGCACGTATCCATGCGTACGTCCATCGCGACCGTCTCTCTGAGCGGGTCGCTCACCGAGAAGCTGACCGCCGCCTCCCGGGCCGGGTTCGACGGTGTCGAGATCTTTGAGAACGATCTGCTCGCGAGTCCCCTCAGCCCCGAGGAGATCCGCACTCGGTGTGCCGATCTCGGGCTCACCGTTGATCTCTATCAACCCATGCGGGACATCGAGGCCGTGCCCGCCGACGAGTTCGCTCGGAATCTGCGGCGTGCCCGGCACAAGTTCGAGCTGATGGGCAGGCTCGGTGCGGACACCGTCCTTGTCTGCTCCAGCGTCCATCCGCTCGCGGTGGACGACGACGCGCTCGCCGCTTACCACCTGCGCCAACTGGCTGATCTGGCCCAGGAGTTCGGGATCCGGGTAGCGTACGAGGCGCTCGCCTGGGGGAGGCACGTCAACACCTACGGCCATGCCTGGCGCATCGTAGAGGCAGCCGACCATCCCGCGCTCGGCACCTGTCTGGACAGCTTTCACATCCTGTCGCGCTGCTCCGGGCCCGGGGATCTCGACGGTATCGCGGACATCCCCGGTGAGAAGATCTTCTTCCTTCAGCTCGCCGACGCCCCGCTGCTCGCGATGGACGTCCTGCAGTGGAGCCGGCACTACCGCTGCTTCCCGGGGCAGGGCGGCTTCGATGTGGCGGATCTCGTGCGCCGGGTACTGCACACCGGGTACGACGGGCCGCTCTCGCTGGAAGTGTTCAACGACGTCTTCCGACAGGCCGAGGCCGGGCCGACCGCCGTGGACGCCCACCGCTCGCTGCTCGTGCTCCAGGAGACGGTCGGGATCGCCGCCCCGCCCGCCCCCGTGGTCCCCACCGGCGTCGCCTTCGCCGAGCTGGTCACGCCCGACGCCGAACCCGTCTCGGCGCTGCTCGGCGCCCTGGGCTTCGCCCGTACCGCCCGGCACCGCAGCAAGCCGGTCGATCTCTGGCAGCAGGGCGAGGCCCGCATCCTGGTCAACACCGCGGGCGCCGCCCGCCGGGACGGCACCGGACTCGCCGCCATCGGCCTGGAGTCCCCGGACCCGGCCGGAGCGGCCCGCCGTGCCGAGGCCCTGCTGGCGCCGGTGCTGCCGCGGCGCCGCGCCCCGCAGGACGCCGTGCTGGACGCGGTCGCGGCGCCCGACGGCACGGAGCTCTTCTTCTGCGCCGCGCAGGGGCGGCGCCAACTCCCGGACTGGCGCACCGACTTCATGGACGTCGAGCACGAGGCGGCGACCCCCGGAGTGCACCGCATCGACCATCTCGCGCTCACCCAGCCCTGGCACCACTACGACGAGGCGACCCTCTTCCACCGCAGCGTCCTCGGTCTGCACGCCCAGGAGAGCGTGGACGTCGCCGACCCGTACGGCCTGATGCGCAGCCGCGCCGTCACCGACGCCGACGGGAGGGTGCGGATCGCCCTGAGCGTGGGCGCCGCGCCGGCCGACGACACCGTGCACGCCCAGCACATCGCGCTGGCCACGGACGACGTGGTCGCCGCCGCACGCCGCTTCACCAAGGCGGGCGGACGGCTGCTGCCGATCCCGGCCAACTACTACGACGACCTGGCGGCACGGCACGAGTTCGCCGACGGCGAGCTGGAGACCTACCGCGAACTGGGCATCCTCTACGACCGTGACGCACACGGCGAGTTCCGGCACTGCTACACGGTGACGGTCGGCCGGGTCTTCTTCGAGCTCGTGCAGCGGGACGGCTACCGGGGCTACGGCGCGCAGAACGCGCCGGTGCGGCTGGCCGCCCAGCACGCCGGGCGGCCGGTGCGGTGACCGGGCCTACTGACGGCTGACGGTCCGGGTCACGCCGGCGATGACGGTCGTGGCCAGGATCCAGCCGGTGAGGACGAGGACGTACGACAGCCATTGCTGGCCGCCCTGCGGGGCGAACGCCGGTTCCTGGCCGAAGGAGATCACCGGCAGCAGCAGGTCGAGGGTGTAGAAGACCGGGTTGAAGTCCGGTGCCTCGTCCGCCTTCAGCGGTGGGGGCGCGTGCAGCGCGAAGGAGAGGGAGCCGACGGCGAGCAGGGACAGCAGCCAGGCCAGTGCGCGCATCGGACGGAAGCCGTAGCCGACGGTGGCGTCCTGGACGTGCCCCCACAGACGGCCGTACCAGGGCAGGGTGGTGCGCTGCCGGCGTTGCTTGGCGAGCTGGACGAGGCGGGCCGCGTTGTCGTCACCGATCCGGCGGTACACGGCCGTCAACTGCTCGTAGACATGGGGGACATAGCCGTCGATCTCGCGCTCCAGCATGGGCAGGCGGCGCTCGGCGGGCTCGTGCGGGGTGAGGGTGGTGTAGCCGAGGCCGTCGAGCCGGATCCGGTCCGGCAGCTTCTCCGGCTCCACGAACAGGACGTCCATCTGGGCCCGGCGCAGATTGAGACCGCCGTCCAGCGGATCGCCCCTGCGCAGCCACAGTTCCCCGACGGTGCAACTGGTGGCCCGCAGCGCCATGTCGCCCGGGTTGGACAGGCGCGCGTAGGACAGATCGAGGCGTCCGGCGATACGGGCGCCCCGCAGTCCTATCCACCCGTCGACGTCCACGCGCCGCAGCAGGACGTCGCCGTCCACGCCCAGGGTCACCGCGTCCAGGGCCACTTGGCCGGGGCGGCTGAGCTGTGCCCCGTCCAGGTTGATCGAGCCCGAGACATGCGCGCCGTTGAGCCGCACCTCGCCCGTCGCTCTCAGCCCGGTCGCCGACAACTCGTCCCCGATCGACGCCTGGGTGAGCTTGAGCACGGGCTCATCGGCGTCCCGGGCGGTGAGTTCGGCACGCTCCATGAACAGGGCACCCGAGATCTGGGCCCCGTTCAGGTGCACCGGCCCGTGGATCCGGCACTCCGTCAACCGCACCACGCCCTCGACCCGCACGCCGCCGAGGTCCAGGGCGGGCAGCACGGAGCCGCGCAGACTGAGCCTGCGCAGCTGCGCGTCGTAGAGGTCGGGCGGGTCGGTGAAGTAGCAGTGAGCCAGCCGGATCGGGTGTCCGACGATGCCGTGGGTGAGGTCGAGTGCGCCGGTGATCCGGGCGCCCAGGACCCTGAGTGCGGCGATCTCGCCGTCCTCCTGGGGCGCGCTGACGAGTAAGGCCTTCAGCACCGATGCGCGCAGCGTGCGTTCCGGGCCCCAGCCGCTTCCCGTCGCCGTGTCCTCGTCCGCCGCGGGGCGGAAGTCCACGACCTCCCCGCGCGGGAAGGCGTGCCATACCTGCAGTTCGGCCGGCGTCAGATCGTTGATCTCCATCAGCCGGGACTCTGACGCCGGCCGTCGAACCTGTCAACTCGCCGCCGTCCGGGTCAGTGCCAGTGTTGTAAACGCCCGCCCCGGCCCGGCGGGGGGCGCCGGCCGGCGGGCCGCCGGGGGCGGGGGGCGAGGGCGCCGGGCGCGCC
>NZ_JBHYJA010000006.1:195075-198429 GCF_042740355.1 Streptomyces sp. NPDC059010
CGGCCGCGGCGCCCCCCCACCCGTCAACCCCCGCCCCGGCCGGCGCCCGGCCGTCAACCCCCCCGCCCGGGGGCCGCCCGCCCCCCCCGGCCGGGCGCACGACGGGGGTTTCTTCACAGGCTCTCAGGACGGCCCCTCCGTCGGCCGCACCGTCCGCCACGGTGCGAACGCGCTCGCGCCGCGCGGCAGCAGGGCCGCCAGTTCCGGGCAGTGCCGCAGGATCACGGAGTTCATGCCGCCCCGTTCGACCCAGTCGATGCCCAGCGGGGTGTAGACCTCGGGCCGGTAGTCGACGTTGAGGAAGCGGTCGGACTGCAGACGCCGGCTGGCCATGAGGATGAAGATGCGGAACGCGGTGTCGCTGAAGCCGAACCCGGCCGGCGGGTTCTCCCCGAACAGCCCCACGACGGTGTCGATCTCGTCGACCGAGCGGTAGACCTCCTTCAGCCGGGCCAGCGTCTCGGCGTTCTCGGTCAGTTCCTCGAAGGAGCGGATGCGCGGTTTGTGCAGCCCCGCGCGGAAGTCGTTGTAGCGGGGGACGCCACGCCGCCGGGTCCGGACCAGGTCCACCACCGACAGGTCGATGATCTCGCCGTCCCGCTCGAACTGCTGCAGCGACCGCGGGAAGTTGTGCAGGGTGATCGCGCCGGGGTGGGCGATGCCGAACGAGTACAGGGTGTTCGCCAGGCCCGTCTTGCGGATCCGGGACTCCGCCGCGCCGCCCTGGATGTCCAGGAAGCCCACCGTCTCCAGCCGCTGTCCGAAGTGGTGCTCGCGCAGCTCGAAGTCGTCCGGGATGAGCGGGTGCATCCGGTAGACGGTGACGAAGTCCTCGGTGAGGGAGTACGGGGCGGCGTGATGGTCCGGCAGGGTCTTCGGGATGCCGGTCAGCGAGTGCGCCTCGAACAGCCACAGGCCCAGCTGGTTCAGCCAGTTCTGCGGCGGCCCCTCCCAGTTGGTGTGCAGGGCCAGGTCGATCGCCTCGGTGGCGAGGATCGCCGGTGTCCACTCCACCGTGTGGATCTTCGCGATCAGCGCCGACACCACCAGGCGGGCCGTCTGGTAGATCCGCTCCTCGCTCATCGTCGGATACTCGGCGCGCAGCGCGGCACACACCGCGTTGTGCTCGCGCGCGAACAACGTGTGCATCGAGCTCAGGCCCATCCACCAGTTGTCGCTGAAGCCGGTCAGCGGGATACCGCCGTTGGCCCCGGCCGGCAAGTGGCCGTCCTCCAGGCGGAGTTCGGCGCGGCCCTCGGCCTCGCGCAGGAAGCGGGCGGTCTGCTCGTCGGCGCCGTACACCTCGGAGCCGTCCCACCAGTGGGAGGCGGTGTTGCCGAACAGGATCGGCGGGCGGCCCGGCACCTCGATGCCCTCGTTCTCCGCGAACCGCATCACGTTCTCGCCGGGCCCGCCGGGCGTGTTGTGCCACGGCCCGCTGCCGGGCGGCAGGGGCACCTCGACGGTGCGCTCACCGGGCTTGTGGCGGCGGTGGTTGACCCAGTCGTGCACCTGGAACTGGATCCAGGCAGCGGCCAGCACGTTCAGCGAGGTCGCGGGCAGGAAGTTCTCGCGGTACAGCAGCTGCCGGCTGACCGTGACCGGGTTCGGGACGTCGAAGAGGTCGGGACGGTACTCGGGCTTCAGATTGCGGCCGAAGGCCGAGCCGACGGCGCCCATCCGCGGCGCCGACAGATCGTTGTACGTGCCGTCGTACGACCGCTCGCCGCGCAGCCGCTCCGGGATCGGCTCGGGCACCCGCTGGGCGCGCGGCGGCGCCTCGTGCGGCTCGGTGTCGATCAGGTTCAGCCGGCGCAGCACCTTGCGCAGGAACACCAGGTTCAGCAGGCTCAGCTGCAACGGCAGCCGGTGCCAGGGCACATACCGGTTCAGCAGCGCGAACGCCGCCTCCATCGGGCGGCCGAGGACCTTGTTGCGCACCGGTTCCTCGGTGACGAACCGCAGGCCGAGCCGGTGCGCGCTCGATGCCTGGTAGGCGGCCTTGCGGGCCCGGTTGATGTTGCCCAGCGGCCGGAACTCCTCGGTCGTGTACCACGGGTTGAAGGCGAGGTCCTCGATCCGGCGGGCGATCGCCCGTGCCTGAGCGGTGTCCAGGTCCTGGCTGGGGATGGTGAGCCTGGCCACGGGGATCGCGGGCGACGTCGCGTCCCGCCACTCCACCGAGGCGTTCTCGACCGGGGTGCGCCGCTCGTCCACGAACCGCTGCACACACAGGTCGTAGTGGACGTCGGTCTGCGCCAGCCGGCGCGCGAACTCACGGTGCAGGAAGTCGGGGTCCCGGCGGTCCGGCGTGGGCGCGGGCGGACTGCCCGGAGTGGGACGGAACAGGAACCGCACCGGCCCCGCCTCTCCCCACAGCATCGCGCCACGGCTCCAGTACGTCTCGTTGGCGAGCGAGTTGACGGTGTGCCGGGTCGCCGCCTGCACATTGCGCCGCATCCGGACCGCGGTCCTGAGCCCCACGGCCAGCGGCAGCTTCACGAACAGCCCGAACGCCTTCTGCAACGGGCTGCGGGCGCCCGCCATCGCCTTGGCGAACGCCACGAACTCCCGGGCGTTCGCCGCATGCGACACCGGATAGCTGGTCGCGAGGAGATCGTGGTTCTCCTCCTGCGACACCCGCACCCGCACGGCCGCACCGCGCAGATCGGGCGAGCCGTCGCCCTGCCGGATGCCGCTCGCGTTGGACAGCCGTACCGTCACCGGATACTCGGCGCCGGGCTGGGCGAACCCCGCGCGCAGCGCCGCCGGGAGGTCGTCGTGGAAGCGCAGCCGGGCGTTCTCCACGGCCACCGGAGCCTTTGCGTGGAAGGCCCGGGCGATATCACCGCCGCCCGCCCGCCGGTTCCTGACCTGCACCTTCATCAGCTCGCGGGCCAGCTGTTCGAACACCTGCCGTTCCGCCTCTGGACTGCCGCCTTCGTACCGTTCGTAGCGCTGCTCGTGCTGCCCGGACTCGGCCATCGGTGGTCTTCTTTCGTACGACTGCGTACGGATGCGTACGGGGGCTGGGGGCCAGCACGCTACCCACGGCCCACGACCCCCACAGCGAGGGTTCGCGCCGATGTGCTCCTACTTGTTCCCGATGTGAACAATCAGGTGCGGAGTGGTGTTTGAGCACGTCAGACGGGCGACTGAAGGCAGGCCGGTATCGGGCGTCCATCCCGCCACACCCCAGCATCCCAGCAACCCCATCGCGCCGCATCCGCGGCTGGCCGGGGAACGTCGCCTCCCCGGCGCCCCCTTGCCGCCCTCGCCATTGACGGCCCTGGCGGGGGGGGGGGGGGGTGGCGACCCCCCCGCGGGGGGGAAGAAATATAAATATAGACACGC
>NZ_JBHYJA010000006.1:198439-216580 GCF_042740355.1 Streptomyces sp. NPDC059010
GGCCCCCCCCGGGGGGGGGGCGGGCGACCGCCCCCCCCCGGGCCCCCCCGCGCCGCGCGCCCGGGGGGGGCCCGGGGGGGGGGGGGGGCCCCCCCCCCCCCCCCCACGTTCCGGGGGAGGCCGCACATGCGGGACGCATACGTCAAAGGGCCCAGCTTCGCCGCGTTACGCCCGGCCAAGCCACCCACCGACCCGAGCGACTTCCCGGTCTACCCCGACCTGGTGGACCGGCTCGTCGAGGACGCGCGCCAGCCCGACCCCGACGGCGTCGTCCCGCATGTCATGGCGACCTGCTCGGCCTACGCGTACGCCGGATTCCAGCATCAGAGCGACCCCGAGACCCTGTCCATGATCATGGCCAGGCTCGGCCTTGAGGAGAACGACTGCCGGGTGTTCGAGCAGCGCGTGGACGCCATGTACATCGCGTCCGCCGCCTATCTGATCCAGGACAAGGACCGCCGGGTCGCGATCCTCGTCTACCGCGGCACCCAGCCCGAGGACATCATCAGCATCCTCACCGACGCCGACGTACGGCCGGAGATGCTCACCGTCGAACTGGAGGGCCGCCGGCACGAGGTCCACGCCGGCTTCTACCGCAACGTCCGCGCCACCCGCCACCTCGTCGTCCGGGCCCTGGAAGGAGCCCTGCGCGGCGAGTCCGTCATCCCCGACGAAGCAGGCGCCCGCGGCGGCGGCCTGGAGGCCCTGTACATCACCGGCCACAGCCTCGGCGGCGCCATGGCCGCGCTGATGGCGGTGACCCTCGTCCACGAGCCCCGCTACCGGCACATCACCGACAAGCTCAGGGGCGTCTACACCTTCGGCCAGCCCATGGTCGGTGGCCCCGACCTGGCCCGCGCCTGCGCCGAGGCGCCCGGCCCGAACGGCACGCACATCCTGCGCGACCGCCTCATCCGCTACATCTTCGACCGCGACGTCGTCCCCGCCCTGCCCCCACGCCCGGTCGGCCCGTACGCCCCCTTCGGCCGCGAGTTCCACTACCGCCGACGCCACGGCCTCACCGACGCCCTCCTGACCTCGGCCGCGGACACGGCCGTCGAGGCACTCACCCTGCCGACCGACGCGCTGCGCACCGTCTCCACCGGCGGGTGGGGCGACCTGGCGGTCCGCGCCACGGAGGGCGCCCGCCGATCCGTACGCCCCCTGCTGCGCTGCCGCGACGAGGGCTGGCGGGAGGTGACGGAACCGGATCTGCACTACCCGCAGATGGACAGCCTGGCGGGCCTCGCGGTGGTGGCCCCGCTCGCCTTCTTCGCGACCCGCCTCGCCCTGACCCGCACGATCCCCTTCAAGTACTCCTTCGACGACCACGGCCCGGGCCACTACGTCAACGCGCTCGCCCCACCAGGGGTGTTGAGCGAGTTCGGGGACGTGCTGTAGGCCGGGGCAGCCGGATCAGCGCTGCACGCGCCCGCGGGCGGCGAGCACGGCCAGACCGAACAGGACCGGCTCGCACAGTCTGCTGCCCATCTCGATCCACATGCCGCCCTGCGTCAGGTCCTGACCGCTGCTGCGGAACACCACCGAGTTGACGACCACACGACCGGATCGCTCCAGGCGGGTGGTGCTGAAACGATCCTTGTATCCCTTCGGGACTTTCCTGCCCGCGGTGTCGGGCGTCAGCACGACCTGTCCGCCGCCCGCCGGCACCTGCCCCGTCATACGGGCCGACGGTGGTGCCGCGGGCAGCCCGAAGAGCATGAGCAGCAGCACGGTGACACCCATGGCGCACAGCAGCGCCCACAGCGCCCGTGAGGCACGCAGCCCGTAGCCGGACAGCAGCCAGTAGGCGTGCAGCAGGGCACGTTCGCCGGGCGGGGTGTCCTTGTTGTGGCGCCGCATCTCCATTTCGCCGTAGTAGAAGTCCGCCGCTCCGGGCTGGTTCTTCGTGTCCTCCAGCGCCTTGCGCAGCTGTCGGTAGACGATGGCGACGTCGTCCGCCGTGGGGCTCTGCGCCGGATCGGGATGACCGAGACCCGTGAGCCATCCGTCGGTGTCCGCCGCGGTGCGGTTGCTCGTGGGCAGCGCCCGCCAGTACTGCTCCTCGACGATCACTCGCCGACGGCTCCACCAGGAGAGGGGCAACCGGCCGCCGCGACGCAGTCCGGACGGCGGGGTGCCGTATCCGCAGCGTCCCGCCAGACTGATCTGGTCGAGGTTGTAGGAACCGGAGAACTCGCAGCGCGACAGATCGACGTCGGTCAGGACCAGATGGGCCGCGTTGACCCCGGACAGCCGCAACAGCTTGACGGCCACACTGCCTTCCGCACGCGGCATCTCCTGTTCGAGCCGGCGTGACCCCGCCATGAACGGCATCGCCTCGTACGACAGGGTCACGGGCTCGGCGAGCACCGCATCCCGCAACGACACCGCCGCGTACCGCAGCTGGAAGGCGGCGGTGGACTCGCACCGCACCCGGTTCATGTCCACTCGCAGCGCGGCGATGCCCATGCGCAGCGGCATCCGGAACACGGCCCCCCGCATCCACAGTTCGTCCGCGCACACGACGGCCCCGCGCCACTCGCTCTCGAACACCGCGTCGGCGAACGCCGCCCGGCCCCGGAACCGCGCCCCGTGGAACTCCGCCCGCCTGCTGAAGGTCGCCTCGGAGAAGTCGGCGCTCGTGGCGCCCTGCCGCCGGAACCAGGACTCGGTGAAGAACGCGCTGCCCGAGAAGTGCGCCGCGGTGAACGAGCCGAGCCCGTCGAAGTACGCCTGGGTGAACCGGGCGGCGGACGCGCACGACACTCCGTCGAAGAACGCGTCCGCCGCGAACCGCGCGACCACGAAGCGGACTTCGCCGTGAAACCGCACCTCCCGGAAGTACGCCGCCCCGGCGAACGAGGCCGCGTCGAACCCGGCGTAGTCGGCGAACTCGGCCCCGGTGAAGTGGACTTCGCCCTCGAAGTGCGCCCCCTCGAAATAGGCGGGTCCCCCGAACCGGGTGCCCGGACAGCGTGTCCCGGCCGGAAACCGAGCCGTGTCGAACCGCGCACTCCCGAAGCGTGCGCGCACCGCCGCCGTCACCGACTGCCACAGCTCCGGAGTGAAGTGCACCCCGCGAAAGTCCACGTCCGCACCCGGCCCGAGCGCCCCGAGGGCCTCCAGCCGCTCCGACTCGTCCAGGTGGCGCAGACAGTGACCGCGGCCCGGCACGACGATCGCCGCGCACGGCGGCACCGCGCACTGCGTCCAGACTCGGCTCATCATCCAGCCATACAGCGGAGGCCGAACGTCGACAAGGCCCTTGCTTCTGTACCGACTTGCGGGGGCGCAAGGGTTACGGCCTGGTGTTCCACTCCGCGATCACTGGTCGGCCGTGCTCGGTCGACAGTCGGCTCACCGTGCCCGTCGCCAGCTGGAACAGCCGCCCGTCCGCCGGGGCCAGCCCCAGTCGGCGGGCCGTGACGACGCGCAGGAAGTGGCCGTGCGCCACGAGGACGACGTCGCCGTCGGGGAGGGCCGACGCGACCCGCGACAGGACTCGGTCGGCTCGTGCGCCCACCTCGGCCGGTGACTCACCGGGGTGGCCGTCCGGGCCGGGAGCCACCCCGTCGGTCCACAGGTACCAGTCGGGGCGGGTGCGGTGGATGTCGACGGTGGTGACGCCCTCGTAGCCGCCGTAGTCCCACTCGTGCAGGTCCGGGTCGGGTACGGCCGCCGCCACGCCCGCCAGTTCGGCGGTGCGGACCGCGCGGTGCAGCGGGCTGGTGAGGGCCAGCGCGAAGGTCCGGCCGGACAGCAGCGGGGCGAGGGACTTGGCCTGTTCCTCGCCGTCGTCGGTGAGGGGCAGGTCGGTCCAGCTGGTGTGCTGTCCCGACCTGCTCCACTCCGTCTCCCCGTGGCGGACCAGTAGGAGATCTCCCACGGTCGGCTACTTCGACTCGACGGCGTGGCCGCCGAACTGGTTGCGCAGCGCCGCGATCATCTTCATCTGCGGGGAGTCGTCCTGCCGGGACGCGAAGCGGGCGAACAGCGACGCGGTGATCGCGGGCAGCGGCACCGCGTGGTCGATGGCGGCCTCCACCGTCCAGCGGCCCTCGCCGGAGTCCTGCGCGAAGCCCTTCAGCTTCTTCAGGTGCTCGTCCTCGTCCAGGGCGTTCACCGCGAGGTCCAGCAGCCAGGAGCGGATGACGGTGCCCTCCTGCCAGGAGCGGAACACCTCGCGGACGTTGTCCACCGAGTTGACCTTCTCAAGGAGCTCCCAGCCCTCGGCGTAGGCCTGCATCATGGCGTACTCGATGCCGTTGTGGACCATCTTCGAGAAGTGCCCGGCGCCGACCCGGCCGGCGTGGACATAGCCGTACGGCCCCTCGGGCTTGAGCGACTCGAAGATCGGCTGGAGCCGCTCCACGTGCTCCTTGTCGCCGCCGACCATCAGCGCGTAGCCGTTCTGCAGGCCCCACACACCGCCGGAGACGCCCGCGTCCACGAAGCCGATGCCCTTGACGCCGAGTTCGGCGGCGTGCTTCTCGTCGTCCGTCCAGCGGGAGTTGCCGCCGTCGACCACCGTGTCACCGGGGGACAGCAGGTCCTTGAGCTCGTCCACGACGCCCTGGGTGGCGGTGCCGGCCGGCACCATCACCCACACCGTGCGCGGCGCGTCGAGCTGCTGGACCAGCTCTTCCAGGCTCTTGACGTCGGAGACCTCCGGATTGCGGTCGTAGCCGATGACGGTGTGGCCGGCGCGGCGGATCCGCTCGCGCATGTTGCCGCCCATCTTGCCGAGACCGATGAGACCGAGCTGCATATCAGTTCACACTTCCTTGAGTTCGCGGTAGGCGGCCACGAGGGCGGCGGTGGAGGCGTCGAGACCGGGGACGTCGGCGCCCTCGGTGAGCGCGGGTTCGACCCGCTTGGCGAGGACCTTGCCCAGCTCCACGCCCCACTGGTCGAAGGAGTCGATGTTCCAGACGGCGCCCTGCACGAACACCTTGTGCTCGTAGAGGGCGACCAGCTGGCCGAGGACCGACGGGGTCAGCTCGCGGGCGAGGATCGTGGTGGTGGGGTGGTTGCCGAGGAAGGTGCGGTGCGGGACCTGCTCCTCGGGCACGCCCTCCGCGCGGACCTCGTCCGCGGTCTTGCCGAAGGCGAGCGCCTGGCCCTGGGCGAAGAGGTTCGCCATCAACAGGTCGTGCTGCGCCTTGAGTTCGTCGCTCAGCTCGGCGACCGGGCGGGCGAAGCCGATCAGGTCGGCCGGGATGAGCCGGGTGCCCTGGTGGATCAGCTGGTAGTAGGCGTGCTGCCCGTTGGTGCCGGGCGTGCCCCACACCACGGGACCGGTCTCCCAGCCCACGACATGCCCGTCACGGTCCACCGACTTGCCGTTGGACTCCATGTCCAGCTGCTGCAGATACGCCGTGAACTTCGACAGGTAGTGCGAGTACGGCAGCACCGCATGCGACTCGGCGCCGCAGAAATTGCCGTACCAGATGCCCAACAGGCCCATGATCAGCGGTGCGTTGGCCTCGGCGGGCGCGCTCCTGAAGTGCTCGTCGACGATGCGGAAGCCGTCGAGCATCTCCCGGAACCGGTCCGGGCCGATGGCGATCATCAGGGAGAGACCGATGGCCGAGTCGTACGAGTAGCGCCCGCCGACCCAGTCCCAGAACTCGAACATGTTGTCCGGGTCGATGCCGAAGTCCGCGACCTTCTCGGCGTTGGTCGACAGCGCCACGAAGTGCCTGGCGACCGCCTTGTCCTCGCCGCCGAGCCCGGCCAGCAGCCAGGAGCGGGCCGACGTGGCGTTGGTGATCGTCTCGATCGTGGTGAACGTCTTGGACGCGACGATGAACAGCGTCTCCGCCGGGTCCAGGTCCCGCACCGCCTCGTGGAGGTCGGCCCCGTCGACGTTGGAGACGAACCGGAACGTCAACTCCCGTGCCGAGAACGGCCGCAGCGCCTCGTACGCCATCGCCGGACCCAGGTCGGAGCCGCCGATGCCGATGTTGACGACGTTGCGGATACGGCGGCCCGTGTGGCCGGTCCACGCACCGGAGCGGACCCGCTCGGCGAAGTCGCTCATCTTGTCCAGCACGGCGTGCACCTGGGGCACGACGTTTTCGCCGTCCACCTCGATCACCGCGTCGGCCGGGGCCCGCAGCGCAGTGTGCAGCACCGCCCGGTTCTCGGTGACGTTGATCCGCTCGCCGCGGAACATCGCGTCACGCAGCCCGGACACATCGGTGGCGGTGGCCAGTTCCTGCAGCAGGGCGAGAGTCTCGTCGTTGATCAGGTGCTTGGAGTAGTCGATGCGCAGATCGCCGACGCGTACGACATACCGCTGGGCACGCGAGGGGTCGGCCGCGAACAGCTCACGCAGCCGCGGGCGGTGCAGCGCGTCCGCGCGGTGGTCTTCGAGGGCCGTCCACTCGGGGCGCCGGGTGAGCCTGGGGGTGTCGGACAGCGGGTCAGACATGGTCGGGGGTCTCCTTGGTGGCCTCGCCCCGCAGGGCGACGGCGTACATCTCGTCCTGGTCGAGGCGCCGCAGCTCCTCGGCGATGAGTTCGGAGGTGGTGCGGACCTTCAGCGCGAGGGTGCGCGACGGCTGGCCCGGCAGGGTGAGCGTGGCCAGCGGGCCCTCGGGACGGTCGATGACGATCTCGCCGTTCTCGGTGCCCAGGCGCACACCCGTGACGACCGGTCCGGCGGTGACGACCCGCTCGGCGGTGACGTGCAGCCGGGCCTCCAGCCAGCGGGCCAGCAGCTCGGCGGCCGGGTTGTCGGCCTCCGCCTCCACCGTCGCCGAGGTGATCGGCACCCGCGCCTGGTCCAGTGCCGCGGCCAGCATCGAGCGCCACGGGGTGAGCCGGGTCCAGGCCAGGTCGGTGTCGCCGGGCGCGTAGGAGCGGGCGCGCACCTCCAGGTCCGCCAGCGGGGTCTCGGTGGTGTACAGGTCGGTGATCCGGCGCTGGGCCAGCGCGCCCAGCGGATCCTTCGAGGGGTTCTCCGGCGCCTCCACCGGCCACCACACCACGACCGGCGCGTCCGGCAGCAGCAGCGGCAGCACCACCGAGTCGGCGTGGTCGGACACCTCGCCGTACATCCGCAGGATCACCGTCTCACCGGTGCCGGCGTCGGCGCCCACCCGGACCTCGGCGTCGAGGTGGGAGCGGGTGCGGTCGCGGGGGGTGCGGGCATGCCGCTTGATGACGACCAGGGTGCGCGCGGGGTGTTCGTGCGAGGCTTCCTCGGCCGCCTTGATCGAGTCGTAGGCGTTCTCCTCGTCCGTGACGATGACCATCGTCAGGACCATGCCCACGGCCGGCGTACCGATCGCGCGGCGGCCCTGCACCAGCGCCTTGTTGATCTTGCTTGCCGTGGTGTCGCTCAGGTCGATCTTCATGGCCTGCGCCAGCTCCGTCCGTCTCGTGCGAGCATCTCGTCGGCTTCCTCGGGTCCCCAGCTGCCGGACGCGTACCGCGCCGGCCTGCCGTGTGTGTCCCAGTACTCCTCGATGGGGTCGAGGATCTTCCAGGACTCTTCCACTTCCTGGTGACGGGGGAACAAATTGGCGTCCCCGAGGAGGACATCCAGGATGAGCCGCTCGTAGGCCTCCGGGCTGGACTCCGTGAACGACTCGCCGTAGGCGAAGTCCATCGTCACGTCCCGGATCTCCATCGAGGTACCCGGCACCTTGGAGCCGAACCGCACCGTCACGCCCTCGTCCGGCTGGACGCGGATGACGATGGCGTTCTGGCCGAGCTCCTCGGTGGCGGTGGAGTCGAACGGGGAGTGCGGCGCCCGCTGGAAGACGACGGCGATCTCCGTCACCCGCCGCCCGAGCCGCTTGCCGGTGCGCAGATAGAACGGCACGCCCGCCCAGCGCCGGTTGTCGACGTTCAGCTTGACGGCGGCGTAGGTGTCGGTCTTCGACCCGGGGTCGATGCCGTCCTCCTCCAGGTACCCGACGACCTGCTCACCGCCCTGCCAGCCGCGCGCGTACTGTCCGCGCACGGTGTGCTCGCCGAGGTTCTCCGGCAGCTTGACCGCCTTGAGCACCTTCAGCTTCTCGGTGAGCAGCGACCCGGCGTCGAAGGCGGCCGGTTCCTCCATCGCGGTGAGCGCCATCAGCTGGAGCAGATGGTTCTGGATGACGTCACGGGCCGAGCCGATGCCGTCGTAGTAGCCGGCCCGGCCGCCGATGCCGATGTCCTCGGCCATCGTGATCTGCACATGGTCGACGTACGACCGGTTCCAGATCGGCTCGAACATCTGGTTCGCGAAGCGCAGCGCCAGGATGTTCTGGACGGTCTCCTTGCCCAGATAGTGGTCGATCCGGAAGACCTGCTCCGGGTCGAACACGTCGTGCACGATCGCGTTCAGCTCCCGGGCGCTCGCGAGGTCGTGTCCGAACGGCTTCTCGATGACGGCTCGCCGCCAGGACCCCTCGGGGGCGTCCGCCAGACCGTGCTTCTTCAGCTGCTGGACGACCTTCGGGAAGAACTTCGGCGGTACGGAGAGATAGAAGGCGAAGTTGCCGCCCGTGCCGCGCGCCTTGTCCAGCTCCTGGACCGTCCGGCGCAGCTGGTCGAACGCCGTGTCGTCGTCGAAGTCGCCCGGGATGAACCGCATGCCCTCGGAGAGCTGCTGCCAGACCTCCTCACGGAACTCCGTACGGGCGTGCTCGCGCACCGAGTCGTGCACGATCTGTGCGAAGTCCTCGTCCTCCCAGTCCCGGCGGGCGAACCCGACGAGGGAGAAGCCCGGCGGCAGCATCCCGCGGTTGGCCAGGTCGTACACGGCCGGCATCAGCTTCTTGCGGGACAGGTCGCCGGTGACGCCGAAGATGACGAGCCCGGACGGGCCCGCGATCCGCGGGAGACGGCGGTCGCGCGGATCGCGCAGGGGGTTGTCCCAGTGGTCTCGGTCGGGGGTCATGCTGCGTCAGCTCCCTTGCTGCCGAGCGACTTCTCAACGGCCTTCAACAGGTCCTGCCACGCCACCTCGAACTTGGCGACGCCCTCGTCCTCCAACCGGGTGACGACCTCGTCGTACGAGATGCCCAGCGCCTCCACGGCGGCCAGGTCGGCCCGGGCCTGGGCGTAGCCGCCGGTCACCGTGTCGCCGGTGATCCCGCCGTGCTCCGCCGTGGCGTTCAGCGTGGCCTCGGGCATCGTGTTGACCGTGCCCGGCGCGACCAGCTCGTCCACATACAGGGTGGACTTGTACGCCGGGTCCTTCACACCGGTCGAGGCCCACAGCGGGCGCTGCTTGTTGGCCTTGGCGCCGGAGAGGGCGGTCCAGCGGTCGCCCTCGAAGACCTCCTCGTAGGCCTCGTAGGCCAGGCGGGCGTTGGCGAGCGCGGCCTTGCCCTTGAGCGCGAGAGCCTCGCCGGTGCCGATCGCCGTCAGCCGCTTGTCGATCTCGGAGTCGACGCGGGAGACGAAGAAGGACGCCACGGAGTGGATGCCGGACAGGTCCAGGCCCTTCGCGGCGGCCTGCTCCAGACCGGCCAGGTAGGCGTCCATGACCTCGCGGTAGCGCTCCAGGGAGAAGATCAGCGTGACGTTGACACTGATGCCCTGGCCGATGACCTCGGTGATGGCGGGCAGGCCCGCCTTGGTCGCCGGGATCTTGATCATCACGTTGGGCCGGTCGACCAGCCAGGCCAGCTGCCTGGCCTCGGCGATCGTGGCCGCCGTGCGGTGGGCGAGGCGCGGGTCGACCTCGATGGAGACCCGGCCGTCCCGGCCGCCGGTCGCGTCGTACACGGGCCGCAGGATGTCGGCGGCGGCCCTCACGTCGGCGGTGGTCATCATGCGCACGGCCTCGTCGACCGTGACGCCCCGCACGGCGAGGTCGGCGAGCTGCTCCTCGTAGCCCTCGCCGGAGCCGATGGCGGCCTGGAAGATGGACGGGTTGGTGGTGACGCCGACGACGTTCTTGTCGGCGATCAGCCCGGCGAGGTTGCCCGACTCGATCCGCTTGCGCGACAGGTCGTCCAGCCAGATCGAGACGCCCTCGTCGGAGAGGCGCCTGAGGGTGCCCGCGGTCGCGGTTGCTTCGGTGGTCACTGTGTTCTGCTTCCTTCTGGCGTTCGGATCAACCGCGGGCGGCGTCAAGGGACTCGCGCGCGGCGGCGGCGACGTTCTCGGGGGTGAAGCCGTACTCGGCGAACAGGGTCTTGGCGTCGGCGGAGGCGCCGAAGTGCTCCAGGGAGACGATGCGTCCGGCATCGCCCACGAACCGGTACCAGGTCAGCCCGATCCCCGCCTCGACGGCGACCCGCGCCTTCACGGCCGGCGGCAGCACGCTCTCGCGGTACTCCCGCGACTGCTCCTCGAACCACTCCACGGACGGCATCGACACCACCCGGGTGCCGACCCCCTCGGCCTCCAGCCGCTCGCGCGCGGCGACGGCCAGCTGGACCTCGGAACCGGTGGCGATGAGAACGACCTCGGGCGTCCCGGTGGACGAGTCCTGAAGGACGTAACCGCCCTTCGCCGCCTCGGAGTTGGGCGCGTACGTCGGCACGCCCTGGCGGGTGAGCGCGAGGCCGTGCGGGGCGGGGTTGGTGGAGTGGCGCTTGAGGATCTCGGCCCAGACGATCGCCGTCTCGTTGGCGTCGGCGGGGCGGACGATGTTCAGGCCCGGGATGGCGCGCAGGGCGGCCAGGTGCTCGACCGGCTGGTGGGTCGGGCCGTCCTCGCCGAGGCCGACGGAGTCGTGCGTCCAGACGTACGTCACCGGAAGCTGCATCAGCGCGGACATGCGCACGGCGTTGCGCATGTAGTCGGAGAACACCAGGAAGGTGCCGCCGTAGATACGGGTGTTGCCGTGCAGGGCGATGCCGTTCATCTCCGCGGCCATCGAGAACTCGCGGATACCGAAGTGGACGGTACGGCCGTACGGGTCGGCCTCCGGCAGCGGGTTGCCCTTCGGAAGGAACGAACTCGTCTTGTCGATGGTGGTGTTGTTGGAGCCGGCCAGGTCGGCCGAGCCGCCCCACAGCTCGGGGATGACCGGGCCGAGCGCCTGGAGCACCTTGCCGGAGGCGGCCCGGGTGGCGACCGACTTGCCCTCCTCGAACACCGGGATCGAGGACTCCCAGCCCTCGGGCAGCTGACCGGCGACGATCCGGTCGAACAGCTGGGCGCGCTCGGGGTTGGCGGCGCGCCAGGTGCCGAGCTGCTTGTCCCAGGCGGCGTGTGCCTCGGCGCCCCGGTCCAGGGCGCGGCGGGCGTGGGCGAGGACCTCGTCGGCGACCTCGAAGGACCGCTCCGGGTCGAAGCCGAGGACGCGCTTGGTGGCGGCGATCTCCTCGGCGCCGAGGGCGGAGCCGTGGGAGGCCTCGGTGTTCTGCGCGTTCGGGGCGGGCCAGGCGATGATCGTGCGCATCGCGATGATGGAGGGCCGTTCGGTCTCGGCCTGCGCCGCCCGCAGCGCCCCGTACAGCTCGGCGACGTCGATGTCGCCGCCCAGCGCGGGCGCGATCCGCTGCACATGCCAGCCGTACGCCTCGTACCGCTTCAGCACGTCCTCGGAGAACGCCGTCGCGGTGTCGCCCTCGATGGAGATGTGGTTGTCGTCGTACAGGAAGACCAGGTTGCCGAGCTTCTGGTGGCCGGCCAGCGAGGAGGCCTCGGCGGAGACGCCCTCCTCCAGGTCGCCGTCGGAGACGATCGCCCAGATGGTGTGGTCGAACGGGGACTCGCCCTCAGGCGCCTCCGGGTCGAACAGGCCGCGCTCGTAACGGGCGGCCATCGCCATGCCGACGGCGTTGGCGACCCCCTGGCCGAGCGGGCCGGTGGTGGTCTCCACGCCCGCGGTGTGCCCGTACTCGGGATGACCCGGCGTCTTCGAACCGTGCGTGCGGAAGGCCTTGAGGTCGTCGAGCTCCAGCTCGTACCCGGCGAGGAACAGTTGGGTGTAGAGGGTCAGCGAGGTGTGGCCGGGGGAGAGAACGAAACGATCCCGTCCGGTCCACTCGGGATCGGCGGGATCGTGACGCATCACCTTCTGAAAGATCGTGTACGCGGCCGGGGCGAGGCTCATCGCGGTGCCCGGGTGCCCGTTGCCGACCTTCTGCACGGCATCGGCCGCCAGAAGGCGGGCCGTGTCGACGGCACGCCGGTCGAGTTCGGTCCATTCGAAGCTGTCCGGTGTCTGCGTGCTCATCTTCAAAAAGTCCTCGATCGAAGCGAAATGGCTGGTCCAACGCGTTCAAAAGTAAAAGTCTGACTTTTACTAGGGAAGGTCCACGTGTGTCAGGCTGTGGTGAAAGTGGGACACGGCGCGGCGCGCGGCGCACGGCTGAGCGCGGGCCCCGCACGAGTGAGACGGCGCGAGACGGACATGGTGGACACAAGGGGCGAAGGCGGCGACGGAGGGATCAGAACCTTCCCCTTCCCCGTCGAACTGAGCGTCGGCGGCGTCGGAATGCAGATCGGCCCGATGGGCGGCACCGGCCACACCTGGCACGCCGACGAGGCGCCGCTCGAACGCGTGCACCGCATCGACTTCCACGTCGTGATGCTCTTCAGCGCTGGGCCGGTGCGCCACATGATCGACTTCACGGAGTACGAGGCGGGCGTCGGCGACCTGTTGTGGATCCGCCCCGGACAGGTCCACCGCTTCTCACGGACGAGCGAGTACCAGGGGATCGTCCTGGCCATGCAGCCGGGCTTCCTGCCCCGGGCCACGGTCGAGGCCACCGGCCTCTACCGCTACGACCTCCCACCCCTGCTCCGCCCCGACGAAGCCCAGCTCGGCGCTCTGCGGTCGTCGCTGGCCCAACTCCGAAGCGAGTACGAGGACACGACGACCCTCCCGCTGAGCCTGCACACCGCCGTCCTGCGCCACTCGCTCACGGCGTTCCTGCTGCGCCTGGCCCATCTCGCCGCGAGCTCGGCGGAGGCCGCGCGCCGGCAGGGCGACACGACCTTCACCCTGTTCCGGGACGCGGTGGAGCAGGGCTTCGCCACCAACCACAGTGTCAGCGCCTATGCCGACCAGCTCGGCTACTCGCGCCGCACCCTCGTCCGCGCGGTCCGCGCCGCCACCGGCGAGACCCCCAAGGGGTTCATCGACAAGCGGGTGGTCCTGGAGGCGAAGCGGCTGCTCGCCCACACGGACACGCCGATCGGGCGGGTGGGAGCGGCGGTCGGGTTCCCGGACGCCGCGAACTTCTCCAAGTTCTTTCACCAGCACACCGAGATGACACCGGCGGCGTTCCGCGCGGAGCTTCGCTGACGCCCGAGCCCGCCGGGATCCGGCCGCCCTCACGCGGTGCTGACAGCCTCGTCCCATAATCTCGTGCCTGGAGACGTCGGATGCCGTCCGCCGTGAGGAGGCGATGGTGCTCGGAACTGGCACGCGATTGCTCACGGGCGCCGTGATCGTGGCCTGCGTGGTGCTCGTCGGCCCCAGCGCACCGGGCGGCCCCCTCTTCGGCCGGTCACAGCCCGTCGAAGCCGTCAGGGACGTCGTACCGAACCGGGTCATGACGTGGAACATCTGCAACCCCTGCGAGACGAGCAACGTCGACCGGGCGGCGGAGATCGCCAGGTACGCGCCCCAGGTCATCGGCCTGCAGGAAGCATGCGTGCGGGACGTCGAGAAGATCCGGGACTACCTGGAGAACCTGCACGGGCTCGTCTACCACGTCGAGTACGGGACGGTTCTGCGGAACTGGGGCCGCTGCGGGGGAGTGCCGTGGCATCCGGGGGCCTACGGCCAGGCGATCCTCTCGGCGGCACCGATGACCGGCCATGTGGCCGTGGAGTACCCCGACGGCGGATCCGAGGACCGCGGGTACATGGCGGTCACCACCGAGGTGGGCGGACAGTCCGTCCGGGTCTTCAACACGCACCTCGCCCACCGTCGTCAAGAGGCCGTCCGAGCACGGCAGATCGGCGTACTCGCCAAGGAAGTCGCCCGGCAGGACCGCGCGATCGTCCTCGGCGACTTCAACGCCGTGCCCGACGCCCCCGAACTCGACGGGATGTGGGCACTGGCCGCGGACGCGGACCCCCAGTGCCGCACCCCGCAGACCGGCACCTGCGAGACGACCACCGACTGGCAGACCAAGTTCGACTACATCTTCCTGCGCGGCATCGCCCCACGTGAGCACGGCGTGCACCAGACCGAGGCCTCGGACCACGACCTGTTCCGCGCCGACCTGGACCTCGCCTAGGGCGCCGCTTCGGTCCGGGGTGTCGCCGAACCCCGCGTCTCGTACATGCGCACCGCCACGACCAGGCCCGAGGCGGCCGTCAGCGCCGCGACCGTCCAGATCGCCGGGGTCAACCCGTACGCGTCGGCCAGGACTCCCACGAGCAGCGCCCCGACCGCGAAGCCCCCGTCGCGCCACAGGCGGTAGACACCGACCGCGCGGGCCCGCCAGGCCGGGTGGGCGACATCGCCGATGACGGCGAGCAGCGTCGGGTAGACCAGCGCCGTACCGATGCCCAGGAGGACCTGGGCGACGGCCCACACCGCGAACGTGGTCCCCTCGGCGACCAGGCCGATCGCCGCCGCCTGGAGCAGCATGCCCGCCGTGATCAGCGGTTTCCGGCCGATGTGGTCGGACCACCAGCCGGTGACCAACTGGCCCGCGCCCCACACCGCCGGATACAGCGCCGCCAGCACGCCGATCTCCGCCACCGACAGTCCATGCGCGGCGAACAGCAGCGGGAAGACGCCCCAGGCGAGCGCGTCGTTGAGGTTGTTGACCAGGCCCGCCTGGCTGGCGGCCGAGAGCGCCTTGTCGGTCAGACTGGTGCGGCGGGCGATCCGGGCGGTCGTCAACTCCCGTTCCTCCGGCGCCTGTACGGGGTGCAGCGCGGCCTCCGCGCGGGCGTGCTCGCGGGTCTCGCGGACGGCGAACACGGACAGGCCCAGCCCTACCACGAGATACGCGGCGCCCAGCAGGAACGGCTCGGGGCGCAGCCCGGCATGCTCGGCGATCGCGCCCGTGGCCATCGCCGTGGCCGCCACCGCGCCGTATCCGGCGGCCTCGTTGAGGCCCATCGCCAGGCCCCGCCGCTCCGGGCCGGCCAGGTCGATCTTCATGATGACCGTGGTGGACCAGGTCAGGCCCTGGTTCACGCCCAGCAGGACGTTCGCGGCGACGATCCACCCCCAGGACGGACCCCACGCCAGCATCGCCGGCACGGGCAGCGCGATCAGCCACCCAGCGATCAGCACGGGTCTGCGGCCGTACCGGTCGGAGAGGGTGCCCGCGAAGAAGTTGGTCACCGCCTTCGTCGCGCCGAACGCCAGGATGTAGGTGAGGGCGGCCGTGTAGGCGGACAGCTGGAAGACCTGGTCGGCGAGCAGCGGCAGCACGGTGCGCTCCTGGCCGAGCATGCCGCCGACCAGCGCGTTGACGAGGACGAGCAGACTGAACTGGGCCAGGTTGGCGCCGAGCCCGAGCCGTACGGCCCGGGTGTCGGCGCGCGGGGTCACGCGCCCTCCTGGAGGCGGCGGCCGGTGACCTGCGCCCAGTCGTCGGGGCCGCCCTTGAGGACGGCGACGTCATGGTGGCCGGTGCGCTGCAGGAGGCTGGCGGCGGTCATCGCCCGCTCGCCGTACGCGCAGTGCACCAGCACGCTCGACGGTGCCTCTTGCGTACGGCCTTCCAGATCGCCCAGCTCGATGCCGACGGCGCCGGGAATGTGCCCGGAGTCCCACTCGGACCGCTGACGCACGTCGAGCACGGGGCGCTCGCCCACGCGGTCGGCCGGCACGAGGTCGACGGTCTCCTGGGCGCCGCCGTCGGCCGTCCAGGCGTCCATGGTCAGGTGCCCGCACAACCGCTCGTACCCGATCTTCAGGGCCTGCCAGGTGAGTTCGGCGAGATCCTGGCCGGGCGCCGTGACGAAGACGAGCGGGCTGTCGTCGGGCAGCAGCCAACCCAGCCAGGTGGCGAACTGGTCGCGCAGATGGACCGAGAGGGCGCCGGGTATGTGACCGGCGGCGAAGTCCCTGACCCGTCGGACATCGACGATCTGCGCACCCTGGCGGAGCAGCCGACGCACTTCGGTGGGTGACAGCGCGGGGAGCGCGGGCGCCGCGCCGAGCACCGCGGGACCCTGCCGGTTGACCTCGGCCAGCCGGTCGAAGTAGGCGGGGTAGGAACCGAGACTGCCGAGCAGATCCCGTACGAAGCCGTCCTCGTCCGGCGCGGCGAGCAGGGCGTTGGCCCGCCGCTGGGCGCCGATGGTCGAGGTGCGCTCGGCGCCCGGCGGGGCGGAGCAGAAGGAACCGGCGCCGTGCGTGGGCCATACGGCCGTCACGTCCGGGAGCTCGGCCAGCCGCCGCAGCGAGCGGTACTGGGCGCGGGCCAGCTCCTCCGCGCGGGCGGCGCCCAGCAGATCGGTGCGGGCGGCCGAGCCGACGATCAGCGAACCGCCGGTGAAGACCCCCAACTCCCGTGCGCCGTCCAGGAGCAGGAACGACAGGTGCTCGTCCGTGTGACCGGGGGTGGCCAGGGCACGCAGGGTCAGCCCGCCCAGGTCCACCTCGTCGCCGTCCGACAGGGCCCGGTGCTCGAAGGCGCGCCGCCCGGCGGCGGAGGCCAGCACCTTCGCCCCGTCGTCGGCGGCGAGCTGGAGCGCGCCGGTGAGGAAGTCTGCGTGCAGGTGGGTGTCGGCGGCGAACGCGACGGTCAGCCCCCGCCGCCCGGCCTCGGCGCGCAGGGCCCGCAGATCACGGCTCGCGTCCACCGCCAGGGCGCGGCCGTCGCCCAGGTCGACGAGATAGGCGCTGTTGCCGAGGCCGGTGTCGACCAGCGGAATCAGATGATCGTCGGCGAAGCCCATGGGGTCCTCCACTGCCACGGTACGAGCCGGGTGGTCCATCCGCCCACCCTTCATTTACAATATTCCATGGAATTATGGAGGAAGCCATGGGAGACGCGGCGCGCAAAGCCGCCCTGTACGACGCCTTCGCCCGCACCGGCAAGGCGCTGAGCAGCGGAAAACGCCTGGAACTGCTCGATCTGCTGGCCCAGGGCGAGCGCACCGTCGACGCCCTCGCCAAGGCCGCCGGCCTGAACCTGACCACCGCCTCGGCGCACCTCCAGACCCTCAGACAGGCCGGCCTGGTCGCCACCCGCCGCGACGGCGTCCGCATCCACTACCGCCTGGCCGGCGCCGACGTCGCCGCCCTCTACGCCCTGCTCCGCCAGGTCGCCCAGACCCACCAGCCCGCCGTCGAACCCGCCCGCACCGCCTACCTCGGCACCGACGACTCGGCGGCGGTCGACCGCGACGCACTGCTCTCCCGTGCCGCCGCCGGCGAGATCGTCGTCCTGGACGTGCGCCCCGCCGAGGAGTACGCCGCCGGACACATCCCGGGCGCCCTGTCCATCCCCGTCACTCAACTGGCCGACCGCATCGCCGAGTTGCCGCACGACACCGAGGTGGTCGCCTACTGTCGCGGGGCCTACTGCGTCCTCGCCCACGACGCCGTACGCCTCCTGCGGGACCGCGGCCGCCGCGCCGTACGCCTCACCGACGGGATGCTGGAGTGGCGGCTGGCCGAGCTGCCGGTCGAGACGGCGGCGTGAGCGTCGGGATCTCTTGACAGGCGGATCCCGGGTGCCTAGGAAATGGGCATGACCGCCCACAAGGAAGACAAAACGGAAGACACGGAAGTCAAAGAAGACCACATGCTCGTGTCCCCGCCGGACACCGACGTCACGGCGGCCAACGCCTCCGTCACCCTCCTGGAACGCCTCGCCGAGAAACTCGGCGGCCGCGCCTCGGTCACCGCCGTCTACGGCGAACCCGTCACCGCCGACGGCGTCACCGTCATCCCGGTCGCCAAGGTCGGCTTCGGCTTCGGCGGCGGCGCGGGACGCGCGGTCGAGGGCACCAAGCTCGGCGACGGCGGGGGCGGCGGCGGAGGAGTCGAGGCCAAGCCCCTCGGCTACATCGAGATCCGCGACGGCAACGCCACGTACAAACCCATCCGCGACACCTGGGTCGACATCGTCCTCCCCGCGGCCGCCCTCATCCTGGGCGCCGCCCTCCCGAAGGCGGTACGGGCGCTCCGGCGCCGTCGCTGAACACACCGGAGCCCCCGGGGGCCGCCCGGGGGGGGCGGGGGTGGGTTGGGGGGGGGCGGGGCCGGGCCCGGGGAGGTGGTGAGGGGTGGGGGGTAGAATAGAT
>NZ_JBHYJA010000006.1:216590-293926 GCF_042740355.1 Streptomyces sp. NPDC059010
CGAAAGGGGCGCGGGGCTGTATCGATGTGCGGCTCCGCCGCCCTACCGGCAGAAGTTGAACCAGTTCACGTTCACGAAGTCCGCCGGCTGCCCGCTGGTGAAGGTCAGATACACGTCATGTGTGCCGGTCACCCCGCTGATGTTCGCCGGGATGGTCCGCCACGACTGCCAGCCACCCGTGTTGCCCACCGCGAAACTCCCGACGGGCGCGTTGCCGCGACTGTCCAGGCGTACCTCGACCAGACCGCTGACGCCGCCCGCCGCACCGCTCGCGACCCGGGCGACGAATTGTGTGGCCGCCGTCGAGCCGAAATTGACGCCCCGGTAGAGCGCCCAGTCGCCGTTGGCGAGGGCGCCGATGTTCTGTCCGCCGCCCGAGTCGGCGGTGGACTCGGTGCTCACGCCGCCCTGGCCGTCGAACGACTCGGCCTGGATGGCGCTGTAGGCATCGCGGTTGCCCGTCGGCGGAGGCGTGGTACCGCTCCCACTGGACAGCACCTGGACGTAGTCCACGACCATGGGGTGGCCGGGCTGGGTGTCGCCGTCCAGGCCGCCGCCGAGGGCGTCCGGGAAGGCACCGCCCATCGCCACGTTCAGGATGATGAAGAAGCCGTGGTTGGTGGCGTTGGACCAGGTCGCCGCGTCCATCTGGCCCGCGTTGACCGAATGGAACTGGGTGCCGTCGACGTAGAAGCGAATCGTCTCGGGGCTCACCGAGCGGTCCCACTCCATCGTGTAGGTGTGGAAGCCCGACTGGCATGTCGAGCCCGGGCACGCCGTGTAGTTGCCGAGTCCGGTGGTCTCGTTGCACGGGCCGCCCGGGTTGGTGCCGCAGTGCATCGTGGCCCACACCCGGTTCATGCCCTGGACGTTCTCCATGATGTCCAGCTCGCCGACGCTCGGCCAGTTCTGGTAGTTGCCGCGATAGGGCGCGCCCAGCGTCCAGAACGCCGGCCAGTAGCCCTCGGCGGCGGTGCCGGTGACGTTCGGCATCTGGATACGGCCCTCGATGCGCAGCTTGCCGCCCGCCGGGGGCTGGAAGTCGGTGCGCACGGTCTCGATACGCCCCGAGGTCCATCTGCCGGCCGAGTCGCGCAGCGGGGTGATGCGCAGGTTGCCGTTCCCGTCGAGCGAGACGTTGCCGGTGCTGTTCGTCATCGTCTCGACCTCGCCGGTGCCCCAGTTGGCGGGGCCGCCCGGATACGAAGTGCCGGTGTCGTACTGCCAGTTGGAGGTGTTGACGCCGGTGTTCGCGGCGCCGTTGAAGTCGTCCAGGAAGACCTGCGTCCAGCCCGACGGGGGCGGCGGCGCGGCGGCGTTCGCGGACGGGACGGCCACGGTGGCTGCGGCCGCCACCAGACCGAGGGTGCCGAGCACGGCGAGCAGCGCGCGCCGGGCGGACCGGCGTCTGCGGTGTATGCCGGAGGGATCGCTCATGGGGTGCTGCCTCTCGGTGTACGGAGTGGGGAGTGGGTGCACATGCGTCTGAGAACGCGGCCTGAGAGCGCTCTCAAAGTGTCGCCAATGTGCTCTCCGTCGTTCCGGTCGTCAAGAGGTGAAGCAGAGAAAACCCTTGCGTCACATGGAAGTTCACCCTATGAAGGCGTGAGCGCGACAGAAGGGGCCCGACCGCATGGAACTCGTCTTCACCGGCCCGGTGATCGAATGGCGCGGCCCGGCGCCGTACTACTTCGTCCGGGTGCCGGACGAGGAGTCCGCCGACATCCGGGAAGTGGCCGCGATGGCCACCTACGGCTGGGGCGTGATCCCGGTCGAGATCAGGATCGGTGAGCTCGCCTTCGAGACGTCGCTCTTTCCCAAGGACGGCGGCTATCTGCTGCCGCTGAAGAAGGCGGTGCGGGGGCGGCTCGGGTCGGGCGACGAGGTGGCCGTGGAGATGACGGTGCGCCTCTAGGCACCGGCACGGGTGACGTGCCGGTGCCGGTGCCCAGCAGGCGTCAGGCCTTCGTCGTCACGGGCGCCGTGGGCGTCGGCGCCTCCTCGTGCAGCCCGAACCGGTCGTGCACCCGGCGCAGCGGCTTCGGTGCCCACCAGGCGCGGCGGCCGAGCAAAGCCATCGTCGCCGGGACCAGCAGCATCCGTACGACCGTCGCGTCGATCAGTACGGCGAGGGTGAGGCCCAGGCCGATCTGCAGGATCGGTGCGAAGCCGCCCGTCATGAAGGCGCCGAAGACCACCGCGAGGAGCAGGGCCGCGCAGGTGACGACGCGGCCGGAGCGGCGCAGGCCGCTGACCACGGCCTCCTGGTCGTCCCCGGTGAGCTGCCGGGCCTCGCGCATCCGGGCCAGGATGAACAGCTCGTAGTCCATGGCCAGTCCGAAGGCAATTGCGACGATCAGCGGCGGCGCGGTCAGGCTCAGCGCGTCCAGGCCCTCGCCGCCCAGCAGTTCGACCAGGTGCCCGTCCTGGAAGACCCACACCACCACGCCGAGCGCGGCGCCCAGGCTGAGCAGGGTGGTGAGGATGGTGCGCAGCGGGATCAGCAGCGAGCCGGTGAAGGCGAACAGCAGGGCGAAGATGCCGGCCAGAACGGTGACCGCGGCCCAGGGTGCCCGCTCGGCGAGCATCTCCCTGAAGTCGACCAGACGGGCGGCCGATCCGGTGACCTCGACGGGCTCGTCGGCGCGGACGTCCCGTATCCGCTCGACCAGGGCGGTGGCCTCCTTGCCGTCCACGCTGCCCGGCGGCCGGATACTGACCACCGTTGTGCCGCCCGGCAGTTGGCGGGACTCGGCCGTCGGGGACAGCGCCCGGATCCGGTCGGCGGTCGCGGCGTCCGTGCCGGGCCTGAGGACCACGGTGATCGGGGAGACGCCGGTCCCGGGCGGGAAATGGGCGTCGACGGTGTCGTACAACTGCCGTGCCTCGGTGCTCGACGGCAGTTGCTCGGCGTCGCCGAGGTTGATCCTCATGCCGGTGACGGGCAGTGCCAGGACCAGCAGGACGGGGACGACGGTGGCCACCACGGCGACCCGGCGGCGGGCCGAGAAGTGGGCCAGGCGGGCGAAGACGCGGCCCTCCTCGGCCTCCGGCCGGTTCTTCGCCGGGGCGATCCTGCCCCCGAACTTCGCCAGCAGCGCGGGCAGCAGCGTCAGCGCGGCCAGCATGTCGACAACCACCACGGCGGCCACCGCCAGGCCCATGCTGCGCAGGAACACGCTCGGGAACACCAGCAGTCCGGTCAGACTGACCGCGACCGTCATCCCGGAGAAGAGCACCGTACGGCCGGCCGCCGCGACCGTCCGCCGTACGGCCTCCGCCACGTCCTCGGTGGTCCGGCGCTCCTCGCGGAAGCGGACCACCATCAACAGGGCGTAGTCCACGGCGAGTCCGAGCCCCAGCATCGTCGTCACCTGGATCGCGTACACCGAGATGTCGGTGACCCCGCTGAACAAAAACAGCGCGAGGAAGGCCCCCGCGATGCCGCTGACCGCGATCACCAGCGGCAGCGTCGCCGCGCGCAGCCCGCCGAACACCACCAGCAGCAGGGCGAGCACGACCGGCAGCGAGATCAACTCCGCGTTCCGTACGTCCTCCTGTGCCCGCTCGGCGATCTGCGTGCCGAGCAACGGGCCGCCGCTGACGTGCACCCCGGGCGCGTCGATCTGGCGGATCCGGTCGGCCGCCGTGTCCACGGCCGTCTCCTCGGCCTCGTCGTCCAGGCCGCTTTCGAGGGTGACCGGGATGATCAGGGCCCGCCCGTCCTCGGCGGTCAGGCCACGGGTGGCGTACGGGTCGGGCACGGCGGCCACTCCGTCGATGGACCGCACGTCGGCGACGGCCCGCTCGACCTGGGCCCGCAGCGCGGGGTCGGCCACGGCGGTGCCCTCGACCACGCCGGTGATCGACTCCCCGGTGGGATCGGCGCGGTCGAGGTACTGCGCGGCGGCCTCGGACTCGGTGCCCGGGATGTCGGCCACGTTGTCCGAGAGGCGGCTGAAGACGCCCGTCCCGAGGCCGAAACCGAGCAGCAGGAAGAGCACCCAGAGGGCGATGACGGTGAGCGGGCGGCGGGTCGCCGCCCGGGCGAGCGTGGTGAGCACGGTCCCTCCCGGCAGGACGGTCTGATTGCCATCGCCCTCAGACTCGTGCCACGGGGGTGGTCGCCGGATCGCCGGTGGGAGCGGTTTGCGGGCCTCCGTCGCTCGGGGGAGGGGTGCCCGCAACTCCCTCGCTAGGGGGATCCGGGAGTCACGAGCCCGGTCTCGTAGGCGCAGATCACCGCCTGCACCCGGTCCCTGAGAGCGAGCTTGCTCAGCACGTTGCTGACATGGGTCTTCACCGTGTGCTCGCTGACGAACAGGGTCGTGGCGATCTCGGAGTTCGACAGCCCGCGCGCCAGCAGCCGCAGTGTCTCCACCTCGCGTGCCGTCAGGGCGTCCAGGCACTGCGGGGTGACCTCGGCGGTGGCCTCCTCGCGGCGGCGCCGCACGATGTCGGCGACCAGCCGCCGGGTCACCGTCGGCGCGAGCAGGGAGTCCCCGGCCGCGACGACCCGTACGGCGTGCACCAGGTCGTCGCGCCGCACATCCTTCAGCAGGAAGCCGCTGGCCCCCGCGCACAGCGCCTCGTACACATACTCGTCCAGGTCGAACGTGGTCAGCATGACCACCTTGCAGCTCGACTGCCCGCACACCCGCCGGGCCGCCTCCAGGCCGTCCATGACCGGCATCCGGATGTCGAGGAGCAGCACGTCGGGCGTGTGGCGCTGCACCGCGGCGACCGCGTCGGCACCGTCCCCGGCCTCGGCGACCACCTCGATGTCGGGCTGCGCCTCCAGGATCATGCTGAAACCGGCCCGCACCAGTTCCTGGTCGTCGGCGACCACCACCCGGATGCTCATCCCAGGGCCGCTTCCCGGTCGACGGCCGCGGGCAGCCGTACGACCACCCGGAAGCCGCCCTCCGGTCCGCGCCCGGCCCGTGCGCTGCCCCCGCACGCGGCGGCCCGCTCCCGGATGCCGATCAGCCCGTGCCCGCCGTGGCCGGACACCGGCCCCCGTCCGTCATCGGTCACCGTGAGTGTCAACTCGCCCTCCGTCCAGTCGAGTTCGACGGTAGCGGAGGTGGCGTGCGCGTGCTTGACGGTGTTGGTGAGGGCCTCCTGGACCACGCGGAAGGCGGCGACCTCGGTGTCCGGGGGCAGCGGGCGGGGTGCGCCGGAGGTGCGCAGCTCCACGTGCAGGCCGGTGGACTCGCCGACCTGGCGGACCAGGCCGGGCAGCTCGGCCACGCCCGGCTGCGGCAACCGCCAGGAACCGCCGCCCGCCTCCGGCTCCTTGAGTACGCCGAGGATCCGGCGCAGCTGCGCCATCGCGTCCCGCCCGGCCGCCGCGATCGCGTCGAAGGACGCCTCCGCGCGATCCGGGTCGCTGCGCACCACCACCGGACCGGCCTCGGCCTGCACCACCATCAGGCTCACCGCGTGCGCGAGGATGTCGTGCATGTCCCGGGCGATCCGGGAACGCTCCTGCGCGATCGCCCGCGCGGTGTCGGCGGCCCGCTCCCGCTCCAGGCGCCGGGCCCGGTCCTCCAGCTCGGCGGTGTAGGCCCGCTGCACCCGGGCGAGCACGCCGAAGCCGTATGCGCAGACCACGCTGAGCAGATGGAAGGCGTACTCGAAGGGCTGCGGTTCCTCCTTGTGCATCATCGTGAGGGAGACCCCGGCCAGCCAGCCGACCAGCATCGCGCGCCGCTGCCAGGGCTTGCCGAGGGTGGCCATCGTGTACAGGACGACCATGCCGCCGTACATCACGTCGGGCGGCGGCGCGTGGTAGACGGCCTGGGCCGGGGTGGCCACCGACACCGCGCACGCCGTCGCGAAGGGGGCCTTGCGCCGCCACACCAGCGGCAGCGCCGTCGCGGCGCCGATCAGCCAGCCCTGCCAGGTCAGGCGGTCGTCGCCCTCGTCGGGGAAGATCCACTGGAGTGAGACGGCGAACAGCACCAGCGCGGCCAGCGCCGAGTCGACGACGTAGGGGTTGGCCGTGCGCAGGCGCTCGGCTACGGGGGAGATCCAGGACTGGGCGGACACGGGCGGCTCCTCGGGGCAAGGGCCCTATCAGTATCGCGAGCGACCTCACGCCCCGTCCTCACCGACGAGAGGGATATCCGCGGCCTGCCGCGAGGGCCCTGCCGTGAGGCGGCCTACGTGCCCTTCTCCGGCCGCCACCCCAGCCCCCGCGAAATCCCCCGCGCCGCCAGCCTCACCGCCGGCACCAGCACCGGCACCTGTGCGTCGGCCTGCGGTACGACCACGGACACGGCGGCGACGACCGACCCGCCCGGGCCGCGCACCGGGGCGGCGACGGACAGCGCGTCGTCGGTGACCTGGCGGCTGCTCACCGCGACCCCCGTGCGGCGCACCTCGGCCAGCATGCGGCGCAGTCGGGCCGGGTCGGTGACGGTGTACGGCGTGAAGGAGGCGAGCGGTCCGGCGCAGTACTCCTCCTGGGCATCGGGGGCGCTGTGGGCGAGCAGCGCGAGCCCGACCCCGGTGGCGTGCAGCGGCCAGCGCGCGCCGACGCGGATGTGCACACCGACCGCCGAGCGTCCCGACAGCCACTCGATGTAGACGACCTCGGGCCCGTCCTGCACCGCCAACTGCACGTTTTCATGCGTCGCTTCGTACAGGTCCTCCAGATACGGCAGCGCGACCTGCCGCAGGGCCAGCCCGCGCGGGGCCAGCGCCGCGAGCTCCCACAGCCGTAGCCCTACGTTGTAGAGGCCGGCGTCGTCCCGCTCCAGGGCGCCCCATTCCGTCAGGGCGGCCACCAGGCGGTGCGCGGTGCTCAGGCTCAGCCCGGCGCGCCGGCTGATGTCCGTCAGGCTGAGCGACGGATGGGCGAGGTCGAAGGCCCCGAGCACGGACAGCAGCCGGTCGGGCGCGGAGCGGGTGGTCATGGCGTCCTCAGCCGAGCCCGTCCTCCGCGATCCGCAGCAGCAGCGTGTGCAGCGTCTGCCGCTCGGCCGCGTCGAGCGGGCCCAGCAGGTCGTTCGTCACGCGCAGGCCCGCCTCGTCGGTGTCGCGCAGAAAGGCACGGCCGTCCTCGGTCAGGACGACGATCCGGCTGCGGCGGTCGTCGGGGGAGGGGCGGCGCTCGGCGAAACCCTGCTTCTCCAGGTCGTCGACGAGGCCGACGATCGCGCTCGGGTCATAGCCGAGCCGGGCACTGAGCTCGCGCTGCAGGGCGCCCTCGGAGCCGGCGAGGAAGCGCAGCACCGCGTAGTGGCGCAGCCGCAGCCCCGACTCCTGCAGGAACGTGTTGAACAACTGACCCGAGCGCAGGCCCAGGCGGTACAGGAGGTAGCCGGTGTCCGCGTGCAGGCCTCGCATCCACGGCTCGTCCGCGTCGATCGGGTTCGGGTTCTTCGTGTGCTGGCCGGTGATGGCGGACTCCCTGGTCTCGGTTCACTGCGGAGTGAGGCGGGGTCATGCGGGGTGGTGCGGGGGTGTTGCGCTCCGGTGATTCCAGCATGACGCACCCACGGGTCTCCAACAACTATTGACGTCAACAATTATTGCTCTTAGCTTCGATCTCGAAGCCGCACCACCCGCATCAGCTCGTGAAGGGACCCACCCGTGCCCAGCATCGATCTCACCGGCAAGGCCGCCGTCGTCACCGGCAGCGGCCGGGGCCTCGGCCTCGCCTACGCGCACGCCCTGGCCGCCCACGGCGCCTCCGTGGTCGTCAACGACGTCGACGAGGCCGTGGCCGAGGCGGCCGTGAAGTCCATCGCCGAGGCGGGCGGCACGGCCGTCGCCGAGGTCGTCCCGGTCGGCACCACCGAGGCCGCGGACCGGCTGGTGAACCGCGCGGTCGAGGAGTTCGGGCGGCTGGACATCCTGGTCACCAACGCCGGCATCCTGCGCGACAAGGTGCTGTGGAAGATGTCCGACGACGACTTCGACGCGGTGATCACCACCCATCTCAAGGGCACCTTCACCTGCGCCCGTGCCGCCGCCGTCCGGATGCGTGAGCAGGGCGAGGGCGGCACCCTGATCCTGGTCGGTTCCCCGGCCGGGCAGCGCGGCAACTTCGGGCAGACGAACTACTCCGCCGCCAAGGCCGGCATCGCCGCCTTCGCCCGCACCTGGTCGATGGAGCTGGGCCGCGCGAACATCACCGTCAACGCGATCGTGCCGGTCGCGGCGACCGCGATGACCGAGACCATCCCCGCCTTCGCCCCGTACATCGAGGCCATGAAGAACGGCGAGCCGCTGCCCGACTTCCTGCGCAAGGGCGAGGGCTTCGGCACCCCCGAGGACTGCGCCGCCCTGGTGCCGTTCCTCGCCTCCGAGGCGGCCCGGGGCATCACCGGGCAGGCCATCGGCATCGGCGGTGACAAGGTGGCACTCTGGTCCCATCCGCAGGAGATCGCGGCGGCGTTCGCGGACGGCGGCTGGAGCCCGCAGACGCTGGCCGACGTCTGGCCCACCTCGGTCGGCGCCGAACTCCAGTCGGTCGGCGTTCCGGCGCCCAAGTTCCCGGAGGCGTGATGGCCCGCTCGCTGAACGTGGAGGAACTCCTCGCGATCGACGTCCACACCCACGCGGAGGTCTCGTCCAAGGGCCACTCCTCGCTGGACGACGATCTGCACGACGCCTCCTCCGCCTACTTCAAGGTCGAGGGCAAGCGGAAGCCGACCCTGGAGGAGACGGCCGCCTACTACCGCGAACGGAAGATGGCCGCCGTGATCTTCACGGTCGACGCCGAGTCCGCGACCGGCACGGCCCCGGTCCCGAACGAGGAGGTCGCCGAGGCGGCCGCCGCCAACGCGGACGTCCTCATCCCCTTCGCGTCCATCGACCCCTTCCGCGGCCGGGCGGGTGTGAAGCAGGCCCGGCGCCTGGTCGAGGAGTACGGGGTGAAGGGCTTCAAGTTCCACCCCAGCATCCAGGGCTTCTTCCCCAACGACCGCTCGGTGGCGTACGACCTCTACGAGGTGATCGAGGAGACCGGCACCATCGCCCTGTTCCACACCGGTCAGACGGGCATCGGCGCGGGAGTGCCGGGAGGCGGCGGGATCCGCCTGAAGTACTCCAACCCCCTGCACGTGGACGACGTGGCGGCCGACTTCCCGCATCTGAAGATCATCCTGGCGCACCCGTCGTTCCCCTGGCAGGACGAGGCCCTCGCCGTCGCCACGCACAAGCCCGGCGTGCACATCGACCTCTCCGGCTGGTCGCCGAAGTACTTTCCGCCCCAGCTGGTGCAGTACGCGAACACCCTGCTCAAGGACAAGGTCCTCTTCGGCTCCGACTTCCCCGTGCTCACCCCCGACCGCTGGCTCGCCGACTTCGCGAAGCTGTCGATCAAGGACGAGGTCAGGCCGAAGATCCTCAAGGAGAACGCCGCCCGGCTGCTCGGGCTGACGAAACCGTAAGGGGCGTGACATGCGCAACGAGGGACTGGGGTCGTGGCCCGCACGCCGGGCCCGCAAGACTCCGCACCGCACGGCCCTGATCCACGGCGGGACGTCCGTCGACTACGCCACGCTGTACGACCGCACCACCCGCCTGGCACACGCCCTGCGCGAGCGCGGCGTCCGGCGCGGCGACCGCATCGCCTACCTCGGCCCGAACCACCCCTCCTTCCTGGAGACCCTGTTCGCGGCCGGCACGCTCGGCGCGGTCTTCGTCCCGCTCAACACCCGTCTCGCCGGGCCCGAGATCGCCTACCAGCTCGCCGACTCCGGCGCCAAGGCCCTCGTCTACGGCCCCTCGCACGCGGGACTCGTCGCCGGGCTGCCGGGCAGCACCGACGTCCGTACGTATCTGGAGGTGGGCAGCGAGTACGACGACGCGGTCGCGGGCGCCGTGGACGAGCCGATCGACGAGCCCGTCGCAGCCGACGACACCTGTCTCATCCTGTACACCTCCGGTACGACGGGCCGCCCCAAGGGCGCGATGCTGACGCATGCCAACGCCACCTGGAACGCCGTCAACTTCCTGATCGACAAGGACCTGCACGCCGACGAGCGGGCCCTGGTCTCGGCCCCGCTGTTCCATATCGCGGGCCTCACCGTGCTCACCCTGCCGGTCCTGCTGAAGGGCGGCACCTGCGTCCTGGTCGAGGCCTTCGACCCCGGCGGGACCCTGGAACTGATCGAACGGCACCGGATCACCTACATGTTCGGGGTGCCGGCGATGTTCGAGCAGGTCGCCCGCCATCCCCGCTGGGCGGCCGCGGACCTGTCCAGTCTGCGCATGCTCAGCTGCGGCGGCGCCCCGGTGCCGACACCGCTCATCGAGGCCTACCAGACCCGCGGCCTGACCTTCCTGCAGGGCTACGGGATGACCGAGGCGCTCGGGGTGCTCTTCCTCGACGGGGAGCACTCGGTCAGCAAGGCGGGCTCGGCCGGCGTCCCGCACTTCTTCAGCGACGTACGGGTCGTCGGACCCGACCTCGGCCCGGTCGAGCCGGGGGAGAACGGCGAGGTGCTGGTGCGCGGGCCCAGCGTGATGCGCGGCTACTGGGGGCTGCCCGAGGAGACGGCCGCCTCCTTCGCGGACGGCTGGTTCCGCAGCGGGGACGCGGCCCGCGTCGACGAGGACGGCTACGTCTACATCGTCGACCGCATCAAGGACATGATCATCTCCGGTGGCGAGAACATCTACCCCGCCGAGATCGAGGACCTGCTCCTCGCTCACCCGGACATCGTCGAGTGCGCGGTGATCGGGGTGCCCGACGACAAGTGGGGCGAGGTGCCGCGCGCCGTCGTCGTCCCCCGGGAGGGAACCACCCCCGACCCGGACGAGATACTCGCGTCCCTCTCCGGCCGCCTCGCCAAGTACAAGATCCCCAAATCGGTGGTCCTCGCGGACGAACTCCCGCGCACGGCCTCCGGAAAACTCCTCAAGTCCCGTGTCCGTACCCGGTACGGCAACAGTGAAGGAACCGCATGAGCATCACCGTGAACGGCCTCGACGAACTGAAGAAGCTCGCGGGCGGCGACCTCGGCGCCAGTGAGTGGATCGAGGTCACCCAGGAGCGCATCGACACCTTCGCCGACGCCACGGGCGACCACCAGTGGATCCATGTGGATCCCGAGAAGGCCGCCGAGGGCCCCTTCGGCGCTCCCATCGCCCACGGCTACCTCACCCTCTCCCTCTTCATCCCCCTGTTCACCGAACTCCTCGACGTCCAGGGCGTCACCACCAAGGTCAACTACGGCCTCAACAAGGTGCGTTTCCCCTCACCGGTCAAGGTCGGCTCCCGTATCCGGCTGGTCGGGAAGCTGGCGGAGGTCGAGGACGTACCGGGCGGCGTCCAGATCACCGTCGACGGCACGATAGAGATCGACGGCGGCGCAAAGCCCGCCGCCGTCCTGCAGAGCCTGTCGCGCTTCTACGCCTGACCGCCTGCCCCTCAGCCTTGCTTGTAGGAGTACACGGCGGTCGCCACCGCGCACACCCCGGGCGGGATCACCTCCGCGCGCAGGGTGCCGCTGCTGACGTCGTAGTCGACGCCCTCCGTCTCGAAGGTGCCCTTGCACACGCTGCGTTGCGGCAGGGCGAACAGGCTCTTGACCGTGCCGGTGACCGGCCGGCCGTCCACCTTGTGCGGCAGGTCGACCTGGAGGAGCGGGCGGATCTCGGGGAAAAGGGTTCCCGTGGCGTCGTTCGAGGCGCACAGCAGACGGGTGTCCGTGACGAAGTCGCAGCCCTGGATGTCGCGCCCCGGCTTGTCCAGGGTGATCTGCCAGGCCTCCGTCAGGTCACCGCCCGTCGGCGGGGTGGCCGGGTTGAGCAGGGGAGCGGGGAAGACCTGGAGTCTTCGCTGCTCCCCCCACTCGCCCGACACCAGCCACTGCCCGTCGGGCGAGACGGTGGCGAAGGAGTTGTTCAGCTTCTCGCCCGGGTTGAGCCGGTGGACGTACTCGTAGCGCTTCCCGGCCGGTGTCGTCACCGCGAACATCTTGGACGTGGCCGTGTCCGGGCCCTGATAGGCGTCGAAGGCATGGCCGCGTGCGATGTCCGGGTCGCCGATGTGGTTCCAGCCCTTGACGCGCAGGTCCAGCGGGACGGAGGCGAGCCCGCGGTACAGCAGGCTGCCGTCCGCGCGGCTCGCCAGGCCCTGCCCGCCGCCCAGCGTGTCGGTGTACGCCCTGCCGGTCTCCACCCAGTGCGGGTCACCGGCGGCGGACGCCGTCCCCGTGCCCAGTGCGAGCGCACCCGATAAGCAAGCCAGGGCGAGGAGATGACGCTTCATCAGACACCTGCCACGTCGACGAATACGGGGTTCGAATAGAACCACGTATCCGCCCACGGGTCACCGTTCCCGGGCTCGTGCGGAATCGGACCGTGCGGGTCCACCGACGCCCCCAGATAGCCCGCACCGTGCCGCTTGCCGTCGCTGCCGCGCAGCCGCACATAGAACGGCTCGCTTCCGGCGGTCAGCGGGATGCGCAGGGTGTACGTCCCCTTGCGGCCGCTGACGTCCTTGGTCTGCACGACCTTGGTGTCGGGCGCCCGCCAGACGTCCCGGTCCGTCACCGGACCGCGCACCGCGCCCCGGATGACGTCGACGTGCGCCAACTCCGGGACGACTCCTTGGGCGTTGGGACGGGACGCGGTGGTGACCGTCACGTACAGCGTGAGCTTCTCGCCCTTGCGCACCCGCAGCCTGCCGCCCAGCGTGACGCCCCGGCCGAAGTCGCAGTCCCGCTTGAGGCGCACGTCGAGACCGTCCAGCAGATGCCCGTGGTCGAGCCAGACCCGGCCCGCGCGCAGGCCCGCCATCACCGCGCGGTACCCGTACCGGGTCACACCGACGTGGGTCCGGCTGAACTGGCCCGGCCAGAAGTCGCTGCCCGGCTGCGGGGTCGTGGTGTCGACCGGGTCGGGGAGCCTGCCGGTGTTGTCGAAGTTCTGCCCCGCCGGCCAGTCGCCGTTCTTCCAGGTGTCGAAGACGATGCGGTGGGCGTCGGAGTTGGTGGTGATCGAGAACAGCCTGCCCTCGGCCAGCATCGAGTCCCACAGGCCGCCGACCGTCGCGGTCGCCCAGTCGAAGCCGCCGTACGTCAGGAACGCCTCCGCCGGGTAGCCCGGCCAGGACTGCGCCGACGGCTTGTTCTCGTACTCGCCGCGCATCGACGTCGCACCCCGCCGGCCGGGGATCGCCGCGCCCTGGGCGCCGGGTGCGCCCTCCATGCCGATCATGATCTCGGGGGCCGCGTCCCGCCAGGCCCGCATCTCGTGCGGGGAGTCGATGCCTAGGCGCAGCGGGTGGTTGGCGAGCACGAGCACGTCGTCGACCTGGCCGGTGCGGCGCTGTTCGGCCAGCCACTGGATGGCCTTGACGGCGTGCGCCTCGTTGCGGGCGGTGTCCGCGGCCCCGGCGGCGCCCTCGGTGTAGCCGAGCAGTTTGCCGTCGTAGGCGCTCTCGAACTTCGTGAGCACATCGACCTCGTTCGGGCCGGGTGCCGTGAAGACCGTGCAGTGCTCGGCGGCCGGGATGTACCACTCCAGGCCCTGGAAGATCAGCTGGCGAGGGTTCTCGGCACGCGCCTTGAGGATCTCCTGGTGCTCCAGCTGGGCTCCGTACCTGGCGTGACCGAAGTTGGAGTGCTCGGTGAACACCATCCAGTCCAGGCCGTACTGGGCGCCCGCGGCGGCCAGCTGGGCGAACGTGTACTTGGCGTCGTGGCTGTAGACGCTGTGGATGTGGTGGTCGCCGACGAGGTAGGCGAGGCGGGGGTCGTCGCCGCCCAGCCGTCGGTCGGAGGCCGCTGAGGCCGGTGCCGCGGTCGCGGGCACGGCCGCGCCGCCCAGCGCGAACGCGGCGCCGAACAGGCCCGCGCGGCGCAGGAGTCCGCGTCTGGAGACGCCCTGCGGGTCGAGGTCGGCGGGGGAGACGGAGGGGTCGGCCCAGGTGGGCAGCTGCTGCTTGGTCATGGTCATCCTCGGCAGGGGTCAGTGAGTCATGAAGGACGTGACGGGCAGTGCCCGTTCGACGATGCGGACGTCGCCGAGGCGGCCGTGCAGGATCTGGTCGATCTTTCCGCCGTACTCGTAGCCGCCGAGCAGCCACGGCAGGCCGACCGAGGTGAGGCCGATCGCGGTGGCGTGCGGGTTGCGGGCGACGGGGCAGCCCTGGACGTACATCGTGGTGTGCCGGCCGTCGTTGACGACGGCGACGTGCCACCAGGTCTCCCGCGCGGTCTCGTCGCCCCAGTTGGTGGCGATGCCCTGCTGGTTGAGCGGCCGCACCGCCCACTGCGGGCCGGGCCCGTCGGACAGGGACAGCGTGGCCAGCGGCTCGTCGGGGTCGCCCTCGGTCTTGCCGGCGCCGCCGCCCGTGCCCGTGCGGCCGACCAGTCCGGACCAGGCGTGGTGCGAGGCGTCCCAGTCGGCGGGGAGCCGGTAGAACGCCTCGATGGTGTAGCCGTTCCGGAAGGTGGCCGAGTTGAGCGGGGCACCGTCGACCGTGCGCAGGTAGGCGCCCTTCAGCGGGGACTTGAAGCCGGTGAACTCCAGGCTGCCGTGCCCGGGCTGGTCGGGGTGGTGGTCGGCGGACCAGCCGAGCGTGCCGCCGCCGACGGAGACCACGGTGAGGTCGTTGCCGCGGCCGGACAGGTCACGGACGGTCCCGGAGACGGCGGAGTCGAAGCGCCAGTAGGCGGCGGTGCCCCGGACCAGCATCTTCGACGCGGGGCGCGCCCGGCGGTCCGGCACCGGGTCGAAGCCGGAGAAGCGGTCCGCGAAGTCGATGCCGACCGAGAACCGGTCGGCGTCGCCGCTGAGTTCGATCTCCTGCCGCTCCAGCTCGTTGAGGCCCTTCGCGGCCCGGCCCAGGATCCACGGGGAGACCGTCTCGACGTCGATCACGTCGCGGTCCAGGTCGAAGCGGTACAGGCGGATCATCGCAGCGCCGCCGAAGTAGCGGTTCTGGTAGTTCGTAAGGTGGAGGTGGACGTCGTTGCCCGCCGCGTTCTTGCGGACGGCCCGGCCCGCCGGCCAGTAGTGGCCGTTGAGGGTGAGGAAGATCTGGTCGTGGTCCTTGACCAGCTGGTCCCACAGCTGCTGCCCGTAGGACGACAACGTGTCGTCCTCGACGACCAGTTCGTGCGTGGTGAGGATGACCGGCGTCTTCGGGTGCCGGGCCAGGACGTCCTTCGCCCACGCGTAACCCTGCGCCGACAGCCGCCAGTCCAGCGCGAGCACCATCCACTCACGGCCGGCCGCCCTGAACAGGTGGTAGGTGTTGTAGCCGTCCGAAGAGGCGCCCTGGAAGGTGGGCTTGCCCTGGAAGCGGCGCGGTCCGAACGCGTCCAGGTACGGCGTCGGGCCGCGCTGGTCGTTCGTGGACGACTTCACGTCATGGTTGCCGGCCAGGACGCTGTAGCCGACGCCCCGCCGGTCGAGCAGCTCGAACGCCTCGCCGATCGCGGCGAACTCGTCCTTCGCGCCGTTCTCGGTGAGGTCGCCGAGGTGGGACAGGAACACGATGTTCTCGTCCCGGCCGTGCTCCAGCAGATAGCGCAGCGACGCCTGGACCGGGGCGGCGTTGATGCTCGGCCCGTCGAAGAGGTACTGGGTGTCGGGCATCACCGCGAGCGTGAAGCGACGGCTGTTCGAGTCGGGCCGCCAGTCGGCGGACACGGCCTCGGCGGGCGATGCCTCGGCGACCGCCGGGACGGCGACCGAGGCCGCCGCGGCGGCGCCGAGCAGCGCGGTGGCCCGGAGGAATCCGCGTCGTCCGGCGCCGGCCTGCGCGGCCTCGCCCTGGGCATGGTCATGCGAAGTACACACGTGTGCTCCGTGAAGGGTGACAGGGGAGAGGAGGCGTGGGAGGGAGGGGGAAGGCGTGGGGGGAGGGGGAGGCGTGGGGGAGTCAGAGAACGCGCAGGGTCCAGCTCCAGCGGTGGATGCCCGGTGCGACGCGGTAGGAGGGGAAGGTGTCGGGGCCGCACGACGCCGTGCCGAGTCCCCGGTGCGCGGCGTCGATGTGCACCACACAGCCGGGCCGTGGCACCAGTTCGTCGTGGTGCGCGGCGGCGGTCAGGTCCTCGGCGCGGTAGCGGGTCACGGAGACCTGGCGCGGTGCGTCCAGCGCGACCGAGAGTCCGGTGGCGTCCGGCGCCGACAGAGTGAACCGCCGTACGCCGTGCCGGCCGCCGCTCTCCTGCGGCCGCAGATAGGGGGTGAACAACTCCTCGACGGGGACACGGTGATGGCCCACGGGCGCGCCCGCGGCGCGGTCGGGGTACGACTCCCAGGGGCCCTGCCCGAACCACTCCAGCAGGTCGAGTCCGGCGACCGTCTCGAAGACCGTGCCGACCCTCGCCACGTCGTCGAACACCTCCGGCAGCTCGGCCTCCTCGTCCACGCGGACGCCGCCCTCGACGGGCGTGAGCACCTGCCGGTGCCGTACGACACCGGTCGTGCCCGCGTATTCGGCCTCCACGGTCACCCGGCCGGAGTCCTCACGCACGGCCACGACCTTGCGCACCAGCGCGTCGAGCCCCCAACCCCGCCAGCGCCCGGCCATGCCGCCCAACTCGTCGTTGTCGGTGGGCGCCCGCCACAGGGAGAGCGTGGGCGCGGCCGTCAGCAGCGGGTGGACGAGGAGCCCCTCGCCGTCGATGCCGACCTTCCGGTCCACGGGAGCATCCTGGGCCGGAGCCGGCCCGCGCAGCCGCACCTGCGGCACACACACCTCGGTGCCGCGCGGCGCCCACGGCTGGTCCTCGGCCACCGTCACCCGCAGCGTCAGCCAGGCCTCGCCGCCGTCGCGCGGCACTTCGAAGGGCAGCGGTACGGCGGCCGTCTCGCCCGGGCACAGGCTCGGCAGTTCGGCCGGTGCGGTCAGCGTCGTGCCGTCGGCGAGTTCCAGCCGCCACTCGCCGGTCAGCCAGTCCAGGCCGCGGAAGTGCTGGTGGTTGCCGAGCACGATGCCCTCGTGCCGGTAGCACTCGATGCGCACCGGCGCCGCGATCTCCCGGTGCTCGTACATCGCCGGCTTGGGCGTGCGGTCGGGGAACACCACGCCGTCCGCGATGAAGGCGCCGTCGTGGATGGGCTCGCCGAAGTCGCCGCCGTACGCCCACCGATGTCCGGGCGCGGCGACACCGTTGTCATGGAGCCCGGCGCCCCCACGCCCGGCCGGTCTTCCGTCGCTCACGCGCTGAAGAATTCCGTGGTCCCAGAACTCCCAGATGAACCCGCCCTGAAGACCTGGGGTGGCCTCGGTGGCAGCCCAGTGGTCGGCCAGCGTGCCGTTGCTGTTGCCCATGGCGTGCGAGTACTCGCACTGGATGAGCGGCTTGGTCTGCTCGCCGGAGAGCGCGTGGGCGACGCAGTCCTCCAGCGGTGCGTACATCGGGCAGGCGATGTCGGAGGCGACGTCCGGGTCCGCCCAGCCGAGCTTGGCCGCGCCCTCGTACTGGATCGGCCGCGTCGGGTCGTGCCGGCGCACCCAGCCGGCCGCCGCGTCGTGGTTGGCGCCGTAGTCGGACTCGTTGCCCAGCGACCAGACGATCACCGACGGGTGGTTCTTGTCGCGCAGCACCATCCGCGAGACCCGGTCCACGAAGGCGTTCAGATAGCGCGGGTCGTCGGCGATCTCATGGGCGTGGTCGTGGGACTCGATGTCCGCCTCGTCGACGACGTAGAAACCGAGTTCGTCGGCGAGGTCGTACAGCGTCGGGTCGTTCGGGTAGTGGGCGGTGCGGATCGCGTTGAAGCCGAACCGCTTCAGCAGGACCAGATCGGCGCGCATGTCGTCGTACGACTCCGTCCGCCCGGTCAGCGGGTGGAAGTCGTGCCGGTTGACGCCCCGGATGAACACGCGCTCGCCGTTGACCAGCAGGTCCGGGCCGGCGATCTCGACGTCGCGGAAGCCGATCCGGTGGCGGGAGGTGTCGGCGACTGTTCCGTCGGCGCGGTGCAGCCGGATGGTCAGGTCGTACAGCTCGGGCGTCTCCGCGTTCCAGGTGCGGACCTCGGGGACGGTGGTCAGCAGCCGGGCCTCGCCGAGGAAGTCGGAGACGCGCTCGTCCTCGGTGTTCGCGCGGTCGAACTCCGCGTCCTGCGCGAGCGAAGCGAGATGGGGGTCCCCCCGGCCGAAGGCTGGGGGAGGTCGCCCGTCCAGGTCGCCGGTGAGGTACCAGCCCCCGGGCAGCGCACCGCCCGCGTCCCGCACCCTGCAGTCGACGCGCAGCTCACCGCTGTACCGGGCCCGCACGGTCACGTCCGCGAGATACAGCGGGTCCGTCGCGTACAGCAGCACCGACCGCGTGATGCCGCCGTGCCACCACTGGTCCTGGTCCTCGATGTGCGAGGCGTCCGACCACTTCACCACGGTCAGCCGTATGGTGGCCCGCGCGCCGGGGCGCACGAGTCCCGTCAGCTCGAACTCGGCGGCCAGGTGGGAGTCCTTGGAGATGCCGACGGGCCGTCCGTCCACGTGCACCAGCAGCACGCTCTCGGCGGCCCCGACCTGGAGCACGATCCGGCGTCCGGCCCACTCGGCGGGGACGTCCACCGCACGCTCGTACACCCCCGTCGGGTTGGCGGCGGGGGAGTGGGGCGGGAAGTCGGGGAACGGCATGCGGACGTTGGTGTACTGCGGCAGGTCGTCCGTGCCCTGCATCGTCCAGACGCCGGGGACGTGTGCCGTCGCCCAGGTACCGCCGACCGGCGCGTCCGGAGCCGACAGCAGCTGGAAGCGCCAGTCGCCGTCGAGGGGTAGTGCTCCGGGGCGCCGGTCGACGGCGTTCATGGGGAGCCGTCCCCAGGAGGTCACCTCGGGTGCCTCCCAGGGGCGCAGGGCGAGCAGAGGGTCGCTCGTCATCCGCGGACGGCTCCCTTCGCGAGATCGCCGATGATCTGCCGGGCGCCGATCGCGAAGACGATCAGCAGCGGGATCAGGGCGAGGACCGCGCCGGTCATCACCATGCCGTAGTCGGTGGTGCCGTGGGTGCCGTTGAGCTGGGACAGCGCGACCTGGAGGGTGACGTTGTCCGGGTTGGTCAGGGCGATCAACGGCCAGGCGTAGTCGTTCCACTGGCCCATGAAGGTGAAGATGCCGAGGAAGGCGAGCCCCGGGCGGACGACCGGGAGCGCGACGTGCCAGTACTGGCGCAGGAAGTTCGCGCCGTCCAGCTTGGAGGCGTCGAGCAGTTCGTCGTGGATGGCGCTGCGCATGTACTGGCGCATCCAGAAGATGCCGAACGCGTTGGCCGCCGCCGGCACGATCAGCGCGGTCATCGAGCCGATCCAGCCGATCTTCGCCATGATCACGAACTGCGGGATCGCCGCCATCTGGGCCGGCACCATGAAGATCAGCATCAGCACCGCGAACAGCACGTTCTTGCCCGGGAAGTCGAACTTGGCGAAGACGAACGCCGCGAGCGAGTCGAAGAAGAGGACCAGGAAGGTCACCACCGTCGCGACCAGCAGCGAGTTCCACATCGACCCGAAGAAGTCGATCGTGTCGAACAGGCTGCGCACGTTCTCCAGGAAGTGCGAGCCCGGCAGCAGCTTCGGCGGGTAGGAGAAGATCTCCGACGAGGTGTGCGTCGACATGATGACGGCCCAGTAGAACGGGAACGCCGACAGCAGCACACCGATGATCAGGGACGCGTGCAGCGCGATGCCCCGGCGTCCGGAGCCCTTGATGGATGCCATGTCGCGGCCTTCCTACTGTTCGCCCCGGCGCTGCACCAGGCGCCAGTTGATGATCGAGAAGAGGACGACGACCAGGAAGATGCCCCACGCCACGGCGGCGCCGTACCCGAAGTCGTTGTTGTCGAAGGTCTGCTGGAAGAAGTAGAGGACCATCGTCCGGCCGGCGTGGTCCGGGCCGCCCGAGAACGTCGACTCGTTGGCCGTGGTCTGGAGCAGCACCTGCGGCTCGGAGAAGCTCTGCAGACCGGTGACGGTGGAGACGACGAGCACGAACAGCAGCGTCGGCCTCAGCAGCGGCAGGGTGACCCGGAAGAAGGTCTGCACGGCGCCGGCACCGTCGATCCGGGCCGCCTCGTACAGATCGCTCGGGATGGTCTGCAGACCGGCGAGGAAGATGATCGCGTTGTAGCCGGTCCACTGCCAGGTCATCAGCGTGGCGATGGCGACCTTGATGCCCCACGGGGTGTTCAGCCAGGCCACCTGGTCCAGGCCCACGGCCTGCAACAGGGCGTTCACCAGGCCGAAGTTGGTGGAGAAGATCGACCCGAAGACGATCGCGATCGCGACGACGGACGTGACGTTCGGCAGGAAGTACGCGAACCGGTAGGCGTTCTTGAAGCGGACCGCCGAGTTGAGCATCACGGCCGTCACCATCGCCAGGAAGATCATGGGGAAGGTGGCCAGCGCCCAGATGATCAGCGTGTTCCCGATCGACTGCCAGAAGTCGCTGTCGCTGAGCAGGTACTGGTACTGCGAGAGGCCGGCCCACTCCATCGAGCCGAGGCCGTCCCAGCGGTGCAGGGAGAGGTAGAGCGAGAAGCCGACGGGGATCAGGCCGAAGGCGAGGAAGAGGAGGTAGAACGGGGAGATCGCGGCGTACAGGTGCCAGTGCTCCCGCAGGCCCTTCTTGGGCGCGGCGCTGGGGGGCTGCGGCCGGTTCACGGCGGGCGGCGTCTGCTCGATGACGGCCATCAGATGCCCACCCCCAGGTGCTTGGCGATACGCCGGCACTTGCTCATGGCGTCCTCCCAGGCCTTCTTCGGATCCTTGCCGAGGACACCGACGTTCTTGATCTCGTCCTTGATGGGCTGCCCGAGCGCGAAGTCGTACGGGCTGTTGTAGGCGACCGCGATCTTCTGCGCGGCGGGCCCGAAGACGTCCATCGTGACCTGGCCGCCGAAGAACGGGTCCGGCTCCTGAAGCTTCTTCATGCCGTACGAGGCGGGCGTGGAGGGGAACAGGCCCGCGTCGACGAAGCCCTGCGCCTGGTTGTCCGCGTCCAGCAGCCAGGTGATGATCTCGAAGGCCCGCTCGGGCTCCCGGCACGCCTTGGTGATCGACAGGAACGAACCGCCGTTGTTGGAGGGCCGTACCGGCATCTGGGCGACCCGCCACCTGCCCTTGGTCCTGGGCACCTCGTTCTTGAGATCGCCGGTGGCCCAGGAGGCGCCGAGCTGACTGGGCAGCCTGCCGCTCTCCTTGGCCGAGATCTGGTCCGGGGTGCCGTTGACGATGCTGGAGACGATGCCCCGCCGCTTGGCCTCCACGGCCAGCGCCCAGGCGTCCCGCACATGCCGCTGGTCGCCGATGAAGTTGCGGTCCTTGTCGACGTACCGCTTGCTGCCCTGCTGCACCGCGTTCTCGAAGACGGCGCCCACGTCGGTGAGCAGGAAGGTCCCCGGGATCCGCTGTTTGAGCCGCTCGCCCGCCGCGAAGAACTTCTCCCAGGTGTTCAGTTCCTTCGACACGTCGTCGGGCTCGTACGGCAGTCCCGCCTTCTGGAACACGGCGTACTGGTAGAAGTGCGCGACCGGCCCGCAGTCGATCGGGAAGCCGACCATCGATCCGTCGTCGGCGATGCCCTGGTCCCACTTCCAGCCCAGGTACCGGCTCTTGTACTTCTCCGCGCCCAGCGTGCGCAGATCGACGAACTGGCCGGCGTTGGGCAGGTAGGACGCCATGTCCTCGCCCTTGAGGCCCGCGATGTCGGGGATGTGGGCGTTGCCGGCCATCGTGGTGATCAGCTTCGAGCGGTAGTAGCCGCCGATCTGGATGGCGTCGAGTTCCACGGAGCTGCCGTAACGCGCCTTGGCGTTCTTGACGACCGTGTCGCTCAGGCCGCCGCTCCAGTACCACAGGACCATGTTCCGGCCGGTCGAGCCGGTCGGTACGGCGCAGCCGGACGCCAGGCCGCCGAGCGCCGTGGCGGCCGTACCGGCCAGGCCCGCGCGCAGCAGGCCTCTTCGTGAGAGCCGCACAGCTCCCACCGCCTTTCGGATCTGTTCGGGACTTCGCATGAGAGGGGCAAGTGGGGGGAGGTGGGGGAGTCAGGGCTGCCGTGCGGGCGGGGTGACCGGGGCGTACGCGACCGAGGGGCCGGGATCCGCCGGCAGCCGGTCCGCGAGGAAGCCGTACCTCCGGCGCAGCTCGGGGTCGGTCAGGGAGCGCCACCAGCGGTCGACGCCGTACCAGCCTGGGGCCGCGAGAGCGCCGCCGTGCCGTCCGACGGACAGACCGGCCGCCAGCACGGCGAACCTCAGCCGCTCCGCCAGCGGCCAGCCGCCGAGCGAGGCCGCCACGAAGCTCGCCCCGAACACGTCCCCGGCGCCCGTCGCGTCGAGGACGTCGACGTCCAGGGCGGGCACCTCCGCGTACTCGCCGGTCGTCTGGTCCACGGCGACCGCGCCGTCACCGCCGCGTGTCACCACGGCCACCGGCACCAGCTCGCTGAGCGTGCCGAGGGCCGCGACCGCGCTGTCGGTGCGGGTGTAGGCCATCGCCTCGGTCTCGTTGGGGAGGAAGGCATGGCACAGGCGGAGCTGGTCGAGCAGGTCGGTGGACCACTGCTGGGTGGGGTCCCAGCCGACGTCGGCGTAGATGTGGGTGCCGTTCGCGGCGGCCTTGGCGAGCCACTCGCGGGGTTCGGCCTCGATGTGCACGAGGGCGGTGCGCGCCTCGGGCGGGTCGCCCATCAGCACGTCCTGCGAGTACGGGGGTTCCTGGCCGTGGGTGACGAGCGCCCGGTCGTGGCCGTGGGCCAGGGAGACGGTGACGGGGGTGGGCCAGCCGTCCGCGGTGCGGGAGAGCGAGAGGTCGATGTCCTCCTGGTCGCACAGGACGTCCCGGCAGTACTCGCCGTACAGGTCGTCGCCGAACACCGTGGCCAGCGAGGTGCTCAGGCCGAAGCGGGCGGCGGCCACCGCCAGGTTCGCGATGCCGCCCGGGCCGCAGCCCATGCCGTCGGTCCAGATCTCCTCACCCGGCGTGGGCGGCTTCCCGAGCCCCGTGAGAACGAGGTCGTAGAAGAGCAGCCCGGTCAGCAGCACATCGGGCCGGTCGTCGTCCACCGCAACGTCCTCTCGTCAAAACTCTTCATTTCGGTGACCGGAATCGTGCGCCGCTCCGCGAGATTGGTCAATACCCGAGCAGAAATGAGCATGGCGATGATTGAAGATGACGAGTAGTGTTCACGTCGTGCTGGCAGAACGACGACACCAACTCATCCTGCGGGCCCTGCGCTCCGGCGGCCCCGCGGCCGTGACCGATCTCTCCGAGCAGCTGGGTGTGAGCCCCGCCACGATCCGGCGTGACCTGCTCAAACTGGAGGAGGACGGCCTGCTCACCCGGGTGCACGGCGGCGCGGTCGTGGAGGAGGGCGACCAGCCCTTCGCCGAGGTCGCCGAGATGCGCGTGCCAGAGAAGGACGCGATAGCCGCGCACGCCGCCGCGATGATCGAGGACGGTCAGTCGGTGCTGCTCGACATCGGCACCACCGCCTTCCGGCTGGCCCGGCAGCTGCACGGCCGCCGCCTCACGGTGATCACCAGCAATCTGGTGGTCTACGAGGAGCTCGCCGACGACGAGGGCATCGAGCTGGTGCTGCTCGGCGGCATGGTCCGCCGCGAGTACCGCTCCCTGGTCGGCTTCCTCACCGAGGACAATCTGCGCCAGCTGCATGCCGACTGGCTGTTCCTGGGCACCAGTGGAGTGCGGCCCGGCGGGCAGGTGATGGACACGACGGTCGTCGAGGTGCCGGTCAAGCGGGCCATGATCAAGGCCGGTGAGAAGGTCGTCCTGCTCGCCGACGCGGCGAAGTTCCCGGGCACGGGCATGGCGAAGGTCTGCGGCCCGGAGGACCTGGACGTGGTGGTGACGAACGCGCCCGTCGACGGGCCGACGCGGTCCTCCCTGGAGGAGGCGGGCGTCGCGGTCGTCGTGGCAGGAAAGGTGCAAGCGTGAAACTGACGATTCTGGGCGGCGGCGGGTTCCGGGTGCCGCTGGTGTACGGGGCGCTCCTGACGGACCGCGCCGAGGGCCGGGTCACCCACGTCGTACTGCACGACCTGGACGCCGGGCGGCTCTCCGCGGTGACCCGGGTGCTCGCCGAACAGGCCGCCGGGGTGCCCGACGCGCCCGAGGTGACCGCCACCACCGACCTCGACGAGGCCCTGCGCGGAGCCGACTTCGTCTTCTCGGCGATCCGCGTCGGCGGCCTCGAAGGCCGGGCGAACGACGAGCGGGTCGCGCTCGCCGAGGGCGTCCTCGGCCAGGAGACGGTCGGCGCGGGCGGCATCGCCTACGGCCTGCGCACCGTCCCGGTCGCCGTCGACATCGCCCAGCGCGTGGCCCGGCTCGCGCCGGACGCCTGGGTCATCAACTTCACCAACCCCGCGGGCCTGGTCACCGAGGCCATGTCCCGCCACCTCGGCGACCGCGTCATCGGTATCTGCGACTCGCCGGTCGGCCTCGGCCGCCGTATCGCCCGGGTGCTCGGCGTGAAGAACCCCGGCGAGGCGTGGATCGACTACGTCGGCCTCAACCACCTCGGCTGGGTGCGCGGTCTGCGCGTCGCCGGCCGTGACGAGCTCCCGCGCCTGCTCGCCGACCCCGACCTGCTCGGCTCCTTCGAGGAGGGCAAGCTCTTCGGCGTCGACTGGCTCCGCTCGCTGGGCGCCATCCCCAACGAATACCTGCACTACTACTACTTCAACCGCGAGGCCGTCCGCGCCTACCAGGAGGCCGACAAGACCCGCGGCGCCTTCCTGCGCGACCAGCAGGCCGCCTTCTACCAGGAGGCCGGTCGCTCGGACGTCTCCGCGCTGGAGGTCTGGGACCGCACCCGCGCCGAGCGCGAGGCCACCTACATGTCCGAGAACCGGGAGACGGCCGGCGCCGGCGAGCGCGACGCCGACGATCTGTCCGGCGGGTACGAGAAGGTGGCGCTCGCCCTGATGCGGGCCATCGCCCGCGACGAGCGCACCACCCTGATCCTCAACGTCCGCAACCAGGCCACCCTGTCCGTCCTCGACACCGACGCCGTCATCGAGGTGCCCTGCCTGGTCGACGCCAACGGCGCCCACCCGGTCGCCGTCGCCCCGCTGCCCGACCACGCCACCGGCCTCGTCTGCTCGGTCAAGGCGGTCGAGCGCGAGGTGCTGGCCGCCGCGGAGTCCGGCTCCCGTACGACGGCGGTGAAGGCCTTCGCGCTGCACCCGCTGGTCGACTCGGTGGGCGTCGCCCGCAGGCTGGTCGACGGCTACACCGGGGTGCATCCCGGCCTCGCGTACCTTAAGTAGCATTCGCGCCGGAAAGCGCTTCCCCACCTGGCTTCCCCCTCGGTCGCCGCTCGCTTCCCCTCCGCTTGCTCCCTCCCTGGAGATCCTGATGCACGACGAACGCCGCCGGATCGAAGAGCGCGTCGAGCGCCTCCACAACCAGCGCATCAAGCCCGCGATCTACTCGGCCACCGTCCCCTTCGAGGTCGAGGCCTGGCAGGCGCCGGGCGAGCCGGTCCCCTTCGAGGAGGCCGCGGCAGCCCCGTACACGCCCTTCGCGATGGACACCCCGTGGGGCCCGCCCTGGGGCACGACCTGGTTCCGGATGCGCGGCCGGGTGCCCGCCGAGTGGGCCGGGCGGCGCGTCGAGGCGGTCATCGACCTCGGCTTCGTCGGCGACTGGCCCGGCAACCAGGCCGAGGCGCTGGTCCACCTGCCCGACGGACGTCCCCTGAAGGCCGTCAACCCGCTCAACCAGTACGTGCCGATCGGCAACCCGGTCTCCGGCGGCGAGGAGATCGACTACCTGGTCGAGGCCGCCTCCAACCCCGACATCCTCGCCAACGACTTCGCGGCCCCCACCCTGCTCGGCGACGTCCGCACGGCCGGCGACAAGCCCCTCTACACCTTCCAGCGCGCCGACCTCGCCGTCCTCGACGAGGAGGTCTGGCACCTCGACCTGGACCTCCAGGTGCTGCGCGAGCTCATGGTCCACCTCGGCGAGCACGAGCCGCGCCGCCACGAGATCATGCACACCCTCGACAAGGCCATGGACACCCTGGACCTGGACGACATCTCCGGCAGCGCCACCGCCGTACGCGAGGTCCTGGCCCCCGTCCTCGCCCGCCCCGCGCACGCCAGCGCGCACACGATCTCCGGTGTCGGCCACGCCCACATCGACTCGGCCTGGCTGTGGCCCATCCGCGAGACCAAGCGCAAGACGTCCCGCACCTTCTCCAACGTGACGTCCCTGGCCGACGAGTACGACGACTTCATCTTCGCCTGCTCGCAGGCCCAGCAGTACGAGTGGGTGCGCGACAACTACCCGCATGTGTGGGCCCGCATCCAGGAGTCGGTCAAGAAGGGCCAGTGGGCGCCGGTCGGCGGCATGTGGGTCGAGGCCGACGGCAACCTGCCCGGCGGCGAGGCCATCGCCCGCCAGCTCATCCACGGCAAGCGGTTCTTCATCGAGCACTTCGGCGTCGAGACCAAGGGCGTCTGGCTGCCCGACTCCTTCGGCTACACCGCCGCCTACCCGCAGCTCGCCAAGCTCGCCGGCAACGAGTGGTTCCTGACCCAGAAGATCTCCTGGAACCAGACCAACAAGTTCCCCCACCACACCTTCTGGTGGGAGGGCATCGACGGCACCCGCATCTTCACCCACTTCCCGCCGGTCGACACCTACAACGCCCGCTTCAGCGGCGAGGAGATGGACCGCGCGGTCCGCAACTACTCGGAGAAGGGCGGCGGTACGCGCTCGCTGGCCCCCTTCGGCTGGGGCGACGGCGGTGGCGGCCCCACCCGCGAGATCATGGAGCGGGCACGCCGGCTGGCCGACCTGGAGGGCTCGCCCAAGGTCGTCATCGAGCACCCCGACGAGTTCTTCGCCCAGGCCCGCGCGGAGTACGAGGACGCCCCCGTCTGGGTCGGCGAGCTCTACCTGGAGCTGCACCGGGCGACGTACACCTCGCAGGCCCGCACCAAGCAGGGGAACCGGCGCAGCGAACACCGGCTGCGCGAGGCCGAGTTGTGGGCGACGACCGCCGCCCTGCACGCGCCGGGCTACGCCTACCCGTACGAGAAGCTGGACCGGCTGTGGAAGACGGTCCTGCTGCACCAGTTCCACGACATCCTGCCGGGCTCCTCGATCGCCTGGGTGCACCGTGAGGCGGAGGCCGAATACGCCCGCGTCGCCGAGGAACTGGAGGCGCTGACGGCCGAGGCGGTCGCCGCGCTGGGCGGGGGAGAGACCCGGGTCTTCAACACGAGCCCGTTCGAGCGCGCCGAGGTGGTCCGTACGGCCGAGGGCGCACCGGCGTATGTGGAGGTGCCCGCGAACGGCAGCGCGCCCCTCGCGGCGGCCGAGCCCGCCCAGCCGGTGTCGGTCTCCGGCCGGGTCCTCGACAACGGCCTGATCCGGGTCGAGGTGGCCGAGGACGGCACGCTGGCCTCCGTACGGGACCTGCGGGCCGGCCGTGAAGTCCTCGCCGACCAGGGCAATCTGCTCCGTCTGCACACCGACCTCCCCAACTACTGGGATGCCTGGGACATCGACAAGCACTACAAGAACCGCTTCACCGACCTGCTGGAAGCCGAGTCCGTCACGGTCGTGGAGGAGAGCCCGCTCGTCGCGGCGATCCGCGTCGAGCGCGCCTTCGGCAAGGGCTCGAAGCTCGTCCAGACCATCACCGTGCGGGCCGGCAGCCCCCGTATCGACTTCGAGACGGAGATCGACTGGCACGAGGCCGAGAAGATCCTCAAGGCGGGCTTCCCGGTGGACATCCGGGCCCCGCACTCCTCCGCCGAGATCCAGTTCGGCCACATCCAGCGCCCCACCCACACCAACACCAGCTGGGAGGCGGCCCGCTTCGAGGTCTCCGGCCACCGCTGGGTGCACATCGCCGAGCCCGGCTACGGCGTCGCCGTCATCAACGACTCGACGTACGGCCACGACGTCTCCCGCACGGTCCGCGAGGACGGCGGTACGACCACCAGGGTCAGCCTCAGCCTGGTCCGCGCCCCGCGCGTGCCCGACCCCGAGGCCGACCAGGGCAAGCACCGCTTCACCTACTCCCTGCTGCCCGGCGCGAGCATCGCCGACGCCGTCGCCGAGGGCTACGCCCTCAACCTCCCGCTGCGGGTCGCGGACGCGGCCGGCGCGCCCGAGCCCGTCGTCTGCGTGGACGGCGACGGCGTGACCGTCGAGGCGGTCAAGCTGGCCGACGACCGGTCCGGCGACGTCGTCGTACGCCTCTACGAGTCCCGCGGCGGCCGCGCGACCGGCGTCCTGCGCACCGGCTTCCCGCTCGCCGGCGCCCAGGTCACCGACCTGCTGGAACGCCCGCTGGAGGAGACGGCGGCGGACCTCACCGGTGACGGCGGCGTGACCGTGACCCTGCGCCCCTTCCAGGTCCTCACCCTCCGCCTGCGGCGCGCCGAGGGGAGCTGAACCGGTGCCGATGCAACCCTGGTTCACCGACGCCAAGTTGGGGATCTTCATCCACTGGGGGATCTACGCCGTCGACGGCGTCCAGGAGTCCTGGTCGTTCTATGACGACATCGTCCCGTACGACGAGTACATGTCCCAGTTCGACCGCTTCACCGCCGCCCGCTACGACCCGCGCGACTGGGCGAAGCTCTTCGCGCGGGCCGGCGCCAGGTACGCCGTCCTCACCAGCCGCCACCACGACGGCGTCGCCCTCTGGGACACCGCCCACGGCGATCTGAACGTGGGCCGCGACCTGATCGCCGGGTACGCGGACGCCCTGCGCGAGCAGGGACTCAAGGTCGGTCTGTACTACTCCCACTCGGACTGGAGCCACCCCGACTACGCCTCCACCCGCAAGCCCGGCCGCCCGCCGGAGCTGGAGGACAACCGGTACTCCGAAGTCGCCGCCGAGTTCGAGGACCTGGCCGCCTGGGACCGCTTCCTCGCCTACCGGGACGGCCAGATAAGGGAGTTGACGGCACGCTACGAGCCGGACCTGCTGTGGTTCGACGGCGAGTGGGACCGCAGCGAGGAGCAGTGGCGCATTCCCGAGCTGGCCGCACTGATCCGTTCCGAGGTGCCGGACGTCGTCTTCAACGCCCGCATGCTCAGCGAGGGCGACTACGCGACACCCGAGCAGGGCGCTCCGGTCGTCCCGCCCGAGGGTCCCTGGGAGCTGTGCCTGACCGTCAACGACTCCTGGGGCCATCAGCACCACGACCACAACCACAAGTCGGTCGACCAGCTGATCCGCTACTTCACCGAGACGATCGGCGGCGGTGGCAACCTGCTGCTCAGTGTCGGCCCGCGCGAGGACGGCACGATCCCGGCCGAACAGGCCGAGCGCCTGGAGGGACTCGGCGACTGGATCGCCAAGCACGCTCAGGCGGTGTACGGCACCGGACGCGGCCTCCCGGCCGGGCACCACTACGGCCCGAGCACCCTCTCCAAGGACCGCCGCACCCTGTACCTGATCCTCTTCGACGCGCCCCGCGCCGAGATCAACGTCCGCGGACTGCTCGGTTCGGTGCGCCGGGTCACGGTGCTCGGCAGCGGCACCGAACTCGCCCACCGCATCACCGGCGGACTGCACGAGACGCCCGGCGTGCTGTGGATCGCACCGCCCGCCGCGGCCGACCTCGACCCGTATGCCACGGTGCTCGCGGTGGAGCTGGACGGTGAGCTGGAGCTGTACCGCGGCGCGGGGCGCTTCTGACTCCAAACGCACCTTCGGACCGGCCGGCCGCTGCCCCCGTGACAGCGCCGGCCGATCCGAAGCCCCCGTACCTTCCCCCGTGGCTGGTGCGTTTTCCCCCGTTGCTCCCCCGTGGGTCCCCCGTTCGTGCTCCCCCGTGTATCCCCGTGTCCCCCGTTGTATTTTGCGTGTCCCCCGTTGTCTTTCACTCTTATGAGCGCGCCCCCGGCCGCCTGATACACCTCCCCGCGAAAAAATCTCAACCGACTTGGCGCGCCGGTGATTTGACCGGAATGCACAGAGCGCACCGCGTGGCAATTGCCCGGTGCACGGGGCTTGCCAGCCGCCGCGCCGAGGCTGGACCCTCAACGTGACCGACAGCCGGATTTCAGTCACTCGGCGTCACCCGTTCCGGGAGGCGGCATGGCACAACGGGGAGCACCACGCGCACGGAACATGCCGAGCCTGCGCGTCGGTGGACATGTCTCGACGCCCACGGTGGACGCGGCCCTCGTGGAGATGGCGTCCTTCGGGCTGTCCGCCAGAACGGTTCTGGTCGACCTCACCGAAGCGGAGTCCTTCGACGTGGTCGCCCTGCAGCAACTGCTGTCCGCGGTGGCGGCACGGGACCGCAAACGGCTGGAGACCTGCTTTCGCTTACCCATCGGGCCGGCGGCCCGCCACCAGCTGCGCCAATGGGGTTTCCCGACTGCCGTCTCCGCCGTCACCGGCATGCCGTTCCGGCTCCTCGTGGTCCCCGAGGACTACGCCTACTTCGGTGAGGCATGGCCCACCGACCCGCTGTCCGGCGCCGCCGACAGCCCCCGTTCCTCGGTGCACGCCTACCTCACCTCCCAGCAGTGCTTCGGACTGCGCCCGTACGAACTCAAGGACAGCCTGACCCGCCGGCACATGCTGGAGAGCGAGGTCGCGCACTGGGGCGGGCACGCGCTGAGCCGGCTCCTGGAGCACATCCTGTGCGGCCCGGCCGCCGACGTACTGCGCGTCCTGGTGCAGGAGCTGGTGTCCGGCGCGCTGCAGCGGATCGGCGCCCAGATGGCCGTCATCGGAGCCCAGCTCGAACTGCCCGGCACGGCCGGCGGCACCGGCACCCTCACGATCAGCGAGTGGGACGACGGCGGGCTGCGCGCGGACATGCTCAGCAAACAGATCTGGACCGGTCCACGGGGGACGGACAGGTTCGTAGTGCGCCGCGAGGGGCGCGACGCCGAGGAGACGTACCACGCTCAGCAACCGCCACGGCAGGACGGCGGCGACGCCGAGATGCTCCTGGCGAGCCTGATCGCGAGCAATCCGCGCGACCGGGGCGCGGTCGGGGACGGGGAAGGAAGCCATCGCATGTACACGCTCTACAAGTGCGCCGTGGACACGTTCCAGGGCAGCCTGCGCATCGACTCAGGCCGGCACCGCCTGCGGATCAGGGCCGCCGAAGGCGCCGGCTCCCGCTACGAGGTCGACCTGGCCTCCGGGGTCCCGACGCAGAACGGGTGCCTGTTCTCCGTACAGCTGCCGGTGCACGATGTCTGAGCCCGGCATACGGATCACCGCGCGGAAGATCGCGGTGGGCCGGGAGATACCCGAGTCGGTGCCCGAGGAACGGGTCAGCCTGTACCGCTGGCTGGGGCAGCGCCTCACCGGGACCGAGGTGGCGACGCCGACGACCGAACGGACCGTCTACGTCAGGCCGGAGGAGCTCTACTCCCCGATGTCCGAGAGCCGCGACTACCTCGCCCGGGCACTGCCCGCCGACGAGGGCCCGCACCTGCTCATCGTCGACATGGGGGACAACCCGTACCAACTGCTGGGCGAGCCGCTGCTGTACGACGTCGCCCGGCTGACCGGCGAGTGGTTCAAAGCCCATCCGCAGCGCTTGCTGGTGATCACGGTGCCCATCATGCCGCCGGAGTCCTCCACCTTCTGGATCGAGCTGCGCTCCCTGGAGAGCGCGGACGGGCCGTCCCGGCTGCTGCTCGTGCTCGCCAACGACGGACGCTGCGAGGTGATCCACGGCCAGGGACCGGACCCCGGGCGGGTGTTCGCCACCGAGTACAAGGGCCTGCGGGCGAGGCTGGCACCCGAACGGTCCCCGCTGTCGGCCAAGATCGTGCGCAGGCTGGGGCACTACGGGGTGAGCCGTCGCAGGCCGGGAGACTTCTGCCGGCGGTACTTCTTCCACGTCGAGAACGCGGTCCCCGAGATCAGCCGACTCGCCGGATCCTGGCTGGAGCGGGTGATCGTGCCCTGGGCCGCCGCCGAGGACACCAAGCTGTTCCTGCTGAGCCGGGACGACCAGATGGGGCTGCACGAGGCCATCGCGGGCATCGCCGCCGCCCGGGGCTGCGGATTCGGCAGATGCGACAGGGAGGGCCGGATCTTCGACGCCACCGGGACCCGCCCGCTGCACGCCGACGAGATCGACGGGACCGTGGTGCCGTTCTTCTCGGTCGTCGACCGCACCCGCACCTACGAGGGCATCGTGGACACCCTGCGCGGACAGGACATCCGGCTCGCGCCGCGCGCCTGGGCCGTCCTCATCACCGACTCCAGCTCGCAGCTGACCCTCGCGAAGTCGTCGCTGCCCGTGTACAGCGAGGCCTCACGGGAGCGGAGCATGAAACGCCGTGAGGACTGCGAGCAGTGCGCCATCGGCCTGCCGCACACCGACCCCCTCCGGGACCGCGGCCACACGCTGCGCAGCTACGACGTCTGGGACATCTTCCTGCGGTCGCGGTGGGGTTCGGAGAAGAACACCCCGCCGCCGTTCGGGCACCGCTTCCACTACGCGCCCGACCTGGAGTCGGTGTTCGCCGAGCACGGCAACTGGCTGGCCACCAAGATCATGTCGCTGTTCGAGATGCTCGGTGTGCCGCCCGGCGTCGTCATCGTCTGCCCCGACGAACCCCCCATCAAGACACTGGTCGCCCGGCTGTCCGACCTGATGGGGGACCGGCCCATGGTGATCACCATCCCCGGCGAGGTGCTGGACCACCGCACGGACCCGGAACACGACGAGACCCAGATGGTCCTGGACAAGGCGCACGGCCAGCTGTGGCAGAAGCAGCTCAGCCATCTGAAGGGCCGCGGCGACCCGGTCGTACTCCTCGACGAGTTCCGGGCCTCGGGCACCACGGCCCGCACGATGGTGGACGTCCTCGACCACTGGGGCATCGAGCCACGCGCCTACGTCCCGGTCATCGACTTCTCCGAGGAGCAGGACCTGGACGGTCTGCCCGTCCACTCCCTCTACCGGATCCGGGCGGCGAGGAGCACCCGATGACCGAACGGGACGGGACACGGGAGACGGCCGGTGCACGGGCGGAGACGGCCGAGGAGGCGTGCCGGACGCTCGTCCACCTGCTGTACACCCGCCGCAGGGACTGGGAGCCGATGAGCAGCGCCCCCGACGGGCGCGGCCAGCTCAAGCGCAGCCTGCTGATCGCCGACTACGCCCGCAGGTCGCTGAGCCTGCCGCCGGAACGCAAGACGGTCCTCGACCGGCTGGTCGTCGAGTCGTTCCTGCCGCCGGACCCGGCGAAACCCTGGCAGGGCGTGCCCACGGCGACCGAGGCGGTCACGGCGGCCGACATCGGCATCGTGGTCGTCATCCGCGAGGAACTGGAGGCCGTCCTTGAGGTCTTCGGCCTCGACGACGGCCTCTTCGACACCGGACCGGGCGGGCAGCGCTTCTACTCCACCGAGGTGCCCAGCCGGCACCGGCCCGACCGGCCGCTGTCCGTCGTCGTCACGGCGGCCGCCCGCGCCGGGAACGTGGAGGTGGCCGCCCCCACCCGGGCCCTCGTCGAACGGTGCGCCCCCGAGGCCGTGTTCCTGCTCGGCACGGCGGCCGGAGTGAAGGGCAAGGTGCGGCTCGGAGACGTGGTGGCGACCCACAGCGTGCACTACTACGAGCCGGGCCGGCTCGCGAGCCCTGACGTCTGGCAGCCACGCCCGGCCTACGGCCAGGGCACCGACGCCTACGGATACGGGCTCTACTACTACAACCCCCGCCGCACGGGCTTCGACCGCTCGGTGGCCCAGTTCCTGCGCGGCCTGCCCCGTCATCTGCTGCCTGAGGGGGTGGAGCCCGCCCATGTGCCCGAGGTGCACAGCACCAATGTCACCATCGCCTCGGGCGAGAACGTCCTGCGGGACGGGAAGTTCCTCAAGGGCCTCCGCGAGCGCTTCGACAACACCATCTGCGCCGCCGACATGGAGGCCTTCGGATTCGTCCGGGCCGTCGGCGAGCGCCGCTGGCTGATCTTCCGCGGCATCAGCGACTACGGCGACGCCCGGCAGTGGGACAACTGGAAGTTCCTGTCCTCGGCGTTCGCCGCGCTGTGCGTGCGGGACTTCCTGCGGACGTACTACTTCCCGCCGGGCAGCGAGACCTACTGAGCGAGTCCCCCGGCCGCCGTCGACCGGGGGACAGCACAGGACCACTCAGCCGGTGAACCCGGCCGTGATCGACGTGAACTGCCAGTTGCTCTGACTGATCCCGGAACAGTTGCTCGTCACGCCGCCGCCCGGACACGGCCGGTCACGGTTGACCGACCAGAAGGCGAGGCGGGCGATGTGCCGGGAGTTCGCCCAGTCGCGGATCTGGGTCCAGATCGCGGGCGAGGTGAGCTCCTGCTGATCGGACAGCCCGTTCATGCCGGAGATGCCGACATGGGCGTAGGCCGTGGCGTCGTCCCACCCGAAGGTGGACTTCAGCTTGTTCTTCAGCCCGTCCGTCGCGTTCACCGTGTTGCCGTACATGTCGGCGCCGCCGCCGAAGTCGAACGGCATGATCGTGAACACGTCGATGTCGGCGCCCAGCGCCTTGGCCTGCTCGATGAGCCGGTTGCCCCAGTAGGTCGGGCCGGTCGTCGAGGTGCCGAAGGTGAGGATGGTCCGCAGCCCCGGATTGTTCGCCTTGACGATCTTCAGGGCGTTCAGGATCCGGTCCTGCACGGTCGCGTTCTCGAACTCGTCGGTGTTCTCGATGTCGACGTCGATCGCCTTGAGCCCGTAGGCGTCGATGACCTTCTGGTACGCCCCGGCCAGCGCCTCGGCGCTGGAGCAGTTCGGCCCGAGTTTGTTGCCGCTCCAGCCACCGATCGACGGCACGATGTCGCCGCCCGCGGAGCGGATGGAGTTGATGACGCTCTGGTCGTTCCCGCCGGTCAGCGCGCGCTGACCGTCCCACGCCGGGTTGCAGCCGCCGGAGGACAGGATGAACGCCATCGTGTACCACTTGATCCCGGTCGCGCTCATCACCGAGGTGGCACTCGGCGGGTCGCCCCAGCCCAGGTACAGATAGGGCGCGGCCTGCTTGAAGCCGGTACCGCCACCGCCGCCCGCGTCCGTCGTCACGGTGACGGCGTTGGAGGCCGCCGAGACATTCCCGGCCGCGTCGCGTGCCTTCACCGTGAACGTGTACCCCGTGCTCGGGGACAGCCCGCCGACCGTGGCACTCGTGCCGGAGACACTGAGCACCTGGCTCGACCCCTGGTAGATGTCGTACGCCGTCACCCCGACGTTGTCCGTCGAGGCGTTCCACGCCAGCGACACGCTCGACGAGGTCTTGCCGGTGGACCGCAGGCTGCCCGGCACACTCGGCGCCTGACTGTCCGATCCACCGCCGCCGGGCCCGTCGAGGTTGATGTCGTCGGCGTAGTAGGTGCCCTGGGCGTACCAGCCGTGGACGTACACGGTGGCGCTGGTCTGTGCTGCGCCGGTCGTGAAGGACAGGGACAGCTGAGCGTACGCCGACGGGGACGACGTCCAGGTGGAGGGACCGCCGTCCACCCCGAGGTAGACGTAGGATCCGCGCACCCAGCCGCCGAGCGTGTAAGTGGTGTTCGGCCGGACCGCGACGGTCTGACTGCACTTTGCGTTGTCGCTCGAACTCACCGCCCCCGCAAGGGCCTTGGAACCGCCGTGCACGGGGGAGGAGACGATCGAGCCGAGGTTGCCGGTGCAGGACCACGGGGAGAGCCCGCCCGACTCGAATCCGGCGTTGGACAGGACGTTGGCCGCCTGAGCGGTACCGGGAAGAGCGACGGCTCCGGCGAACGCGAGAGCGGCGGAGCCGAGCAGAGCGAGGAGGCGACGTCTGGAGCGTCTGAAGGGTGAGGTGCGCACGCGATCTCCCTGAGGATGTGGGGTGGTTCGGGAGTGCAGAGACATGCGAAACGGTGCGCAACCAAGTTGGTATGGACCAATCCCGGTGTCAAGACCGGATGCCGGGATTGGCCAACACCCCAAGGGGCGGGGCTGTGTCGATATTCGACTCCGTCGCATGGGCGCGACAAGCCACGCACCACCCGCACCCGGCAGATCGCCTAGAGCGGCAGTACCTGAGCCGAAACCCCAAGGGACTCGACCGGCGCCGGAACGGCAGGCAGCAACGCCTCCGACCCCTCGGTCCGCTGCTGCGGCAGCGACACCGGCCGCACCGGCCGCGGCCCCGAGACCACCGTGTAGTCCTGCCCGAGGAACGGCGGAGCGACCTCCCCCGGGTCCTCCCCGAGCGCCAGCTGCACAGCCAGCCACGGCACATTGACCCCGCACAACGACAGCTGGTGCAACCCGCCGGCCGGCCGCGTGTTGACATCCATCAGCACCGGCGTCTCCCCGAACATCCGGAACTGGATGTTGGACAGATAGTGCAGCCCGAACCCCTCGGCGATCCGCCGCGCCGGCTCCAGCCACTGCTCCTGCAACGTGAACCCGCGCCGCCGGCCGTTCTTGAGCCTGCCGATCGCCAGCCGCACCCGGTTGTCGGGACCGGTGAGGCAGTCCACCGACACCTCCGGCTGCTCAAGGCGCGGCATCACCAGCCAGTCCACCGGCTCCTCGGCCTGCCGCAACGCCTCCAGCACCAGATCCAGCTGCACATACGGCGTCGGGAACCCGCTGAGGTGCATGAGGGAGAAGGGGGAGCGTGTGATCACCCGGAAGCCGACCCCGCCCGCACCGGACGCCGGCTTGAAGCACGCCTTGTGCCCGCCCGCCTCCAACTCCTCCACGGCGGCCAGGAGTTCGTCGGCGGTGCGCACCCGCCACCACGGCGGCACCGGCACCCCGATCGCCTGCACGGCCTCGTACGCGATCACCTTGTCGTGGAAGACCGCCACGGCCTCCGGCGGCGGCGCCAGCAGCGCCGTACCGACCGCCTCGAACTCCGCGCGGTGCGCCACGATCGCCGACTGGTGCATCCTGGGCACGAAGACATCGATCCCGCGGCGCCGGCACTGGGCGAGCGCGTACTCGACATACCCGGCCGGGGACAGGCCCTCCGGCTCCAGCTCGGCGGTGTCGGCGGCGGCCAGCACGGGCGAGTCGGCGTCCCCGTGCGTCGCATGGATCTCGACGGCCCGATCGCTGGGATTTCTCCGTAGCTGATCCATGAAGAACACGTTCTCCGCGTACGTGCGGTTGAGCCAGACGCGTACGCGAGAGACCATGCAGGGCCGTCCTTTCGGGTTCGCGGGCAGGGCAAAACAGGCCCGTACCCGGGCAGGGTGAATGGAGGGACACCAAAGCGCCCCGTGCGAAGGGGCATTCAAAGCGGTGGTGTTGGGGCGATCATACGGCTTTCAAGGGGTGCGGCGTGCAACGTACGTGTTACGGAATTGCGGATCATTCCTGACCACTCCCGCCCTTGTACGGTGAACGCAGCCTGTGTTCTCGTGGTGTCATTCGGGTGATCGGAAAGGGGCGAGGGTGACGTCGACGGTCGCCGGAACCGGACAGCTGCTGGCCATCAGCGACCTGCACATCGGCTACGAGGAGAACCGCGCCCTCGTCGAACGCATGCGCCCCGGCTCGGACGACGACTGGCTGCTCGTCGCCGGAGACGTGGCGGAGACCGTCGCCGACATCCGCTGGGCCCTGAAGACCCTCGCCGGCCGCTTCCGCAAGGTCCTGTGGGCACCCGGCAACCACGAACTGTGGACCCACCCGAAGGACACGACCACCCTGCGCGGCGTCGCCCGCTACGAGCACCTGGTCGACCTGTGCCGGGAACTCGGCGTGCTCACCCCCGAGGACCCCTATCCCGTCTGGGACGGCCCCGGCGGCCCCGTCGCCGTGGCACCGCTCTTCCTGCTCTACGACTACTCCTTCCTGCCCTCCGGCTGCACCACCAAGGAGGAGGGACTGGAGTACGCGCACGGGACCGGCATCGTCTGCAACGACGAGTACCTGCTGCACCCCGACCCGTACCCGTCCCGCGAGGCCTGGTGCGCGGCCCGGGTCGCCGAGACCGAGCGCCGGCTCGCCGCACTGCCCGAGGACCTGCCCACCGTGCTCGTCAACCACTACCCGCTGGACCGGCATCCCACCGAGGTCCTGTGGTACCCCGAGTTCGCCATGTGGTGCGGCACCCGGCTCACCGCGGACTGGCACCGCAGGTTCCGCGTGGAGACCATGGTGTACGGACACCTCCACATCCCGCGGACCACCTGGCACGAGGGCGTCCGCTTCGAGGAGGTGTCGGTGGGGTACCCCCGCGAGTGGCGCAAGCGACCGGACCCGCCGGGGCGGCTGCGCCGGATTCTGCCCGAGGAGGACGGGGCGCGTTGATCGAGGAACTGCTGCCGGACTCCGTCGTCACCGTCGAGGCGTACGGCGACGACGAGCTCGCCGTCACGGCCCTGTACCCGGAGGAAGAGGCCGTCGTCGCCCAGGCCGTCGACAAGCGCCGCCGGGAGTTCGCCGTCGTACGCTCCTGCGCCCGCCGCGCCATGGAGAAGCTCGGCGTGCCCCCGCAGCCGATCCTGCCCGGTGAACGCGGCGCCCCGGGCTGGCCGGCCGGCCTCGTCGGCAGCATGACCCACTGCGACGGCTACAGCGCCGCCGCCCTGGTCCGCGCCGCCGACCTCGCCTCCCTCGGCATCGACGCCGAACCCCACCAGAAGCTCCCGGACGGCGTCCTGCCCGCCGTCGCCCTCCCCGCCGAGACGGACCGGCTGCGCCGCCTGGCCGACGAGCACCCTGGCATCCACTGGGACCGGCTCCTGTTCAGCGCCAAGGAGTCCGTCTACAAGGCGTGGTTCCCCCTCACCGCAAAGTGGCTCGACTTCACCGAGGCCGACATCGACCTCTTCGCCGACCCCGGCGAGCAGCACACCGGAGGCCTGCGGGCCCGGCTCCTCGTACCGGGCCCGTGGGTGGACGGCCACCGGGTCGACCTCTTCGAGGGGCGGTGGACGGTCCAGCGGGGGCTGGTCGCCACCGCGGTGTGCGTGCCGCACAGCTGAGACGCCTCATGGCTCCGCGGGGCACCAGCTCTGCAGCAGCCGGAAGAACTCCTCCTCGTTGCCGCTCAGGCCCGCTTCCGCCAGGGCCCGCTCCGCCTCGGCGAGGACCGAGGGCGGGACCACGGGTGGTCGGCCCGAGCCGGGGGGAGCGTCGAACGCGGCTCGTACGGTGTGCAACAGCCGCAGATAGGCCTGGACGGCGGTGCGCTCGCGGTCGGTCAGCACGGCGGTGGTCATCGGTCGGCTCTCCCCAAGTCGGCGTCGTCACGTCACGCCCCGCATACGAGGGCGTACCACCAGCTTGCCGTCCACCACTGACAATCGGGCCTGGGCACACGTCCGTTCGCCCGCTTAGCGGAGGCGAAACCTCCTTGAAATCCCTTGTGGCAAAGCCGTCCTACGCTGGAAGGAAGGCCCTGCGGCCGCGCTCGCGGCCAGGAAACGGGAACAGGAACGGGGGGGCGAGAGAACGTGGTCGACGTCCCAGGACCGCGCCCGGCACGCGCCGTACGGCTGCGTCCGGTGGGTGACGGAGAACTCGGGTTGCGGTACCGCGTCGTACACGGCTACCGACGCGCGTTCCGGATGGCCGGCGAAGGGCCGGCGCTGGTGCTGATCCACGGCATCGGCGACTCCTCCGACACCTGGGCCGAGCTGATCCCCGACCTCGCCCGCACGCACACGGTGATCGCCCCCGACCTCCTCGGCCACGGCGCCTCGGACAAGCCGCGCGCCGACTACTCGGTGGCCGCGTACGCCAACGGCGTGCGCGATCTCCTCACCACGCTCGGCATCGAGTCTGCGACGCTGATCGGGCACTCTCTGGGCGGTGGAGTGGCGATGCAGTTCGCCTACCAGTTCCCCGAGCGCACGGAGCGGCTCATCCTGGTCAGCGCGGGCGGGGTGGGCCGCGAGGTCAATCCGGTGCTGCGGCTGGTCTCGCTGCCCGGCGCCCATCTCATGCTGTCGGCACTGCGGCTGCCGGGCATGAGACTGCAAGTCGGGCTGGCCGTGCGGTTGATGAGGCTTCTGGACACCGACATCGGCCTGGACGCGCCGGTAGCGCTCAACCTCGTGGATGCGCTGCCCGACGCGACCTCGCGCTACGCCTTCATCCGCACGCTGAGGGCGGTCGTCGACTGGCGGGGGCAGGTGGTCACCATGCTGGACCGCTGCTATCTGACCGAGGGCATGCCGACGATGCTGTTGTGGGGGGACCGGGACAGCGTGGTTCCGGTGCGGCACGCGTACGGGGCGCACGAGGCCATGCCGGGCAGTCGGCTGGAGGTCTTCGAGGGGGCCGGTCACTTCCCGTTCCACAGCGATCCGGACCGGTTCGTCGCCCTGGTGGAGGAGTTCACCAGCGCCACGGCCCCCGCCGACTGGAGCCGTGAGGCCTGGCGTGAGCTGCTGCGGGCGGGTCGGCCCGGCACGGCGGCAGGCCGGCCCGACACGGCCCGCAACCGGGCCGTGGAGCGGGATCTGCGTGAGGCGAGCGAGCGCAGCGCGACATGACCCGAGGCGCGTCCGGTACCTGAGCTGCCGTGCCTGAGGTCAGCCCTGTGGCCCGAGATAGCCCAGTGACGCCTCGATCCTGCCCGCCAAGTGGTCCCGCTGGCCCCGTGCCGAGGAAACCGCCAGCCACGCGCGGCACTTGCTGGCCAGCAGGAGACCGAAGGCCTCGGCCTCCTTCTCCTCGGCCTGGTCGAAGTGGCTGCGGGCGGCGACCTTCAGGACCGTCGAGCGCAGGTCGGCCTCGTCGTCCAGGAGGCGGGCCGCCACCGTGGCGCCCTCGATGCTGTGGCTGCAGTGGCCGGCCTTCATGTGCCACAGCTCATGGCCGAGGATCACCAATTGGTGGCCGGGCGCGGTGCGCTCCTCGATCACGACCAGGTCCTGGTCGGCCATGTCGAGCCACAGCCCGCTGGCGGTACCGACCGGGAAGGCGGCCGTACGGAAGTGGACGGGACGGCCGCGGCGTCTGCTCATCGCGTCGCACAGGGCGCCGTACAGCTTCTCGGGCTGCGCGGGTGCGACCAGCGTCAGTTCCGCGACCAACTCGCCGCACAGGCGGCGCATTTCCCTACCGATGCCCACAGGTCTCCCGTTCTCCCCGCATCACGACTCGGGCCGCTTGACGCTCTCCAGGAGCATGTCCAGCCACTCCGCGACCTTGTCGCGGTGCTGGTCGGTGGGCAGTTGGGCGGCCCGCCAGGCGATGCCGCGCACGCCGTGATCCTGGAGGAGCTTCTCCAGGGGGTCTTCGGCGGACTGGGCCGCCTCGCGTTCCGCCAGCTTCTGGAGGAGGTCCTGCTCGGTGCGTTGGAGGGCGCTCGCGAGCGCCTCGGGGTCCTCGGCCGTGAGGAATCCCGCGTGCACCCGGAAGAAGCGCTGTATGGCGTCGCAGTGCTCCATGGTGGGGCGCCGGTCGCCATTGATGAGAGCGCCTGCCTGCTGGCGGGACATGGCCGCGCCGTCGGCTATCTCCTGCTGGGTGTACTTGCGGCCGTTCGGCTTCAGCCGGGTGCGGCGCAGGAGGTCCAGGCGCTGCAGGAAGCGGGCCTGCACATCGCGCTCACCCGCGGGGCGGCCGCTCAGCAGGGCCTTGACCACGGGCTCCGGGACGCCGGAGGCCACGGACAGGCGGCCGGTGTCGAAGACCTCCGCGTGCGGCACGCCGAGCCGGTCGGCGAGCGCGGTGACGCGAGCGACGACGGCCGGCAGCACAACCGTCGGCGTGGCGCTCGGACCCTCGAAGCCATCCGTCACCGACAGATCTCCTACGTCTCTCACAGGCTTCTCACAAGCGGTTGCCGTGAACTTGGTGGAGATTACCCGCTGGTTCGAACTCACATCCAGGTCTCGCCACAACTGTGGCCAATTTCAGCCGTCAACAGCCGTGGAATGCCACGATAGTTGACATGGCTCGGACCCGGGCAGCAGGATCAAGGCGCCGCGTGAAGGCCGCATAGGCAAGAGGGGTGACCTCCCGATGGCATATCAGGCAGGTGGGCAGCGGTTCGAGCCGCGGCCCGGCCCCGAGAGCTGCGAGGCCCAGGCGTATCTCCGGGACTACGCCACTCTCCTGGAAGCCGTGCCCTTCCCTTCCGTCGTCCTCGACCACCGCTGGGACGTTGTTCTGGCGAACACCGCTTTCGCGTCACTTTTCCGCGGCGTGGGCCCGCATCCCACGGCCATGCCCGACGACAACTTCCTCCGTTTCGTGCTCTTCCATCCGGATGCGAGCACGGTCCTCGGCGAGCACGAGTCCAGCTGGTGCCTGCCGATGCTCGCCCACTTCGCGGCCGCCCTGGAGCGGGACGGCCACGACCACGGACTGCAGGCCATCCGCCGGGACATCGCCCAGGACCCGATCATGGAGGCCGCCTACCGGCAGGGCCTGCCGCACTGGATCCGCGCGGTCGGCGAGCGGGCCGTCGTGCAGGACGGTGCCGTACGTCCGTTGCTCCACCCCGATCCGCGCTGGGGGGCGACCGAGTGCCGCCTTGTCGACGAGACGCCCAGGACCCTTCAGGAGCTGGGCTGCACCCGGCTGACGCTGGTGCTGCGCGAGGTGCGCCGTGACCGGCCCAGGGTGTCCAGGGCTCGTGGGGCGCGACGCACCGTGAACCATCTGAGGGTCGTGCCCACCCCCGAGGCCTGATCGGGGCACCGTCGGCGTTCAGGTCGTCGACGGCGCCCCGTCAGTATCGCCGTGTCCCTGTGCCCCCGTGTCTCATATTGCCGTGCCACCGTGCCTCGCCTCATTCCCAGGACCAGAGATATGTGACATAGTACTGGCGTGAGCATGCGACTGACCTGCGATGTCGTGGTCGTCGGAGCCGGAATGGTGGGCGCGGCCTGTGCCCTGTACGCGGGCCGCGCGGGCCTCGACGTGATCCTTGTCGACCGTGGACCGGTGGCCGGCGGCACCACCGGGGCCGGTGAGGGCAACCTCCTCGTCTCCGACAAGGAGCCCGGCCCCGAGCTCGATCTCGCGCTGCTGTCCGGCCGACTGTGGAGTGAGGCGGCGCGGGAGTTCGGGGAGGCCGTCGAGTACGAGGCCAAGGGGGGAGTGGTCGTCGCCTCGTCGCCCGATGGGCTCGCCGCGCTGGAGCGGCTGGCCGCGGGGCAGCGCGCTGCAGGGGTCGTCGCCGAGTCGGTCGCCGGCGACGGTCTCTACGATCTCGAACCGCATCTGGCCCCAGGGCTGCCGGGCGGCGTCCACTATCCCCAGGACTGCCAGGTCATGCCCACCCTGGCCGCCGCCCACCTCCTCCGTGCCTCGGGAGCCCGGCTGTTCACCGGGCGGACGGTGACGGACGTGCTGCGCGCGCCGGACGGCAGTGTGCGCGGGGTCCGCACGGAGAAGGGCGACATCCACGCCCCCGCCGTCGTCAACGCGGCCGGCACCTGGGGCGGTGAGCTCGCCGCACTCGCGGGCGTGCATCTGCCCGTCCTGCCCAGGCGCGGGTTCGTCCTCGTCACCGAACCCCTTCCGCGCCGGGTCCGCCACAAGGTGTACGCCGCCGACTATGTGGCCGACGTGGCGAGCGACTCGGCCGCGTTGCAGACCTCGCCGGTGGTCGAGGGAACGGCGGCGGGGCCGATCCTCATCGGGGCCAGCCGGGAGCGGGTCGGGTTCGACCGGACGTTCTCGCTGCCGGTCGTACGGGCGCTGGCCGCCGGGGCGACCCGGCTGTTCCCGTTCCTGGAGCGGGTGCGCGCGATGCGGTCCTACCTCGGCTTTCGCCCGTATCTGCCCGACCACCTCCCCGCCATCGGGCCGGACTCCCGTGTTCCGGGGCTGTACCACGCCTGCGGCCATGAGGGCGCGGGCATCGGACTCGCCACCGGGACCGGCCACTTGATCGCACAGGCGCTCACGGCCAGGACCCCCGATCTGGACCTGGCCCCGTTCCGCCCCGACCGTTTCACCGAGGAGGCCGTGTGAGGTCCCCCAGAGCCCCCAGAGCCTCCCGATCCCCCAGCCCCCCCGGATCTCACAGATCCCCCGTGGAACTGGCCGAGGCCCGGCCGGGCCCCGCGTTCACCGTCACTCTGGACGACCGCGAGATCGAGGCACGGCCTGGCCAGACGGTCGCCGCCGCGCTCTGGGCGGCCGGAGTCACCTCGTGGCGCAGCACCCGGAGCGAGGGGCGGCCGCGTGGCGTCTTCTGTGGCATCGGCGTCTGCTTCGACTGTCTCGTCACCGTCAACGACCGCCCGAACCAACGGGCCTGCCTTGTGCCATTGCACCCGGGCGACGCCATCCGCACCCAGGAGGGGACTGGTCACGATGACTGACCCGAGCCGTCCCGGGACGGTGCCCCACCTCGCCGTGATCGGCGCGGGTCCGGCGGGGCTCGCCGCGACCCTGGCCGCCGCCGCCCGGGGGGTCCGGGTCACGCTGGTCGACTCGGCGGCGCAGGCGGGCGGGCAGTTCTACCGTCAGCCCGCGGCCGGGCTGCGCGCCGGTCGGCCGCAGGCCCTGCACCACCAGTGGCGGACGTGGGAGCGGCTGCGGGACGGACTGGACAGGTACGTACGAGCGGGTGCCGTACGGCACTTGACGGAGCATCATGTCTGGCTCGTGGAGCGCCGTTCCGGGCGGCCGGGGACGGGGCGGGGGACGGAGCCGGGTTCGGGGCCGGGGCCGGAATCGGCGTCCGGGGTGGCGGCGTCTGGTGGGGCGCCCAATGCGGCGTCCGGGCCGGGGTTCATCGTTCACGCGCTCATCGGTCCCGAGCAGGAGGAGCCGGCCGAAGTGCGCGCCGACGCCGTGCTCCTGGCCACCGGCGGATACGAGAAAGTCCTGCCGTTCCCGGGCTGGACACTCCCGGGCGTGGTCACCGCCGGTGGCGCGCAGGCCATGCTCAAGGGCGCCCTCGCGGTCTCCGGACGCACCGCCGTGGTCGCCGGGACCGGGCCGCTGCTGCTCCCCGTGGCGACCGGGCTCGCCGCCGCCGGCGTGGAGGTGGCCGCCCTGGTCGAATCCGCCGACCCCAAGGACTTCGTACGGCGTTCCCGCGCACTGTCGGGGCAGCCCGGCAAGGTCGCCGAGGGCGCCGGGTACGCCGCCCGGCTGTTGCGCCACCGGGTGCGGCTCCTGGCCCGGCACACGGTCGTCGAGGCGCACGGCACCGAGCGGCTCGAAGCCGTGACCGTCGCGGTACTCGACGGCGACGGGCGGGTCAGGCCCGGCAGTGAGCGCCGCATCCCCTGCGACACCCTCGCCGTCGGCCACGGCATGCTCCCGCACACCGACCTCGCCGAGACCCTGGGCTGCCGGCTCGACGGGCTCGACGTGCACGTCGACGCCGAACAGCGCACCGATGTGCCCGGCGTCTGGGCCGCCGGCGAGACCACCGGCGTCGGCGGCTCCGCCCTCTCCCGCGCCGAGGGCCATATCGCCGGACGCTCGGCCGCGGCGCGCCTGCGCGGGACCGCACCCGACCCGGGCGCCTGGGCGGCGGCCGCCAGGGTCCGGGCCCGGATGCGCGCCTTCTCCGCTGCGCTCGACTCCCTGTACGCCCCGCCCGCCCACTGGACCGAGCAGGTCACCGACGACACCGTCGTATGCCGCTGCGAGGAGGTCACCGCCGGGGCCGTCCGGGAGGCCGTGACGGAGCTCGGCGCCGGTGATCTGCGGACCGTGAAGCTGCTGACACGGGCCGGAATGGGGTGGTGCCAGGGGCGGGTGTGCGGGCCCGGTGTCGCGGGGGTCGCCGGGTGCGAACTCACCTCGTCCCTGCGGCCGTTCGCCCGTCCGGTGCCGCTCGGGGTGCTGGCCCGGGCCGGCGAGTCCGACCACCATCAGTGAAATGTCACACCCTAATGGCACACCCCAATGTCACATCCCAATGTCACACCTATTGAGAGGGGATCTCCCGTGACCGCCACCGAGAACCGACCCTGGCGCGGTGTCCTCGTCGCCACCGCCCTTCCGCTCAACGACGACCTCTCCGTCGACCACGGCAGGTTCGCCGAGCACTGCGCCTGGCTCGTCGAGAACGGCTGCGACGGTGTCGTACCGAACGGATCGCTCGGTGAGTACCAGGTGCTCACCCCCGAGGAGCGCGCCAAGGTCGTGGAGACGGCCGTCGCCGCGATCGGCGGGGCGCGGGTGATGCCCGGTGTCGCCGCCTACGGTTCCGGCGAGGCCCGTCGCTGGGCCGAGCAGGCGCGTGACGCGGGCTGCCGGGCCGTGATGCTGCTGCCGCCCAACGCCTACCGTGCCGACGAGCGTTCCGTCCTCGCCCACTACGCCGAGGTCGCCGAGGCGGGTGTGCCGGTCGTGGCGTACAACAACCCCATCGACACCAAGGTCGACCTCGTGCCCGGACTGCTCGCGAAACTCCACGGCGAGGGGTACATCCACGCGGTCAAGGAGTTCTCCGGAGACGTCCGCCGCGCCTATCAACTCGCCGAACTAGCCCCGGAACTGGACCTGTTGATCGGTGCCGACGACGTGCTGCTGGAGCTCGCGATCGCCGGGGCGAAGGGCTGGGTGGCCGGATACCCGAACGCGCTGCCGAAGTCCACGGTCGAGCTGTACCGCGCGGCCGTCGGCGGCGATCTGGGCACGGCGAGGGAGCTGTACGAGCAGCTGCATCCGCTGCTGCGCTGGGACTCCAAGGTCGAGTTCGTGCAGGCGATCAAGCTCTCGATGGACATCGTCGGCCGCCACGGGGGACGCTGCCGACCACCGCGGGTGCCGCTGCTGCCCGAGCAGGAGGCGGCCGTCCGCGCCGCCACCGAGAAGGCCGTCGCCGCCGGGCTCGCGTAACCGCACTCGCGCCGATCGCAAAGGAGGCTGGACCGTGCGCAGCAAACTCGTCCTGCACGCCGTCGACTCGCACACCGAGGGCATGCCCACCCGCGTCATCACCGGCGGCATCGGCACGATCCCCGGCGCGACCATGAACGAGCGGCGCCTGTACTTCCGGGAGCACCGCGACCACATCAAGCAGCTCCTGATGAACGAGCCGCGCGGTCACTCGGCGATGAGCGGCGCCATTCTGCAGCCGCCCACCCGCCCCGACTGCGACTGGGGCGTGATCTACATCGAGGTCTCCGGCTATCTGCCGATGTGCGGGCACGGCACCATCGGCGTGGCGACCGTGCTCGTCGAGACCGGCATGGTCGAGGTCGTGGAGCCGGTCACCACGATCCGGCTCGACACCCCGGCGGGCCTCGTCGTCGCCGAGGTGGCGGTGGAGGACGGCGCCGCGAAGGCGGTCACCCTGCACAACGTGCCGTCCTTCGCGGTCGCCCTCGACCGCAAGATCGCACTGCCCGACGGGCGCACGGTGACATACGACATGGCGTACGGCGGCAACTTCTACGCCATCCTGCCGCTGGAGCAGTTCGGGCTGCCCTTCGACCGTTCCCGCAAGGACGACATCCTGCGGGCGGGCCTCTCCCTCATGGCGGCGATCAACGCCGAGGAGGAACCCGTCCACCCCGAGGACCCGTCCATCCGCGGCTGCCACCACGTCCATCTGATCTCCCCCGGCGCCACGGCCCGTCACTCCCGGCACGCCATGGCGATCCACCCCGGCTGGTTCGACCGCTCACCCTGCGGCACGGGCACCAGCGCGCGGATGGCCCAGCTGCACGCGCGCGGTGAACTCCCGCTGCACACCGAGTTCGTGAACGAGTCGTTCATCGGCACCCACTTCACCGGCCGGCTCCTGGACACCACCGAGGTCGCCGGGCACCCCGCCGTCCTGCCCAGCTTCACCGGCCGCGCGTGGATCACCGGCACCGCGCAGTATCTGCTCGACCCGTCCGACCCGTTCCCGGCCGGGTTCGTGCTGTGAGCGTCCTTCGAACGTCGAGGATAATGAGGTCGGTAACGCGTGACATTGCACCAGGCATTGCACTGTTTGCCCTGCTAGGAGACCCATGGCCGCCCAGCGCACCAGCGCCCCGTCCACCGCAGCCGCCCCGGCGCTGCCCTCCCTGGGCGGAAGGAAGAGCAGCTACCGGGAGCGGGTCGCCGACGCCCTGCGGGCCGCGCTGATCGCCGGTGAACTCCTCCCGGGCGAGGTGTACTCCGCCCCGACGCTCGCCGCCCGCTTCGGCGTCTCGGCGACACCGGTGCGCGAGGCCATGCTCGACCTGGTCAAGGAGGGCCTGGTCGACACCGTCCCCAACAAGGGCTTCCGGGTCACGGCCGTCTCCGAGAGACAGCTGGACGAGTACAAGCACATCCGTGCCCTCATCGAGATCCCCACGGTGGTGGAGCTGGCCAGGACCGCCGACAAGGTCTCCCTGGAGGCGCTGCGCCCCGCCGCCCGGGAGATCGTCCAGGCCGCCGTCGCCGCCGACCTCATCGCCTATGTCGAGGCCGACACCCGCTTCCACCTCGGCCTGCTCGCCCTCGCGGGGAACGCCCATCTGGTGGAGGTCGTCGGAGATCTCCGCAAGCGCTCCCGCCTCTACGGCCTCACCGCACTCGTGGAGGCCGGCCGCCTGCTGGCCTCCGCCGAGGAGCACCTCGAACTCCTCGACGCGTTGATCGCCCGCGACGAGAAGGCCGTGCGCGAGGTCATGACCCGGCATCTGGGGCATGTGCGCGGTCTGTGGGCCGCACGCGGGGAGAGCTGACGCATCCGCGGAGACCGCCGACACAGTCACCGACGCAGTCACCGAGACCGCCGATAACGCCTTTACGCAAGCCGTTTGCGTTCCTTGCGCTATTCTTGCGTTCATGACGCGACGACTTGCTGAAGTGGCGAAGAAGGTCGGGGTCAGTGAGGCCACGGTCAGCCGGGTGCTCAATGACAAGCCCGGTGTCTCCGAGGCCACCCGGCAGGCGGTGCTGTCGGCGCTCGATATCCTCGGTTATGAGCGGCCCACGCAGTTGCGCGGTGAACGCGCCCGGCTCGTCGGTCTGGTGCTGCCGGAGCTGCAGAACCCGATCTTCCCGGCGTTCGCCGAGGTGATCGGCGGTGCGCTCGCCCAGCTCGGGCTGACACCGGTGCTGTGTACGCAGACCAAGGGCGGTGTCTCCGAGGCCGACTATGTCGCGCTGCTGCTGCAACAGCAGGTCTCCGGCGTCGTGTTCGCCGGCGGGCTGTTCGCCCAGGCCGATGCGCCGCACGATCACTACAAGCTGCTCGCCGACCGCAACATCCCGGTCGTGCTGATCAACGCGGCCATCGAACACCTGGGCTTCCCCGGGGTGTCCTGCGACGACGCGGTGGCCGTGGAGCAGGCCTGGCGGCATCTGGCCTCGCTGGGGCACGAGCGGATCGGGCTGGTGCTCGGGCCGGCCGACCATGTGCCGTCGGCGCGGAAGCTGGCCGCCGCGCGGGGCATCGCGGGGGAGTTGCCCGAGGAGCGGGTGGCACGGGCCATCTTCTCGATCGAGGGCGGGCATGCCGCCGCCTCCCGGCTGATCGACCGGGGCGTCACCGGCATCATCTGCGCGAGCGACCCGCTGGCGCTCGGGGCGGTCAGGGCCGCTCGCCGCAAGGGGCTCGCCGTCCCGTCGGAGATCTCCGTCGTCGGGTACGACGACTCCGCGTTCATGAACTGCACCGAGCCTCCGCTCACCACCGTCCGCCAGCCCATCGAGGCCATGGGGCGGGCGGCCGTGGAGCTGCTGAACGCGCAGATCGCGGGCAGTGCCGTACCGGCCGAAGAGCTCCTGTTCGAGCCCGAGTTGGTGGTTCGCGGCTCGACCGCGCAAGCGCCCCGGGGGTAGGTGCCCACCAGAACCATCCCTATGTCGAATAATTGCAGATTCTGCGCGACATCTTGCGGACAGATGTCGCCGGTGCTTGAGTGTGCGGCGCCCACCGCTCCTGCCCAGAGGGGTCCACCGATGAGAAGCACCGGGTTCCGCCGTACCTTCGCCGCGCTCAGCGTCTGCTCCCTCGCCCTCGCCGTCACCGCCTGCGGGTCGGGCGGCGGCGAATCGGCGAGCGGCAAGACCCGTATCACGGTCAACTGCATGCCGCCCAAGAGCGCCAAGGTCGACCGGCGGTTCTTCGAGCAGGACATCGCGTCCTTCGAGAAGGCCAACCCGGACGTCGACGTCGTGGCCCATGACGCCTTCCCCTGCCAGGACCCGAAGACCTTCGACGCCAAACTCGCCGGCGGGCAGATGGAGGACGTCTTCTACACGTACTTCACCGACGCCCGGCACGTGGTCGACATCAACCAGGCGGCCGATCTCACGCCGTACGTCAAGGAGTTGAAGAGCTACGACACCATCCAGCAGCAGCTGCGCGACATCTACACCGTCGACGGCAAGATCTACGGCATCCCGCGCACCGGCTATTCGATGGGCCTGATCTACAACAAGAAGCTCTTCGAGGAGGCGGGACTCGACCCCGAACAGCCCCCCACCACCTGGGAGGAGCTGCGCACCGCCGCCAAGAAGATCGCCGGCCTCGGCGACGGCACCCTTGGTTACGCCGACTACAGCGCCCAGAACCAGGGCGGCTGGCACTTCACCGCCGAGGTCTACTCCCAGGGCGGGGACGTCGTCTCCGCCGACGGCAAGAAGGCCACCGTCGACACCCCCGCGGGCCGCGCCGTCCTGCAGAACCTGCACGACATGCGCTGGACGGACAACTCCATGGGCAGCAAGCAGCTCCTGGTCATCAACGACGTCCAGCAGCTGATGGGCTCCGGCAAGCTCGGCATGTACCTCTCCGCCCCCGACAACATCCCGATCCTGGTCAAGGAGAAGGGCGGCGATTACCAGGACCTCGCCCTCGCCCCCATGCCCGGCGGCCAGGGCACGCTCATCGGCGGCGACGGGTATATGTTCAACAAGAAGGCGAGCCCCGAGCAGATCCGTGCCGGACTGAAGTGGCTGGACCACATGTTCCTCACCCCCGGCGACGGCTTCCAGGGCGACTACGCCCGCGCCAGGAAGAACGACGCCCCCGTCGGCCTGCCCGAGCCCCGGCTGTTCACCGGCGCCGCCGACGCCAAGGACCAGCAGGTCAAGAAGGCCAACGCCAATGTCCCCGTGGACAACTACCGGGCCTTCCTCGACGGCAACCAGAGCCTCGACATGAAGATCGAGCCGCCGCACGCCCAGCAGATCTACTCCGTCCTGGACGGCGTCGTCTCCGCCGTCCTCACCAAGGAGGACGCCGACATCGACCAACTCCTCAAGGACGCCTCCGGAAAGATCGACGGCATCCTGGCCCGAGGCTGACGGACCATGCCCAAGACGGCTCAGCGACGGACCGTCCCGAAGGTCCCGATCCGCCCGGTGCAGGCGCCGCCCCCGGCACGGGACCGCAGGCGGCGCCGCCTCGCCGACCAGGCCCGCGCCTACGGCTTCCTCCTCGGCGGCCTCGTCTGCTTCGCCCTGTTCTCCTGGTACCCGGCGATCCGCGCCGTCGTGATCGCCTTCCAGAAGTACACGCCCGGCAGCGACCCCGAATGGGTCGGCACCGCCAACTTCACCCGCGTCTTCGCCGACCCGGAGTTCGCCGCCGCCTGGCGCAACACCCTCGTCTTCACGCTGCTCGCCCTGCTGATCGGCTTCGTGATCCCCTTCGTACTCGCCCTCGTCCTCAACGAGTTGCGGCACGCCAAGGCGTTCTTCCGGGTCGTGGTCTATCTGCCGGTGATGATCCCGCCGGTGGTCAGCGCCCTGCTCTGGAAGTGGTTCTACGACCCCGGCACCGGACTCGCCAACGAGGCGCTGCGCTTTGTGCACCTGCCGACCTCGAACTGGTCGAACGGAGCCGACACCGCCCTCATCTCCCTTGTCCTCGTGGCCACTTGGGCCAACATGGGCGGCACCGTGCTGATCTACCTCGCGGCGCTCCAGTCCATCCCGGGCGAGCTCTACGAGGCGGCCGAACTCGACGGCGCGAACCTGCCGCAACGCATCCGGCACGTCACGATCCCGCAGACCCGCTTCGTCATCCTGATGCTGATGCTCCTTCAGATCATCGCCACGATGCAGGTCTTCACCGAGCCGTTCGTCATCACGGGCGGCGGCCCGGAGAACGCCACGGTGACCGTCCTCTACCTGATCTACAAGTACGCCTTCCTCTACAACGACTTCGGCGGCGCCTGCGCGCTGAGCGTCCTGCTCCTCGCCCTCCTCGGCGCCTTCTCCGCCGTATACCTGCGACTGACCCGCACCGGAGGTGAGGACGCGTGAGCACCCGTACCCTCGTCTCCCCGGCGACCCTGGCCCGGCCGCGCGGCAGGGCCGCCTACTGGTCCGTGTTCACCGCCACAGTGGTGCTGTTCACGCTCGCGTTCCTGTTCCCCGTGTACTGGATGGTGACGGGCGCGATGAAGTCGCCGGACGAGGTGGCGAAGACCCCGCCCACACTCGTCCCCGAGCAGTGGCACCTCGGCGGCTACACCGACGCCTGGGACCTGATGCAGCTGCCGACCCATCTGTGGAACACGGTCGTCCAGGCCGCCGGCGCCTGGCTGTTCCAGATCGTGTTCTGTACGGCCGCCGCCTATGCGCTGTCCAAGCTGCGGCCCGTCTTCGGCAAGGTGCTCCTGGGCGGCATCCTGGCCACGCTGATGGTCCCCGCGCAGGCCCTCGTCGTGCCGAAGTACCTGACCGTGGCGGACCTCGGACTGCTCAACGACCCGCTCGCCATCTGGCTGCCGGCCGTCGCCAACGCCTTCAACCTGTACCTGCTGAAGCGGTTCTTCGACCAGCTCCCGCGCGACGTCCTGGAAGCCGCCGAGATCGACGGCGCCGGGCGGCTGCGTACCCTGTGGTCGATCGTGCTGCCGATGTCCCGTCCGGTCCTGGGCGTGGTGTCGATCTTCGCCCTGGTGGCCGTGTGGCAGGACTTCCTCTGGCCGCTGATGGTCTTCTCCGACACCGAGAAACAGCCGATCAGCGTCGCGCTCGTCCAGCTCTCGCAGAACATCCCGCTGACCGTGCTCATCGCCGCGATGGTCATCGCCAGCATCCCCATGGTCGCGATGTTCCTGGTCTTCCAGCGGCACATCATCGCCGGAATCGGCGCGGGCAGCACCAAGGGCTGACGTCCTACCCGTACTCACAGAAGGGGCCACACCGTGGCACAGCCCCGTCATGCCGCCGCACAGTGGTGGCGCTCCGCCGTCATCTACCAGGTCTACGTCCGCAGCTTCGCGGACGGCGACGGCGACGGCACCGGCGACCTCGCGGGCGTCCGCGCCCGGCTGCCGTACTTCGCGGAACTCGGCGTGGACGCGCTGTGGTTCACGCCCTGGTACGTCTCACCGATGAAGGACGGCGGCTACGACGTCGCCGACTACCGTGCGATCGACCCGGCGTTCGGCACCCTCGCCGAGGCGGAGAAGCTCATCGCGGAGGCAGCCGAGCTGGGCATCCGCACCCTCGTCGACATCGTGCCCAACCATGTCTCCGACCAGCACCCGTGGTTCCGGGCGGCCCTGGCCGCCGGACCCGGCAGCCCGGAGCGGGAGCTGTTCCACTTCCGCCCCGGGCGCGGCCCGCACGGCGAACTCCCGCCCAACGACTGGCCGTCCCAGTTCGCCGGCTCCACCGAGCCCGTCTGGACCCGGCTCCCCGACGGGGACTGGTACCTCCACCTGTTCACCCCCGAACAGCCCGACCTCAACTGGGCCCACCCCGTGGTCCGCCAGGAACACGAGGACATCCTGCGCTTCTGGTTCGAGCGGGGCGTGGCCGGCGTACGCATCGACTCGGCCGCCCTCCTCGCCAAGGACCCCGCCCTGCCCGACCTCGCCGGAGCACCCGACCCGCACCCCTTCGTCGACCGGGACGAACTCCACGACATCTACCGCTCCTGGCGGACCGTCGCCGACGACCACGACGGCGTCTTCGTCGGCGAGGTCTGGCTCCCCGACCCCGAGCGCTTCGCCCGCTATCTGCGCCCCGACGAACTGCAGACCGCCTTCAACTTCGCCTTCCTGTCCTGCCCCTGGGACGCGGAGCGGCTACGGGCGTCGATCGACACCACCCTCGCCGAGCACGCACCCGTCGGCGCCCCCGCCACCTGGGTGCTGTGCAATCACGACGTCACCCGTACGGTCACCCGCTACGGCCGCTCCGACACCGGCTTCGACTTCGCCACCAAGGCCTTCGGCACCCCGACCGACCTCGCCCTCGGCACCCGGCGGGCCCGTGCGGCGGCGCTGCTGTCGCTCGCCCTGCCCGGCGCCGTCTACGTCTACCAGGGCGAGGAGTTGGGGCTGCCCGAGGCCGACATCCCCCGCGCCCGCATCGAGGACCCGATGCACTTCCGCTCCGGCGGCACCGATCCGGGCCGCGACGGCTGCCGGGTGCCGCTGCCCTGGGAAGCGGGCGCACCGTACGCGGGCTTCGGCTCCCGCGAGGGGCCGTGGCTGCCGCTGCCCGAGGACTGGGCGTCGTACGCGGTCGACCGCCAGGCCCAGGACCCCGGTTCGATGCTGAGCCTCTACCGTACGGCGATCACGATCCGTCCCGTCTTCGGTGGCGGCCCGCTCACCTGGCTGACCGCACCCGACGGCGTTCTCGCCTTCGCCCGCGCCGACGGCGGCGTCCTGTGCGTGGTCAACCTCGCGGAGACTCCGGCCGACCTGCCCGCCCACACCCAACTGCTCCTGGCCAGCGGCCCCTTGGACCCCGAGGGACGGCTGCCGCAGGACACCGCGGTCTGGCTGCGCGCCTGAGACCGCACCGTATCCACCCCCGCTATCCCCGCACCCCCACATCGAAGGGATCAGCACATGCACAGAACTGTCAGGGGCATGCCAGCAGTAATGGTCGTCGCGCTCTCCGCCGGCCTGCTCACCGCAACGGCCCCGTACGCCCAAGCGGCCTCCGGCGCCACCCTCCCCTTCACCTCCGTCGAGGCCGAGTCGGCGACCACCACCGGCACCAGGATCGGCCCCGACCACACCCAGGGCACACTCGCCTCCGAGGCCTCCGGACGCCAGGCCGTACGGCTCACCTCCGGCCAGCGCGTCGAGTTCACCGTGCCGCGCGCGGCCAACGCCGTGAACCTCGCCTACAGCGTCCCGGACGGCCAGTCCGGCACGCTCGACGTGTACGTCAACGGCACCAAGCTCACCAAGAGGCTCCCGGTGACCTCCAAGTACTCGTACATCGACACCGGTTGGATCCCCGGTGCCAAGACCCACCACTTCTTCGACAACACCCGTCTTCTGCTCGGTCAGAGCATCCAGGCGGGCGACAAGGTCGCCTTCGAGGCGACCGGCACCCAAGTCACCGTCGACGTCGCCGACTTCGAGCAGGCCGACGCGGCCGCCACCCAGCCCGCCGGCTCGGTCTCGGTCACCTCCAAGGGCGCCGACCCCAGCGGCAACGGCGACTCCACGCAGGCCTTCCGGGACGCGATCTCCGCCGCCCAAGGGGGAGTGGTCTGGATCCCGCCGGGCGACTACAAGCTGACGTCCTCCCTCAGCGGCGTACAGAACGTCACCCTCCAGGGCGCCGGCCACTGGCACTCCGTGGTGCACACCTCCCGCTTCATCGACCAGTCCAGCTCCTCCGGCAACGTCCACATCAAGGACTTCGCGGTCATCGGCGAGGTCACCGAACGCGTCGACTCCAACCCCGACAACTTCGTCAACGGCTCGCTGGGGCCCGGCAGTTCCGTCTCCGGCATGTGGCTCCAGCACCTCAAGGTCGGCCTCTGGCTGATGGGCAGCAACGACAACCTCGTCGTCGAGAACAACCGCTTCCTCGACATGACGGCCGACGGCCTCGACCTCAACGGCAACGCGCGCGGCGTCCGCGTCCGCCACAACTTCCTGCGCAACCAGGGGGACGACGCGCTCGCCATGTGGTCGCTGTACGCGCCGGACACGAACAGCAGCTTCGAGAACAACACGATCACCCAGCCGAACCTGGCCAACGGCATCGCGATCTACGGCGGCACCGACATCACCGTCAAGGACAACCTGATCTCCGACACCAACGCCCTCGGCAGCGGCATCGCGATCTCCAACCAGAAGTTCCTGGACCCCTTCCACCCGCTCGCCGGCACCATCACGGTCGACGGCAACACACTGGTCCGCACCGGTGCGATGAACCCCAACTGGAACCACCCCATGGGCGCCCTGCGGGTCGACTCGTACGACAGCGCCATCGAGGCCAACGTCCGGATCACCGACACGACCGTCACCGACAGCCCGTACAGCGCCTTCGAGTTCGTGTCGGGGAGCGGGCGCGGCTTCGCGGCGAAGAACATCACCGTCGACGGCGCCACCGTGCGCAACACGGGCACGGTCGTCGTCCAGGCCGAGACACAGGGCGCCGCCACCTTCCGCAACGTCACCGCGACCGGCGTAGGGGCCGCCGGCATCTACAACTGCCCCTACCCCGCCAACTCCGGCACCTTCACCCTCACCGACGGCGGCGGCAACTCCGGCTGGTCCAGCACCTGGTCCGACTGCTCGACCTGGCCGCAGCCCGGCCAGGGCAACCCGGACCCGGATCCGAATCGCAACCTCGCCAAGGGGCGGCCCGCCACGGCCACCGGCTCACAGGACGTCTACACACCGGGCAAGGCGGTCGACGGCGACCCGGGCAGTTACTGGGAGTCCACCAACAACGCCTTCCCGCAGTCCTGGACCGTCGACCTCGGCTCGGCCGAGGCGGTGCGCCGACTGGTGCTGAAACTGCCGCCGTCCTCGGCTTGGGGTGCGCGCACCCAGACCGTCACGGTGCTGGGCAGCACCGACGGCTCGACCTACTCGACGGTCGTCGGCGCCGCCGGCTACCGCTTCGACCCGGCCACCGGCAACACGGCCACCGTCTCCCTGCCCGACTCCACCAGCCTGCGCTATCTGCGGCTGACCGTCAGCGCCAACACCGGCTGGCCCGCAGGCCAGTTCAGTGAGGTGGAGGCGTATCGGACTTCGTGACCGAGTCCCGCACCACCCCGCGCTTCGCCGCCTGGATCTGTGCGTACACACGGGTCCGCAGCTCGGCGAAGCGCGGGTCCACGCGGGTGTGCAACTGGTCGCGTTCGGCGGGCAGTTCGATCTTCAGCTGCTCCTGGACGACGGTGGGGGAGGCGGACAGCACGATCACCCGTTCGCCCAGGTACACCGCCTCGTCGATGTCGTGGGTGACGAACAGGATCGTGATGCCACGCTCCTGCCACAGCCCCCGCACCAGGTCCTCCAGATCGGCCCGCGTCTGGGCGTCCACCGCCGCGAACGGCTCGTCCATCAGCAGCACACGGGGCTCGTACGCCAGCGCGCGGGCGATGGCGACACGCTGCTGCATTCCGCCGGACAGCTGCCAGGGGTACGCCCCCACGGCATCCGCCAGCCCCACGGACTCCAGCGCGTCCCGCACCAGTTCCCGGCGCCGCGCCTTGCCCAAGTCCTTCTTTCTCAACGGGAGTTCGACGTTCTCGCCCACCCGCATCCAGGGGAAAAGACTGCGCCCGTACTCCTGGAAGACGAACGCCATCCCGGGCGGCGGCCCGCTCACCCTGTGCCCCTCCAGCAGCACTTCACCGCTCGTCGGCGCGAGCAGACCGCCCATGCACTTGAGCAGGGTCGTCTTGCCGCAGCCCGACGGCCCGACGAGACAGACCAGTTCTCCGGCGTCGACGGTGAAGGTGAGGTCGCGGACCGCTTCCACACGCCGCCCCGACCCCTCGTAGACCTTCTTCAGGCCCCGTACGTCGAGCATGGACCCGCCCCTTCTCGCGTTTCACGGCGACCGCCGCGTCGAGGCACGCACACCGTGGTACCAGCCGAGCACCCGCCGCTCGACCAGCTGGAAGACGACCGACAGCACGAAGCCGAGCAGACCGAGCACGAGGATGCCGGTCCACATGTCCGGGATCGCGAAACCGCGCTGGAACTGGACGATGGTGAAGCCGAGCCCGTTGCTGGCGGCGAACATCTCGCTGATCACCATCAGGATGATGCCGATGGACAGCGCCTGACGCAGACCCGCGAAGATCTGCGGGCTCGCCGAGCGCAGCACCAGGTGCCTCAGACGCGTCACGCCCGTGATGCCGTACGACCGTGCCGTCTCCGCCATCACCGGGTCCACCGCCCGCACGCCCTCGACCGTGTTGAGCAGGATCGGCCATACGCAGCCACTGGCGATCACCGTGACCTTCATCGTGTCGCCGATGCCCGCGAACAGCATGATGACCGGCACCAGCACCGGAGGCGGCACCGCCCGCAGAAACTCCAGTACCGGCTCGCACACCGCCCGCACCCGCCGGTAGGAGCCGACGACGGTGCCGAGCGCCACGCCGACGACGGCTGCGAGTGAGTACCCGCCCGCCAGTCGCAGGACGCTCGGCAGCACATCCTCCCGCAGCCGCTCCGCAGTCCATACCTCCGGGAAGGCCTCCAGGATCGTCCGCAGTGGGGGCCAGTACACGTCCGTGCTGCCCGCCGAAGCCACCCACCAGACCGTGACCAGCACCGCGGGCAGCGCGACCACGAAGACCAGCCGCAGCAGCACACGCCTCACACCGCCACCTCCCCGCGCACCGACTGATGCCAGGCCAGCGCATGCCGCTCCACCGTGCGCGCCCCCACGTTGATCAGCAGCCCCAGCAGCCCCGTCACCACGATCAGCGCATACATCTCGGGCACGGCCTGCGAGGCCTGCGCCACCCCGATGCGCTTGCCCAACCCCGGGGCGCCGATGATGAGTTCGGCGGTGATGGCGAGGATCAGCGCGACCGCCGCTGCCAGCCGCACTCCGGTCATCACATACGGCAGCGCGGTCGGCCACAGCACATGCCGGATCCGCGCCCAGGTGCCGAGGCCGTACGCCCGCGCCGTCTCGTCGGCGACGGGGTCGACGTCCTGGACGCCGTACAGGACTTGGATCAGTACCTGCCAGAAGGAGGCGTAGACGACCAGCAGGAGGACCGAGCGCAGTTCGCTGCCGTAGAGCAGGACCGCCAGCGGGATGAGGGCGACGGACGGGATCGGGCGGAGGAACTCGATCGTGGAGGCCGTCGCCTCGCGCAGATGGGGGACGACCGAGACGATCACGCCCACCACGATGCCGGCGCAGGACGCGATGGCCACGCCCAGGGCCCAGCCGGTGAGGGTGTCGCCGAGTGCGGTCCAGAACGCGGAGTCGGCGACCTCGTCCGCGAGCGCCTCGGCGATACGGCTGGTCGGCGGGAAGTACGCCTCCTTGACCAGGCCGAGCCGCGGCACCGCCTCGCCCAGGGCGAGGAAGGCCACGAGTCCGGCGGCGCCGAGAGCGACGTTCGTGCCCCTCACGGCAGCAGCGCGTCCAGGTCGGGCGTCTTCTTGAAGAGGCCGTCCTCCTCGCCGAGCTTCATCAGGGCCTCGATGGAGGGGCGGTTCGCCTCGGTCGGCCACTTCGGCAGGATCACCTGGTCCAGCACCGACGCCGGGATCTTGGTGTACGTCGTGACGATCTGCCGGGCCTCGTCCGGGTGGGCCTCGGCGTAGGTGAGGGACTCGGCGGTGGCCTCCTGGAACTTCTTGACCACGTCCGGGTTCTGCTGCGCGTACCGCGTCGAGGTGAAGTACATCGCTACCGTGAGCTTCGGGGCGATGTCGATCAGCGGCGAGGCGATCTCCCGGCCGCCCTGGCTCCGGATCGTGGCGGTCGCCGGCTCCACCACGCAGGCGGCGTCGATCTGGCCGCTGTCGAGAGCGGCGGGCATCTGGTCGAAGGCCATCTCGACGAGCGTCACCTTGTCCGGGTCGCCGCCCGCCGTGCGCACCGTCTGCCGGACCGCCGTCTCGTTGATGTTCTTCAGGGTGTTGATGGCGACCTTCTTGCCCTCCAGCTGCTTCGCCGACTTGACGGGGCTGTCCTTCTTGACCATCAGACCGTTGAAGTCCTTGCCCCGCACACCGGTCGACGCGATGCCGTTGGCGACGGCCTTCACCGGAACGCCGTTGGACTGAGCCACCATCAGGGACGTCACATTGCTGAACCCGAACTGGAACTGACCACTCGTCACACCCGGGACGATCGCCGCACCGCCCTGCGCGGTGGTGAACTCCAGCTTCAGGCCCCGCTTTTCGAAGAACCCCTTCTTCTGGCCGAGGTACAGCGGCGCGACATCGACGATCGGAATGAGCCCGACCTTGACGGTGGTGACCCCGCCGGACGACGCGCCCGCCTCCGTCGAACCGCTGTCGGACGAACCGCAGGCCGTCGTGACCAGCAGCAGGGCGCCGGTGGTGAGACCGGCGGACAGACGACGCATGGCTCCTCCTGTACAGACAACGTGCAACGGTGTTCCGACAGGTTGTGCGCAACGCGCACAGTAGTGCGCGGGGTTGCTCAGCGGGAAGGTAGAAGCCTCAACCGCATCCGGTCAATGGGGTCACCAAGGTTCGCCGACAACATTGTTGACACTTCTGGAGGTGGCGATGTCCGCCGAAGCCCGCGCACCGCACTTCGTGAGGTCCTTCGAGCGTGGCCTCGCCGTCATCCGCTGCTTCGACGCCGAGCATCCCGCCCGCACCCTCAGCGAGGTCGCCCAGACCTGCGACCTGACGCGTGCCGCCGCCCGCCGACTACTGCTGACCCTCGCCGACCTCGGCTACGTCCACCAGGACGGCCGCCTCTTCCGCCTCACCCCGCGCGTGCTGGAACTCGGCTACTCCTACCTCGCCGGCTACACGCTGCCCCAGATCGCCGAACCGCATCTGGAGCAACTCGTCGCGCGGGTACGGGAGTCGTCGTCGCTGTGCGTCCTCGACGGCGACGACATCGTGTATGTCGCCCGGGTGGCGACCCGCCGCATCATGACGGCGTCCATCACGGTGGGGACGCGCTTCCCGGCGTATGTCACGTCGGTGGGCCGGGTGATCCTCGCGCACGGCCCGGCGGAGCAGGTCGAAGTCCTCCTCGGCCGCGTCGAGTTGAAGCCCCTGACCGCGTGCACGATCACCTCGCGGGACGCCCTGCGGGCGGAGCTGCGCCGCGTCCGCCGGCAGGGTTACGCCGTCGTCGACCAGGAGCTGGAGGAGGGGCTGATGTCGGTCGCCGCCCCGGTGCGGGACCGGGACGGCGAGGTGGTCGCGGCGGTCAACATCGCCGTGCACGCGGGCCGTAACACCGTGGCCTCGGTGCGACGGGACCTGCTGCCGCACCTGCGCTCTACGGTCGCCGCGATCGAGGCCGACCTGCGCATCACAGATCCAGGACCAGCCGCTTCCCCCGGCACCGCGACACGCAGATCATCATCGTCTCGCCGCTCTCCAGCTCCTCCGGCGTGAGGACGGAGTCCCGGTGCTCCGGTGTGCCGTCCAGGACGTCGGTCTCGCAGGTCCCGCAGGTGCCCTCGGTGCAGGAGAAGAGCACCTCGACGCCGGCCGACCGGACCGTGTCCAGCACGGACACACCCGGCGCGACGGTGAGCGTCAGCCCGCTCTGCGCCAGCTCGACCTCGAACTCGCCGTCCGCACCGACGGGTTGCTCCTTCGCCTGGAACCGCTCGACGTGCAGCACCCCGGCCGGGCACCGCTCCTCCACCGCGTCGAGCAGCGGACCGGGACCGCAGCAGTAGACGAGCGTGCCGTCGGGAACGCCGTCGAGCACGGAGGCGAGGTCCAGCAGCCCGACCTCCTCCTGCGGGGCGACGGTGACACGGTCGCCGTAACGGCCCAACTCCTCGGTGAACGCCATGGACCGACGCGCCCGCCCGCCGTACAGCAACGTCCACTCCGCGCCCGACGCATCGGCCGCGGCCAGCATCGGCAGGATCGGGGTGATGCCGATGCCGCCCGCGATGAACCGGTAGCGGGGCGCGGGCCGCAGGGCGAAGTGATTGCGCGGGCCGCGCACCCGGACCTTGTCGCCCTGCCCCAACTGCTCGTGCACATGGGCGGATCCGCCCCGCCCGTCCGGCTCCCGGAGTACCGCGATCCGCCAGGCCGTACGGTCGGCCGGATCGCCGCACAGCGAGTACTGCCGCTCCAGGTCCGGCCCGAGCACGACGTCGATGTGGGCGCCGGGTTCCCAGGCGGGGAGCTGCTCGCCGAGCGGGTGGCGCAGTGTGAGGGCGAGGACGCCGTCGGCGGCCAACTCCCGCGTCTCGACGACGAGTTCGGCCTCGTACACGGCGCTCATGAGCTGCTTCCTTGAGGCTGATGTCCCTGGGGCTGGTGTCCTTCGGGCTGGTGCCCCTTGGGGTCGTGTCCCTGGGGGTGGGCGAGCATCCACTCCCACATCTCCACCGGGTCCTGCGCGGTGTGCTCGCGGCCGCAGTGACAGGTGCCGTGCAGGACGTCGGTGCCCGGCAGCCAGTCGATGCGGTAGATCTCGCCGGTCGGACTGGTGCTCACAGGGCCTTCTCCAGGGGCTTGTCGCCCTCCTCGACCAGCCGGGCGAGGATACGGCGGGCGGCCAGGCCACCGGTGTCGATGTTGATGCTCAGCTCCTGGTAGCCGTGGCGCTCGGTGCCGAGGGTCTTCTGCAGCAGGTTGAGGGCGGTGACGTCCTGCATGACGACCGTGTGGTTGTTCTTCCGCAGGAACTCGGTGACCTCGTCGTCGTCCGTCGCCCAGTCCCGCGAGACCGCCCAGAAGTCGTACACCTTGCCGTCGCCGGACGGCGTGATGGCGTACGTGACCTCGGTGTGGAAGCCGCCCGGGTCGCTGCCGTCGGGCTCGGGCACCACGCCGACCGGGGCGACGCGGCTGTGCAGCAGATACAGGCACGGGGCGTGGTACTCGATGTCCTGCCAGCGGGTGATCCGGCCCTCGATGCCGGTCGACCTGGCGTAGAACGGCGGGCATTCGGCGTCGTCCATGTGCCGGCTGACCCGGACGATGCCGGCGCCCTCGTCGACCTCGGTGGTGATGGGCGTCTCGGCGACCTCGGGGGTGCCGATGTAGCCGCCGTGCAGATAGGTCTCGTGGGAGAGGTCGAGGAGGTTGTCCACCAGGAGGCCGTAGTCGCAGTCGATGGGCTCCATACCGCGCACGGTGACCCAGCCGGGGGAGTCCAGGTGCCTGGCCCGCGGGATGCTCTGCGGGTCGGCGAGCGCCGGGTCGCCGACCCACACCCAGATCAGGGAGTCCTGCTCGACGACCGGGTACGAGGCGACGCGCGCCGTACGCGGGACGCGTTTCTGCCCCGGCACGTACACACACGTACCGGTCGTGTCGTACGTGAACCCGTGGTACCCGCACACGATCCGGTCGCCGTCGAGCCGGGTCGGGGCCTCGGACAGCGGGTAGCGGCGGTGCACACAGCGGTCGTGCAGCACGACCGGCGTCCCCTCCTCCGTGCGGTAGAGGACGAGCGTCTCCCCGAGGATGGTCCGGCCGAGCAACTCGCGCCCGACCTCATGGCTGTAGGCGGCGACGTACCACTGGTTCCTGGCGAAGGCGGTCGTGTGAGGCATGGCGTTCCCGTCCCTGAGAGCGGGGCGCTGTCGCCCCGCGTGCCGTGGTTGGGATCAGCGTCCTGACGCCTGCGGCCATGACGCAAGACGCCTTCTGCCAGGCGGAAGACCTTCCGGAAAACGGCAGGTCAGAGAGCCGCTCCGGCACGATCGGACTCGCTGCGCAGGACACAGAACTCATTGCCCTCGGGATCGGCGAGGACGGCCCAGCCCCCGCCGTCGGGCTCCCGGCGGTCGGCGACCAGGGTGGCTCCGAGCTTCAGCAGCCGCTCGATCTCCTCCTCGCGCGAGGTCGTCGGGCGCAGGCACAAATGGATCCGGTTCTTGACCGTCTTCGGTTCCGGCACCTGGTTGAAGTACAGCGCCGGGCCCTCCGGGAGCATCACCTGCGTCTCCCGGTCGCCGGGTCTGCCCTGCGGATCCAACGGACCACCGGTCACGCCACTCCAGAACCGCGCCAGTTCATAGGCATCGGCGCAGTCAATCGCCACGTTCTGCACTACGGAGATCATGGAGTGGATCCTGCCTGAGGGCCACCGGGTGCGTCGAGGGCGGGTAGAACTGCGCCGCCCAATGTCGATATCGGGTGATGGGGCCGTCCCCCTCGGCCAGACGGGGCCGGGGGAGGTATTCCTTGGTGTTCCACACGGGCACGTCGCCGTTTCGCTCGGAGAACAGGAACACCCGGTTGTGGTACCACAAGACGAACTGGGACATCACGTAGGTGCCGGCGGTCGCCAGCATGCGGCCCAAAGGCGCCGGGAGGAGCCCGGGGCCGGGGACTCGTGCCTCGATTCCACTGCGCAGCTGGATTCGCCACGGGGCGACCGGGGTCGCCATGAACCAGATGCGCACGGTGAAGCCCGCCGGCATGCTGATGTGGACCTCCGTTCCGCCCAGACCGTGCAGCGTGAATTCATAGGTGGTGGGCATCGGCTTCTTCCAGCCGGGGGGACACACCTCCATTTCGAGCGTGACATGGCCCCTGACCCCGTCCTCCGTGAAGGACTTGGGCACCCGCGCGCTGGAGACGCGAGGCGCGTGCAGATTCGTGAGGTGGCCGAAGTCCACGATGTTCTCCAGCACTTCCTGGGGGTGGCCCGCACAGGCGGTGGTGTCGCGTGCCACCGGAGAGAAATCTCCGGCATGGACGGCTTGCGGCTCCCAGCTCGGTGGATCACCGGCGTGGTGGTGCCACACCATGATCAGGCCGTTCTCCTCCCGGACCGGCAGCAGGGAAAGGGAAGCCTTCGGCGGGCGGGTTCCATAGCCCGTCCGCGTACAGACGCCATCCGGCCCGAACCCGAAACCGTGGAAGGAACAGACGATCTCTTCTCCCTCCACTCTTCCGCCCCCGCCGAGATGCGCTCCCAGATGAGGGCAGTAGGGGCGGCTCGCGCGCAGCACGCCGCCGCACGTTCGGTACAGCACCACGTCCTGGCCCGCCAGTTGCCGGGTTGCCACCCTGCCCGGAGCAAGCTCGCCGGAGAATCCGACGCAGAACCAGCCGTTCGGGACGGGGAGTGGGGGCATTTCGTCGACGTAGCGTGGGGAAACGCCCTCCGTGGGCGCGAAGGCTGAGGAATGACCCTGGGGCTTGAGCACTGGTTACCTCCTGTAGCGTCCCGAGGCGCGGTAGTAGGCGGGAAGTCCGGCAATCCAGTCGTGCATGGAATCGACCATGGTCAGGGTGGCCTGCCAAGCGCCCATGGGCAGTACGGGCAGTGGCCGGGCCTGTAGTGCGCAGTGCAGGTCCTGTTCCGCGATCTGGAAGTCCTCCACGGCCTTCCGGATGCGCAACGCGGCCTCGTGGAGGGCTCGTTCGAGGGTGATGCCGCGTTCATGCGCGAGGACGATGACGAGATTTCCGGTCTCGCCATGTGCCAGTTCCTTGCGCAGTGTGTGGACGTCGTTGATGAAGTCGGCGGCGTCGATCGAAGCGGTGACGAGTCGCGTAAATGAATCGGTCTGCCGGATGGCAGAGGGAATCTCGCATCGCAGGACGACTTCCGTCAGGTTGTAGAGCAACGGCATATAGCCGGTGATCCGACGCTGCTCCACATACTGTGCGACTCCGGGGAGACCCTGGCATTTGACGTGTTGTTCCTCGACCAGACCGTCCAGCAACTGAGCGACTGTCTCGGTATGCCTTGTGCGCCAGGCCGGGGAGCCGAGCGTGCGGGTGCGCTGGTGCAGGTCGGTGAAGGCGGCGGTCAGCGGGTGGCGTCCGAGGGGAGGCCGGCCGGCCAGCACGGCCCGAATGCCTTTGACCGCCTCGGCGAACGAGGCACGGCTGCGCTCCGACTCCGCAGTGTCGTCCAGCACCCCCATCCAGGCGAGCCAGCAGCCCATGCGGGACAGACGTGCCCTCGATGCCCTGGGGGTGGCCACCGCCGCACAGAGTCCCCACGCATGAGCAGCCATCTGGTCGGCCTCCCGCGCAGTGGCAGCCAGGCCGGTTGTGCGGGCCCAGCGAAGCACGGCGCGCTCGGCGGCCGCCCAGTGCGGACTTCGCCGCTCCGGAAACGGCAACGCGAGATCGGGGACGAGTAGCTGAGTGTCGTCGGGGTTGTCCTGCAGCGCCTGAGGCATGAAACAGCCTTCTCCGCAGAGGGGGTGGATCTGCAATTCGCTCTTTCATGTACACCCCGGCACGACGTCCTGTGACAGGGCGCAGGCAAGCCCGGCCGAGGCTCGTTGCCGCGGCGCGCGGCCCGGCAGAGCACTTTCCGCGGACCGGGGGCGCGCGTGCCCGGGCGCGCGTCGAGCGCACACGCGGACGCCGTGGCGCACGAATGGCCGACCGGAGACCGACAGGGCCCCGTCCCCGAGAGCCGGGAACGGGGCCGCGTCAAGGACGGGTCAGAGTGCCGTCGCCGCGGTGTGCAGGTTCTTGGCGGCCAGGGCGAGGCCCTCGGTCTGGGAGTAGGCGGCGTCCTCGTGCTCGATGTTCACGGCCATGTCCGGGTCGACCTCGGCGAGGGCGCGCAGGAACTCGGTCCAGAACGGGACGTCGTTGCCGAGGCCGACGGCGACGAACTTCCACGCCGGGTTCTCGGGCCAGGAGTTGCACCAGAAGCCGTAGCCGGTCGGGACCTTGCCGTCCGCGTCGGCCGGAACTCGGGTGAACGACGTGTCCAGTACGCCGCGGATGTCGGCGCCGGGGCACAGCGTCGCGTCCTTCGCGGCGGCGTGGAACACCAGCGGGCCCAGCCACTTGATGGAGGCGATGACGTCCATGCCCTGCCACATCAGGTGGGACGGGTCCATCTCCGCGCCGACGTTGGTCAGACCGCCCTCGTCGACCAGCCGCTTCAAGGTCACCGGCGAGAACACCAGGTTGTGCGGGTGCATCTCGATGGCGACCCGGACGTCGTTCTCCCGGGCGAGGGCGTCGATCTCCTTCCAGAACTCGACGGCCACGCCCCACTGGTAGTCCAGGACGTCCATGTAGACGCCGTCCCAGGGGTTCACGACCCAGGAGGGGTACTTGGCGTCCGGGTCGGAGCCCGGGGTGCCGGACATGGTGACCACGTGCCTGACGCCCAGCAGGCCGGCGAGGCGGATCGTGCGGCGCAGGTCGTCGGCGTGCTTCGGACCCACCCCGGGAAGCGGGTTGAGCGGGTTGCCGTTGCAGTTGAGGCCGGTCAGTTCCATGCCGCGGTCGGCGAAGACCGCCAGGTACTCCTCGCGGGCCGTGGCCGAGGACAGCAGCAGGTCGACCGGGCAGTGCGGGGAGGGGATGAAGCCGCCGGTGTTGACCTCGACCGAGGTCAGGCCGTTCTCCTTGAGGATGTCGAGGGCCTCGGTGAGGGTGCGGTCGTGCAGACAGGCGGTGTAGGCGCCGAGCTTGAGTGCCATGAGTCGTATTCCTTCTGTGCGGGGGGTCAGGCGACGGGCGGGACCGCGACGGCGGCGCCGTCGTTGCGGGAGGACTCGACGACGGCCTGGATGATCTCCATCGTGCGCAGCGCGTCGGCGAACGTGGCGCAGGCCGGCAGCGGCTCGGCCACGCCCGCGACCTGGTCGAGGAACGCCCGCGCCTGGTAGGTGAAGTTGTCGCCGTTGCTGGCGCCCACACCGGGCGCCTCCATCGGGACACCGCCCGCGAAGTACGGCATCTGCGGACCGGCGATGATCTGCCGGGCGCCTCGCGTACGGGCCTCGGGCTGTGCGTCGTCGAAGAGGTACTCGGCGGGCCGGTGCTGGTCGAACGCGGCCCGGCCGTCCACGCCCAGCACGTCGAAGAAGAGCCCGTTGGGCAGACCGAAACCGGTGCGCGACACCGAGAACGTGCCGACCAGGCCCGACTCGAAGCGAGCGGTGAAGGTCGCGGTGTCCTCGTTCTCGACCTCGCCGAACTCGTCCGAGACGGGCGCCGCGTTGTGCCCGACGACCGCGCCCAGCGGCAGCGGACGCTTGGTGATCTGCGTCGACAGCGACGCGCCGGATACGGAGGCGATGGGCCCGGCGACGTACTCGGCGACGTCGATGACGTGCGAGCCGATGTCGCCCAGCGCGCCCGAACCGGGCCCGCCCTTGAACCGCCAGCTCAGCGGGCCGTTCGCGTCGGTCGCGTAGTCGCACCAGTAGCGCCCGCTGAACAGCGTCAGATCACCCAGCTCACCGCCGCGCACATGGTCACGGATCGCGGCGATGCCGGGGGCCCGGCGGAAGGTGTAGCCGACGGACGTCACAACCTCGGCCGTGCGCTCCAGCTCGGCCATCGCACGGGCGTCCGCCATCGACCCGGCCAGCGGCTTCTCGCACAGCACATGCTTGCCCGCCGCGACCAGCGCCTCCGCGATCGGCCGGTGCAGCGCATTGCCGACGACGATGCTGACGGCGTCGATCGTCGGGTCTTCGACCACGGCCTCCCAGCTCGGAAGCGCCTTCTCGAACCCGTACCGACGCGCCGCGTCCTCACCGAGCGCGATGTTGGCGTCGGCGATCGCGGCCAGCCGGACCGGCGGCAGGCCGGCCCCGAAGACCGTGTTGACGTTGCGGTATCCGGCGGCGTGGCTGCGGCCGGCCATGCCGGCTCCGATCACCGCGACGGACAGGGGTTTGGCGGAGGTGGTCATGGCGGTGCCTTTCGAAAATCCTGGAAGGAGAACTGGGAGGAGAAGGGGGAGGGGAGATGGGGATCAGGCGGCGAACTGGCGCCGGAAGTGGGACTCGATGGCCTCCATCGAGCGGCCCTTGGTCTCGGGGATGGTGCGGAGATAGAAGAAGAACGTCGCCACATTGACCGCGGCGAAGATCAGGAACGTGGTCCCGCCGACCGCGTCGATCAGCGGCGGAAACACCAGCGTGACCACGAAGTTGGCCATCCAGGTGCCGAACACGGCCGTGCCCATCGCGAAGCCGCGCAGCCGCAGCGGGAAGATCTCCGAGAGCATCAGCCAGAACACGGTCGCGATACAGCCCTGCATGAACAGCAGGAAGGTCAGCATGGACGCGAGCACCAGATAGCTGCGCACCGACGACTGAGGCAGGAGCAGGAAACACAGCGCGATCAGCACCAGCGACACGGTGACGCCGACCTGCCCGGTCAGCAGCATCGGACGCCGCCCGAACCGGCCCAGCAGCCACATGCCGGTCGACACCGCGATCACCGCGACGACGCCGTTGGCGATGGTGGCCGTCAGGGCCGCCTGCGTGCCGAGCCCGGTGTCCAGCAGGATCGTCGGCGCGAAGTACATGATCGAATTGACGCCGGTCAGCTGCGACAGCACGGCCAGCCCCAGCCCGACGGTCACGATGCGCCGTATCCACGGAGTACGCAGATCCTGCCAGCCGGCCTGCGGCCGGTCCGCGTCGGCCGCGACCCGGCTCCTGATCTCGGCGAACTCCGCGTCCACGACCCGCGCGTCACGGATCCGCGCCAGCGTGCTCGCCGCCTCGTCGAACCGCCCGCGAGAGGCCAGCCATCGTGGTGACTCCGGCACGAAGAACATCCCGATCCACAGCGCCACGGCCGGCACCGCGGCGATCGCGAGCATCCAGCGCCATACGCCGCCCTCGCCCAGGGTCCTGGCGATGACCGCGTTGGAGGTGTACGCCAGCAACTGCCCGGTCACGATCATCAGTTCGTTCTGTGTCACCAGACGGCCACGGTGCTCGGCGGGGGCCAGCTCGGCGATGAACACGGGCACCGTCGCGGACGCACCGCCCACGGCCAGCCCGAGCAGCACCCGGAACAGCACCATCACTTCGAGCCCGGGCGCGAGCGCGGTACCCAGCGCACCGACGAAGAACAGCACGGCGAGCCCGAGGATCGTCCGCCTGCGCCCGTGCCGGTCGGCGAGCCGCCCGCCGTACAGCGCCCCGAAGGCCGCGCCGAGCACCAGCGACGAGGCGACGATCCCCTCGGTCAGCGGGGTGAGCCCGAGCCCGCCCTTCTCGGCGGAGAGGGACATGAAGGGCAACGCGCCGGATATGACGCCGGTGTCGTAGCCGAAGAGGAGTCCGCCGAAGGTGGCGATGACGGTGATGAGCCGTAGCCTCCGGTAGACCTCCGGAGAAGCGCTGTCCTTGGCGGTACTGCTTGCTGTACCGCTTGGTGTGAGGGCCTGGTGCGCGTCGTCCCTGACGGCCATGGCCACCTCCTACCGGTCGATGTGTGGGGGCGCGGGGGGATGCCTCAGCTGGAGGTGGGGAAGTTGAAGCCGGCGGTGACCTGCTGCTCGGTCTGGGGCCAGCGGGTGGTGACGACCTTCGGCCGGGTGTAGAAGCGGATGCCTTCGGGGCCGTGGACGGGGGAGTCGCCGATGAGGGAGTCCTTCCAGCCGCCGAAGGAGTAGTACGACATCGGGACCGGGACGGGGACGTTGACGCCGATCATGCCGACGTCGACCTTCCGCTGGAAGCGGCGGGCGGCCTCGCCGGAGGCGGTGAACAGGGCGGTGCCGTTGCCGTAGGGGTTGGCGTTGATCAGGTCGATGGCCTGGTCGAGGGAGTCGGCGCGGACGATCGCGAGGACCGGGCCGAAGAGCTCCTCCTTGTAGGCGTCCATCTCGGCGGTGACGTGGTCGAGCAGGGACGGGCCGGTGAAGAAGCCCTCCTCGTGTCCCTCGACCTTCAGCCCACGGCCGTCCACCACGACGGTGGCGCCCTGCGCGGCGGCACCGCCGACCGCGTTCTCCACGCGCTCCTGGGCGGCCTTGGTGACCAGCGGGCCCATGTCGGTGCCGGGCCGGTCCCCGGGGCCGACCTTGACCTCGCGGGCCTTGCGCGTGAGGACCTCGACCAGCCCGTCGGCCGCCTCGCCCACGGCGACGGCCACGGAGACGGCCATGCAGCGTTCGCCCGCGGAGCCGTAGGCGCCGGCGGTGATGTGGTTGGCGGCGAATTCGAGGTCGGCGTCGGGCAGGACGACGGCGTGGTTCTTGGCGCCGCCGAGGGCCTGGACGCGCTTGCCGTGGGCGGTGGCCTGCTCGTGGACGTACTTGGCGATGGGGGTGGAGCCGACGAAGGAGACGGCCTTGATGCCGGGGTGGGTGAGGATCGCGTCGACGGCGGGCTTGCCGCCGTGGACGACGTTGAAGACGCCGTCGGGCAGACCGGCCTTCTGATACAGCTCGGCGACGAAGTTCGCGGCGGAGGGGTCGCGCTCACTCGGCTTCAGGATGAAGGTGTTGCCGGTGGCGATGGCGATCGGGTGCATCCACAGCGGCACCATGGCCGGGAAGTTGAACGGGGTGATGCCCGCGACCACGCCGAGCGGCTGGCGGAAGTTGTGCACGTCCACGCCGCGCGAGACCTGGTCGGAGAAGGCGCCCTTGAGCACGTCGCCCAGTCCGCAGGCGAACTCCACGACCTCGCGGCCGCGGGTGATCTCGCCGCGGGCGTCGTCCACGGTCTTGCCGTGCTCGGCGGAGATGATCCGGCCGAGCTCCTCCTCGTGCTCGACGAGGAGCTGGCGGAAGTTGAACATGACCTGGGTGCGTTGGGTGAGGGAGGACTCGGACCAGGTCTCGAACGCTGCGGAGGCGGCGGCGACCGCGGTGTCCACGTCGGAGGCGCCGCCCAGGACGAGCTGGGCCTGCTCGGCACCGGTGGCCGGGTTGAACACCGGCTGCGTGTCGGCGGCGGAGCCCGGAGTGGGACCGCCGTTGATCCAGTGCTGGATGGTCTTCACGGGAACGCGTCCTTACAGGTAGTGGCGCTGGGCCTGCTTGTGGGCGGCGTAGGTCTCGTACGCGGCTCGGGTGGATTCCAGGGCGGAGGCCTGGCTGACGGGGACGTCCCACCAGCCGTGGCCGGGCGGGTTGGGCCCGTGGAGGTCGGTCTCGACGTGGACGACGGTGGTGCGGGTGGCGGCCTTGGCCTTCTCCATCGCCGAGCGGAACTCCTCCACACTCGTGGCGTGCAGGACGTCGGCGCCGAGCGAGGAGGCGTTGGCGGCGAGGTCGACGGGGAGGACGTCGCCGTCGAGCTGGCCCGAACCCCCGTCGCGGAAGCGGTACTTGGTGCCGAAGCGCTGCGATCCGAGGGACTCCGACAGCGCGCCGATGGAGGCGAAGCCGTGGTTCTGGACCAGGACGATGATGACCTTCAGGCCCTCGGAGACCATGGTCACGATCTCCTGAGCCATCATCAGATACGAGCCGTCGCCCACGAGTACGACGACCTCACGCGACGGGTCGGCCATCTTTGCGCCGACGCCGGCGGCGACCTCGTAGCCCATGCAGGAGTAGGCGTACTCGACGTGGTAGGCCTTCGGGTCCCGCGCCCGCCATAGTTGCTGGAGGTCGCCGGGCATGGATCCGGCGGCGTTGATGACCACGTCACGGTCGGCGAGGACGTCGTTGAGCGCGCCGAGGATCTGGGTCTGGGCGGGCAGGTCGCCGGTGTTGCGGTCCGGCGCGAAGCACTCCTCCTCGATCTCCCTTGTACGAGCGATGAGTTGGCGGGCGCGCGCCCGGTACTTCGGCTCGACCTCCCACTCCGACAGGACCCCGGCGAGTGACTGGAGGCCGAGGCGGGCGTCGGCCACCAGCGGCTCCGCCGAGTGCTTGACGGCGTCCAGACGGGCCACGTTGAGGTTGACGAACGTGACGTCCGGATTGCCGAAGACGGTGTGGCTGGCAGTCGTGAAGTCGGAGTACCGGGTGCCGATGCCCAGGACGACATCGGCCTGACGAGCCAGCTCATTCGCCGCGTACGAGCCCGTCGAACCGATGCCGCCGACCGCGTACGGGTGGTCCCACGGCACCGCGCCCTTGCCGGCGTGGGTGTCGGCGACCGGGATGCCGGTGGCCTCGGTGAACGCGCGCAGGGCGGTCTCGGCACCGGAGTAGACGACGCCGCCACCGGCCACGATCAGCGGCTTCTTGGCGTTCCGCAGCAGCGCGGCGGCCCGTTCGACGGCGGCGTGCTCCGGCACCGGGCGGCCCACATGCCACACCCGGCGCCGGAAGAAGTCGGTCGGCCAGTCGTAGGCCTCGGCCTGCACGTCCTGCGGCAGCGCGAGGGTGACGGCCCCGGTCTCCACCGGGTCGGTGAGTACCCGCATCGCGGCGAGCGCGGCGGGGATGAGCTGCTCCGGGCGCTGGATGCGGTCGAAGTACTTCGATACGGCGCGGAAGGCGTCGTTGACCGTGACGTCCCCGCCCCGGGTGTCCTCCAGCTGCTGGAGCACGGGGTCGGCGGCGCGGGTGGCGAACATGTCGGACGGCAGCAGCAGCACCGGCAGCCGGTTGGTCGTGGCCAGCGCCGCACCCGTGATCATGTTGGTGGAGCCGGGCCCGGTCGACGCGGTGCAGGCGAAGGTGGCGAGCCGGTCGCGCATCTTGGCGTACGCCACCGAGGCGTGGACCATGCCCTGCTCGTTGCGGGCGAGGTAGTACGGCAGATCGGCCTCGCGGGTGACGGCGGCCTGGAGCAGGGCTTGTCCGATGCCGGCGACGTTGCCGTGGCCGAAGATGCCCCACATGCCGGGGATGAGGCGCTGCTCCTGGCCGTCGCGCTCGCTGTACTGGTTGGCGAGGAAGCGGACCAGCGCCTGGGAGGTGGTCAGCCTGATCGATTCCATCACTCGTTCTCCTCGGCCGCGAACGGCAGCCGGTCGTCGATGTCCTGGGCGTCCCAGGTGCCGCGGACCCAGCCGTGGGCGGGGTCGTCGCAGATCAGCCAGGCGCGGTCCTGGCCGGGGCCGGCCATGACGTTGAGGTAGTAGAGGTCGTAGCCGGGGGCGGCGATCGACGGGCCATGCCAGCCGTGCGGAATGAGGACGGTGTCGCCGGAGCGGACTTCGGCGAGCACGTCGATCGGCCGCTCGGGGGTGCCGTAGACGCGCTGGTATCCGAAGCCGTGTCCGTCGCCGGAGACCTCGAAGTAGTAGATCTCCTCCAGCTCCGACTCGACCGGATTGCCCGCGTCGTCCGTCCGCGCCTCGTCGTGCTTGTGCGGCGGATACGACGACCAGTTGCCGCCCGGCGTGAGGACCTCGCACACCAGCAGCTGGTCGGCGTCGAAAGTGCCGGGCAGGCAGTAGTTGTTGACCTGCCGGGAGCACGCCCCCGCTCCGCGCAGCTCGACGGGGACGTCCTCCTTGCGCCCGTACCGAGCTGGTTGACCTCCCTGCTCGGTACGGGCGGAGGGCAGCGCGAACCTCCCACCGGATGCGCTGCTGATCAGGGCCTCCGACTGGCGGGGGAGGTAGGCGAAGTCGGTGGGCGAGGCGAACACGCCTGTCCGGCCGGCGAGTTCGAAGGCCGTGCCGTCCGTGGTGACGGTGCAGGAGCCCGTCAGCGGCAGGACCAGGAGCTCGGAATCCCCGGTGGACAGGGCGTGTGCCTCACCGGGCCGCAGGGTCAGGATCCTGAGCCCGGAGTATCCCCAGCCCGCCGACTCCGGCGTGACCAGGACGTCGTAGTCGCTGTCTGCCGAACTTCCGGCGGGCAGGTGGTACTTGGAGGTGTCGGTCACAGCAGGCTCACCGCCCGGTCCACGACACCGGCGACATCGCCGCTCGCGGGGTAGAGCAGGGAACGGCCGACGACCAGGCCCTGCGCGGTGGGCTGCTTGAGCGCCTTGCCCCAGGAGGCGAACGCGGCCTCGGCGTCCTTGACCTCGCCGCCGAGCAGCAGCGCGGGCAGTGTGGACGAGGCGAGAACGCGCTCCATCTCGTCCACGACCGGCAGCTTCAGCCAGGTGTAGGCGGTACGGCGGCCCAGCCCCGAGGCGATCGTGATCGACTTGATGACCGCGTCCGTCGACAGGTCGTTGCGGATCCTGCCGTCCTGCCAGACGGACAGGAACGGCTCCACCATCGCGATCAGCTGACGGTCATTCAGCTCATCGACCGCACGGGCCGTGTTCTCCAGGACAGAGGGCGTCGCGGGATCTCCGAGTGCGATGCGGGTGAGCATCTTGCCGCCGTCGAAGCCCATCGTCGCGATGGCCTCGGCGTCGTAGCCGGTGAACCGGTCGTCGATCTCGAAGACGCTGCCCGCGAGCCCGCCGCGGTTCATGGAGCCGAAGACGCTCTTGCCGTCCAGGACGCCGAGCAGCAGCAGGTCTTCCAGGATGTCGGCGGTGCCCAGCACGCCGGTCACACCCGGGCGTTCCAGCGCGATGCACAGCCGGTCGAGGAGCTCGAAGCGGTCGGCCATGGCGTTGGGGTCGCCGCCGACTCCGTTGGCGCCGCGCGCGGGATGGTCGGCGGCGATGATCATCGCCTTGCCGTGCTCGCCGAGCAGCGAAGTGGCCTTCACACGGCGGGCTGCGGCGGCCGCGATGGCGCCGGGATCATTGACCCGGGCGTCCACGATCCGGCTCACATGGGTGGAGGGCACGTCGTCACGCCTTTCGATCAGTCGGGCTGGGGTTCGCCTCGCGGAGCTTGTCCTCCACCTCGGCCTCGGTCGGCATCGCGTCGGAGCAGGACAGCCGGCCGGCGACGATGGCCCCGGCGGCGTTGGCGAAGGCGACCGTGCGGCGGGTGTCCCAGCCGGACAGCAGCCCGTGGCACAGGGCCCCGCCGAACGCGTCCCCGGCACCGAGGCCGTTGACCACGTCCACCGGTACTGGCGGGATCTCGGCGGCGGTGCCGTCGCGGTCCATGGCCAGCACGCCCCTCGGGCCCTGCTTCACCACGGCCAGTTCCACCCCGGCGGCGAGCAGCGCCTTGGCCGCGGCGTACGGTTCACGCTCCCCGGTGGCGACCTCGCACTCGTCGAGGTTCCCGACGGCCACCGTCGTATGGCGCAACGCCTCGGCGTAGTGCGACCGTGCCTCGGCCGGATCGGCCCAGAACATCGGCCGCCAGTCGAGGTCGAACACCGTCGTCCCGGCCTTGGCCCGGTACGCGAGCGCGGCGAGGGTGGCCGAGCGGCTCGGCTCCTCGCTCAGCCCGGTTCCCGTGAACCAGAAGACCGCCGCGTCCCGCACCGCGCTCAGGTCAAGCTCATCCACCTGAATGTCCAGGTCGGGAGCCTTGGGCAGCCGGTAGAAGTACAGCGGGAAGTCGTCCGGAGGGAAGATCTCGCAGAACGTCACCGGCGTCGGCGCGATGTCCGACGTACCGACGAAGCGGGGGTCGACCCCGTACCCGTCCAGCGCGGTCCGGACGAAGTCCCCGAACGGGTCCCGCCCCGTCTTGGTGATCACGGCGGCGGAGTGTCCGTACCGGGCGGCAGCGACGGCGGCATTCGTCGGGCTGCCGCCCAGGTACTTGCCGAACGAGGTGACCTCGGCCAGCCCGATGCCGGTCTGGAGCGGATACACATCCACTCCCACACGGCCGATGGTCAGCACTTCGAACGGCATCAGACTGGTTCCCCTTCGTGACTTAAAGCGCTTTAAAAGCTCGTCAGTACGATGCCTTGCGCTCAAATGTCATGTCAATAGGTTGTCCGGATTGCTCAGGATTACTTGGACAGATGCTCGGCGATCTTCTCGCGCATGAACAGCGAAGACTCCCTGGCCCGTTCCTCCCAGGCGAAGACGCAGGCGGTCAGGGTCCCGTCGAAGCCGTTGGCCCGCAGCTCGCGGAAGAGCTCGTCGAAGTCGACCTCACCCTGGCCGATGTCCAGGTGCTGGTGGATCCGGGCCGGCGTGCCGGGCGGGTTGAGGATGTACCGGTTGCCGGACGACGCGGTGTGGTCGAGGGCGTCCGCGAGGTGGACGTGGGTGAGCAGGTCGCCGGCGTACTTGATGATGCCGGGGGCGTCGTTGCCGATGTGGAAGGTGTGCGGCGCGCAGTAGAGGAAGCTGACGCTCGGGTGGTTGATGCCCCGGATCAGGTTGATCGCGTCGTAGCCGTTCTCGATGAAGTCGTCCGGGTGCGGCTCCAGGGTGAGCGTGATGCCCTCCCGCTCGAAGAGGGGGAGCAACTCGTCCATCGAGCGCCAGAACTGGGCCTCGCTGCGGTCCGGGTCCTCGGGGCGGCCGTTGAACTCGGAGATCATGCTGTCCACGCCGAGGTCCGCACAGATCTGGATGGACCGCTTCCAGTAGCGTACGGCGGCCTGGCGGGCGTCCTCGTCCGGGCCGGACCAGCGGAACAGCGGCAGCAGCGAGGAGATGCCGACACCGGCCGAGTCCAGGGCCTTGCGGAACTTCCGTACGGTGGCGTCGTCGACGCGCGGGTGCCGGAAGAAGGGGATGAAGTCCTCCCGGGGGGAGAGCTCGATCCACTCGTAGCCCAACTCGGCCACCACGGCCGGGAGTTCGAGCAACGGCACGTTGCGGATCATGTACGGGTCGAGGGCGATCTTCATGGGGAATGCCTTCGGTCGGTAGGAAAGGGTGGATCGTCAGCTGCAGTCAGGCCGGGTCGTCGGACGCGGCAGCAGCGGGTGCGGTCGCTACGGGTGCGGTCAGGTCCTCCTCTTCCGGAAGCTCCTCGACGTCCACCCCGCGCACCTGGCTCAACTCGTGCTTGAGCGCGGCCAGTTCGGCACCGCCGGCCATGTGGTTGGTCAGTTCCTCAAGCGTGATCCGGCTGCGCTCGGCGCTCAGTTCCAGCGTTCCGAGACGTAGGACGCTGAAGTGGTCGCCGACCATGTAGGCGTGATGGGGGTTGTGGGTGATGAAGATGACGCCGAGGCCCTTCTCGCGGGCGGCGGCGATGTACTTCAGCACCACGCCGGACTGCTTGACGCCGAGGGC
>NZ_JBHYJA010000007.1:0-6062 GCF_042740355.1 Streptomyces sp. NPDC059010
ACAGCCTTGAGGGCGTGCAGTGGACGCACCTTCAGGGGCGCGGGGAACTGCGCGAGCAACCACGAACCACCCGCAGCCGCCAACGCACTCAAATCCCCCAAACCCCCCGCGAAGTCCGAACTCGCCCCCCATTCACCCGCGATACCTGTGAGGCATCCCACACTCACACACCCCCGGGCTCGGTCACCCCCGCTCCCGACGGCATGATGAGCCGGACCGTCCGCTTCCATCCAGCGGCTCGCTCCACTGCGCCCCACACGCCCGGGAGTCACCCTTTTGACTGCACCGACCTCCGCACCGACCCCGGACTCCCCCACGGTCTCCGTCGCCCTGGTCGGCGCCGGCCCCCGCGGCACCAGCGTCCTGGAACGCCTCTGCGCCTCCGCCCCCGAACTCCTGCCGCCCGGCGCCCGCCTCACGGTCCATGTGGTCGACCCGGCGCCGCCCGGACCCGGGCGGGTATGGCGGACCGCGCAGTCGGCCGAGCTGCTGATGAACACGGTGTCCTCGCAGGTCACACTGTTCACCGACGACAGCGTGGACTGCTCGGGCCCGATCCGGCCGGGCCCCAGCCTGCACGACTGGGCGACGGGCACGCTCGGCCCGGACGAGTACCCGACCCGCGCCCACTACGGCCGTTACCTGGAGTGGGTGTTCGCGAAGGTCGTGCGCGAGGCGCCGCCCGGGATACGCGTCGAGACACACACGGCCCGCGCGATACGCCTCGACCACGCACCCGACGGCCGCCAGGCCCTCGCCCTCGACGACGGCCGCACCCTGCCCGGCCTGTCCGCCGTGGTGCTGGCCCAGGGCCATCTGCCGACGGCCGCCGACATGACACAGCGCCGCCTCACGGCGTACGCCGAACGCCACGGCCTGCGTTACGTGGCGCCCGCGAACCCGGCCGACGTCGACCTCTGCGCCATATCCGCCGGTGAGCCGGTGCTGCTGCGCGGCCTGGGCCTCAACTTCTTCGACCACATGGCCCTGTTGACGACCGGCCGCGGCGGCCGCTTCGTCCAGTCCGAGGACGGCCCCGGTCTGCGGTACGTCCCGTCCGGCAACGAGCCGCGGCTGTACGCCGGTTCCCGGCGCGGCATCCCCTACCAGGCGCGCGGCGACAACGCGAAGGGGCCGTACGGCCGCCATCTCCCGCTGGTCCTGACGCCCGAGGTGATCGCCGGTTTCCGCAAGCGCGCGGACTCCGGCGAGGCGCCGGACTTCCTCACGGAGATATGGCCGCTGGTGGCGAAGGAGGTGGAGGCGGTGTACTACACGGCGCTGATACCGGCCGACGCCCGGCGCCCGGAGTTCACCGCACGCTTCCTGGCCCTCCCGCACCGCGACCCCCAAGAGGCGGCCCTGCTGCACGAGTTCGGTGTGCCGGAGGGGGAGCGCTGGAGCTGGGACCGGGTCTCCCGGCCGTATACGGGGCAGGACTTCGCCGATCCGGGGCAGTGGCGCGACTGGCTGCTGGCGTATCTGCGCGAGGACGCCGTGCACGCCGCCCGGGGCAATGTGGACGGCCCGCTGAAGTCGGCCCTCGATGTGCTGCGCGACCTGCGCAACGAACTCCGGCTGATCGTCGACCACGCCGGCCTCACCGGCACCTCCCGCCGGGACCACCTGGACCGCTGGTACACCCCGCTCAACGCCTTCCTGTCCATCGGCCCGCCCCGGCGGCGCGTCGAGGAACTGGTGGCACTGATGGAGGCGGGGGTGGTGGAGGTGCTCGGGCCACGGCTGGACGTGCGGGAAGAGGAGGGGGCCTGGGTGGCGCACTCCCCGGAGGTGCCCGGCTCGGCGGTCCGTGCGACGGCTCTGATCGAGGCGCGGCTGCCGGAACCCGACCTGCGCCGCAGCGCCGACGACCTGCTGGCCCGGCTGCTGAAGACCGGGCAGTGCCGCCCGCACACCGTCGACGGTTACGAGACCGGCGGGCTGGACGTGACGCCGCGGCCGTACCGGCTGATCGACCGTCAGGGCCGGACGCATCCGAGACGCTTCGCGTTCGGGGTGCCCACGGAGGGTGTGCACTGGGTGACGGCCGCGGGGGCGCGGCCAGGTGTGGATTCGGTCACTCTTTCGGACGCGGATGCGGTGGCGAGGGCGGCGCTACGTGCGGTTGTTTCCGGGGCGGACGGGGCTGCCGAGGCCGAAGTCTGGCCAAATGTTGAACTTGCAAGTGTTGATTAGGGCTACCTAACGTGTTCCCTACCGATCAGTACTCGTCCCCAGGCCGTTCTTTCCAGGGACGGCCAGCATCCAGACCGAGGAGTCCCCCACATGACCGGACGCCTGAACAGCGCCCAGCCGTATGCCATCGGCCTGTTCCGCATCGTCGTCGGCCTGCTCTTCGCCTGCCACGGCGCCAACTCGCTCTTCGGCACGTTCGGCGGCCAGACCGTGCAGGCCGGCACCTGGCCCGGCTGGTACGCCGCGGTGATCGAACTCGTCGGCGGCAGCCTTGTCCTGCTCGGCCTCGGCACCCGCGCCGCGGCCTTCATAGCCTCCGGCGCCATGGCCTACGCGTACTTCAAGGTCCACCAGCCGCAGGCCCTGTGGCCCATCGAGAACCAGGGCGAAGGCGCCGCCATGTACTGCTGGGCCATGTTCCTGCTGATCTTCACCGGCTCCGGCGCGTTCGGCCTGGACCGGCTGTTCGCCAAGCGCACCGGGACGCAGGGCGCGACGACGGCCGACCAGGCCCCGGTCGCCGCCTGACGGCTCAGCCCCTGCGGCCCTTCGGCCCCGTACAACGTCCCCGTACGGCGGCCGCCCGGCACGACGGCGCCCGTACCCGCGAGGCTCACGCGGGTGCGGGCGCCGTCGCCTGTCGGTCCGGTGCAGGTGAGTGAACATCCTGTACCGAACACACGAGCCCCCGATGAATCTCCTGTCACACGCCCGGCGTACGCTGTATGGCTGTCATAGGCCGCCCCTGCCGCTCCCCCGCGACATCGCGGCACGGTCTGGCCACGGGGGTCAACGGGGAGTTGCGGTGCTGGAGGGTTTCGAGGATGTGGGTTCGCTTACGGCGAGCCCATGGATCTATGTCGTAGTGGCGCTGTCGATCCTGCTGGACGTGTTCCTGCCGGTGCTGCCCAGCGGCGTTCTGGTGATCATGGCGGCGACGGCCGCGGCGGCGGGCTCGGGTGCCGCGACCGGTGAGGTGCCCGGCGAGGTCCCGGACATCCTGGCCCTCACGCTCTGCGCGGCGACGGCCTCCGTCCTGGGCGACCTCGTCGCCTACCGCGTCGCCCGGCGCGGCGGCGCCCGACTGGACCGCGCGATCGCCCGCTCCCGCCGCCTGACATCTGCGCAGGAACGTCTCGGCGCCGCCCTGGCCCGGGGCGGCGGCGCCCTGGTCGTCCTCGCCCGCTTCGCCCCCGCCGGCCGCTCGGTCGTCTCCCTCGGCGCCGGCGCCACCCACCGCAGCGCCCGCGACTTCCTCCCCTGGTCCGCCCTGGCCGGCCTCACCTGGGCCGTCTACAGCGTGGCCCTCGGCTACTTCGGCGCCCAGTGGCTGGGCGCGACATGGCTGGCGACGGGGGTGTCGGTGGCAGCGCTGTTCGGGGCGGGGGCGGTGGCCACGTATCTGGTGCGGCGGGGGCCGGCGTAGGGGGCGCTGCCTGCCCCGCCCTACGGCGTGACCGCCCTCCGACGTCACCCGCCTCCGACGTGACCCGCCCTCCGAGGTCACCCGGCCTTGCGCGCCACCGCGGCCCCCCGCACCTCCAGTCCGTCGAGCAGTTCGGCCGTCGCCTGAGCGATCACGTCCACGGCGCGGTCGAAGACCTCGCGGTTGTGCGCGGCCGGGGCCCGGAAGCCGGAGACCTTGCGTACGTACTGGAGGGCGGCGGCCCGGATCTCTTCCTCCGTCGCCTCTTCGGGCAACACGGGCGGACGGAGCGTCTTGATGCTGCGGCACATGCGTCCAGTCTCCCCCGAGAAGGGCGCTGTCTGCCATGATCACCTCAGAGGCGGCCACCATTCAGGGGTCGACCGACGAGAGGATTCGCATGACGGCGAACGGCACGACGGCGAACGACCGACTCAGCGTGGCGGTACTGGGCCCGGGCGGCATAGGCGGTCTGCTGGCCGCACTGTTGTCCAGGGCGGGCCACCGCGTCATCTGCCTGGCCGGCGACGAGACGGCCAGGACTCTGCGTACGACCGGAATCCGCGTCCGCAGCGGCCTGTTCGGGGACTTCACGGCCGAGGTGGAGGCGGACACCGAACTCCGCGAGCCGGTCGACGCCTGCCTGATCACGGTCAAGGCCACCGCCCTCGACACCGCTCTGACCCGCGTCCCGCCCGAGGCGCTGGGCGACGCCCTGGTCGTCCCCTTCCTGAACGGCGTGGAACACCCCCGCCCCCTCCGCGCCCGATACGGCGCCGACCGGGTGGCCCCCGCCGCCATCCGCGCCGAGTCGACGCGCGTGGCGGCCGGGGAGATCGAGCACCCGAGCCCCTTCGCCGAGATCGACCTGACCGGCGACGCGGTCCCCGACGACCGCCTGGCCTCCCTGGCAGCGACCCTCGACTCGGCGGGCCCCACCACCCGCGTCCTCCCCGACGAGACGGCGGCCCTCTGGGCGAAGATGTCGTTCCTGGCCCCCTTCGCCCTCCTCACCACCCGCCACGCCCTCCCCCTCGGCGACGTACGCACCGTCCACCGCGAGGAGTTGACGTCCGTGGCAGAGGAGACGGCGGCCGTCAGCCGAGCCTGCGGCGGCCCCGCCGACCCGGCCCAGGCCCTCGCCCGCTACGACGCGTTCCCGCCCGGTACGAAGTCGTCGATGCAGCGCGACGCCGAAGCGGGCCGCCCCCTCGAACTGGACGCCATCGGCGGCGCGTTGCTCCGCGCGGCACAACAGCACGAGGTGGCTACGCCGGTGACGGCGCGCCTGGTAGGGGAGTTGAGGCAGGCCGGCCACTAGCCACCCGCTCCGGACCGTTCAGCGGGCCGGTTCGGTCCCACGAGTTGAAGGAACACAGCGCCGACGGCCTCCGGCCGCCAGCAGGCCGTCGGCACTGACCCCGCCCTGACTTCCGACGACGCGGCCAACAGCCCTCTAGCCGAGGTAGTTCGCGCGCCCCTCGTCATCGAGCTCGAAGGAGCCCTCAGGGATGATGCAGAACTCATTGCCCTCGGGGTCCGCCATCACCAGGAACCCCCCGTCGTCGTACTGCCCCAGCCGGCGCCCACCGAGCGCCTCCACCCGCTGCTCCTCGGCCGCGGGGTCGGGCGAGGTGATGTCGAAGTGCATGCGGTTCTTGCCCGTCTTGGGTTCGCAGGTCTGCTGGAAGCCCAGGCCGAGGCCGTTCTCCCGCCGAAGCCACACATACGGGCCCGTGCGGCCCACGACCGGCCTGCCGAGCAACTCGGACCAGAACGCGGCGAGCCGCTCGGGGTCGGTGGCATCGACGATGAGGGCATTGACCTGCATGAAGGAGTCCGCCATGCCCTCGATCGTCTCAGGGGCAGAACGTCCCCACACACTCGTTCGCATGAACCGCCCAAAGGCGGTCGCCACCCAAAATCGAACAGGCGTAGCATTGCGCCGTGGCTACGTCCTATGACTTTCCGAGTGACCTCCTAGCCGGCCAGGAGGAGCTGCATCAGGTCCGGGCCGAGCTGTCGGCTCTGCTGAGGCGGCTTCCCTGGTCGGTCGTGCCCCTGGACGGATTCAGCGACGACAACGGCTGGCGCAAGGTCGAACGCCCCGCCTCTCCCGGCTGGACGCGGGACGAGCAGGCCGAGGTGGAGAAGCTCCGGCGGCGCGAGCACGAGCTCGCGGTGTTCGTCAGCGGGCACCGCTACTGGTCGGAGATGGCCGGAGCGGAGCGCGTCGACGCCCGCACGAAGCTGAAGCACGCCCATGAGGCGACGGCGGAGAAAGAGAGCTAGCGGAGAAGGAGCGCTGATACGCCGAGGTCCCCCCCCCGCAACGGGGGGGGGCGGGTACCCGGGGGGGGGCGGCGGGTTGGGAACCCCCGCCAACAGCGTTGTATGCCCGCGCGCCAACCCCGAGCAACGCACCCCCGAACCAATAGAC
>NZ_JBHYJA010000007.1:6072-19145 GCF_042740355.1 Streptomyces sp. NPDC059010
CCCACCCGCGCCCGAGCGGGGCGCGGAGCGATAGTTCGCGCGGGCGCCGCTCGCCTCACTCCCCCCCCCCCCCCCGCCCCTCCGCGGGGGCGCACCTCTTCCGCTGTGGGCGCGGACGGTTTCGAACCGCCGACATCCTGCTTGTAAGGCAGGCGCTCTACCCCTGAGCTACGCACCCGAGAACGAGTCGACAGCCTACCTTGCCAGGGGCCATGTCCCGCAAACCCGTATCCCGGGCTGTCCGGGCTGTCCGGGATGCCGGGAAGTCCGGGGATCACCTCGGGGATCACCTCGGGGATCACCTGGGGTTATCCCCACCATGGATCCGGGAGCAGCCCGGATCCCCCGGGGGGCCCGGCGTCCGTACGGTCGAGGGATCGTGCAGGAAGTCGTTGAAGTCCCGGGCCACCGAGGTCGGCCTCAGGGGAAGTCTCAGGGGGAGATCGTCATGGCCCGTACCGTTCCCGCTCGCGCCGCCGCCGTCGCCGCGGTCGTCGTGATGCTCGTCGCCGGTGTCGCCGCCTGCGGGGCCGACGCCGGGGACGACAAGGAGCCCGACCACCGGTCCTTCCCGCTGGAGGGACGGACACTCACCGTGGACTCCGACGACTCGGCGCTGGAGATCGTCGCCGCCGACGGGAACAAGGCCGGGACGGTGGCGGTCACCCGGTGGTTCGAGGGGTCCGTCGCGATCGGCTCGGATCCCAAGGTGACCTGGGAGATGAAGGACGACCGGCTGGTGCTGCGGGAGAAGTGCTCCGGCATGATCACCAACTGCTCGGCCAAGCACCGTATCGAGGTGCCGCGCGGCGTCACCGTGCAGGTCGAGGACGGGGACGGCAGCGTGCGGGCCCAGGGGTTCAAGGATCCGCTCAGCATTCGTACGGGGGACGGCTCCGTGCGGGTCACCGACTCCAGCGGTCCGCTGGACCTGAAGACCGGCGACGGCTCCATGCATGTCTCCGACGTCTCCTCGCGCCGGGTGAAGGCGCAGACCGGTGACGGCTCGGTCCGGCTCGAACTCGGCGCCGTGCCGGACCTGGTGGAGACCCGCAGCGGCGACGGCTCGGTGACGATCGAGGTGCCGCGGGCCACGTACCGGGTGACGACCGAGACCGGCGACGGCTCGGTGGACGTGTCGGTGCCCAAGGACGACACCAGCGCCCATGTGGTGTCCGCGCAGAGCGGAGACGGGCAAATCACGGTGCGAACCGCGAACTAACGGTGCGAACCGCGAACTAATCGGCCCGTGTGTTCGTCCTAAACCGGTGGGAGAATGACACCGGGAAGGGTGAATGACAGCACGGGAGAGGGATGTGACGGCGACACCTCCGCAGCCGAACTCGCCGTCAGTACCGGGCGTGCAGGGACATCGGACGCGCTCAGGGGTCCAGCAGCCCGAGCGTTCCGCCGCCCGGTCCCGGCCTCGGTCGCAGTCCCGGTCCCGGTCCCGCCACGCTCTCCGTGACACCCTCGCCCTGATCGCCGTCCCCCTCGTCGCCGCCCTGGCCCTGCCCGCCGTGCTCCCCGCCGCCTTCGCCGGTGGTGGTACCCGGCGCTGGTTCGGGGGGCGGGCCGAGAGCCAGCGGGCCGAGGCGCAGGCCGCGAAGGACGCGGCGGCGGCCGCGTTCTACGAGCTGGACACCGCCCAGCGGGATCTGCGGATCTCGATCGAGACGATCGCGGCCGTCGACGACTCCCCCGCCGCCCGCCGGGCGATCACCGACTTCGAGGCGCTCGGACGGCGTATCGACGAGGCCAGCGGCCAGTACATCCAGGCCGTCGACGCCCACGACCTCGACCGTGACGACCTGGAGGCCTCGGCCGCCGCCCGCGCCCGTACGGAACTGGCGAGGGCCAAGGACGGCCTCGACACCATGAGGCGCGAGCTGGACCGGTTCGCCGACGGGCTCGGGCCGCTGCTCGGCAAGGCGGAGACCCAGCTGGCCCGTCTCGCCCCGGCCGTGGAGCGCGCCCGCCAAGGGCTGCTCGCCGCCTCGAACGCCCTGGACGCCGTACGAGGGTCGGGGCTGACGGCCGACGACCTCGCGGCGCGGCTGGCGGCCCTGGCGCCCGAGCTGACCAAGCTCAACCAGGGCGCCGGGCAGCATGGCGTCCCGCAGACGCTGGAGCGTGCCGAGCGGGTCGCGCGGGAGGCGGAAGCGGTCCGGGTGGAGGCCGAGCGGCTGCCGGAGCGGGCGGCCGAGATCGACCACCGGCTGGTCTCGCTGCGGACGCGCGCCCAGGCGCTCACCACCCGTGCCGGGCAGGTCGAGCCGGTGCTGAGCGAGCTGCGGCGGCGGTTCACGGCGGCCTGCTGGCAGGACCTGCAGGGCGTCCCGGACGGTGCCGCGGAGCACGTACGGCAGGCCGAGCTGAAGCTGAAGGAGGCCCAGGCCGCGCGCGACGAGCAGCGCTGGCCGGACGCCACCGCGCTGCTGTCGACGGTCCGGGCGCTGCTGAACAGCACGGACGAGTCGGTGTCGGCGGCCGGTGACCGGCTGCGGCGGCTGAACGCCGTGCAGAAGGATCCCCAGCAGGAGATCGACCGGACCCGTTTCGCGATCCGGGACGCCCAGCGGCTGGCCATGGCGGGGCGCAACACCCCCGACCCGCGGCACGCCCGCCCGCTGGACGACTCCGTCGGCCGGCTGGAGCGGGCGATCGGCACGCTGGAGGGCCGCCATCCGGACTACTGGCACTTCCTGACCGAGACGGAAGCGGTACGGCACACGGTGGCCGAGGTCGTCTCACAGATCCGTGAGGAGCGCGGCGGCGGGCACTGACGGAGCTAACCTGTGCGCATGCCTCGCTACGAGTACCGCTGCCGCAGTTGCGGCGACACGTTTGAACTGAGCCGGCCGATGGCGGAGTCGTCCGACCCGGCGAGCTGCCCGGCCGGGCATGACGACACGGTCAAGCTCCTGTCGACGGTGGCCGTGGGCGGCACGGTGTCGGCCCCGGCCCCCACGCCCAGGGCCAGTGGCGGGGGCGGGGGCGGCTGCTGCGGCGGAGGCTGCTGCGGCTGACGGACAGCAGCCGAGACGCCCTGCGGGGCGCGGGGAACTGCGCGATCAACCACACACCGCCCGCAGCCGCCCGGCGGCCGATCAGCCCGAGCTCTTGGGCGCGACAGCCTTCAAGAACTCCCGCAAGATCCGCTCCCCCGCCAGCACCCCCCGCTCCGGCAGCGCACTGACCGCCGGGGCCGTCCAGTCGTCGTCCGCCAGCTCGCCGTGGCCCGGGCGCCAGCCCCTGTCGGCGGCCAGCAGCAGGTCGGCGTCCAGCAGGGAGTCGCCCGCGGCCAGCGTCAGGTCCGCGCCGGTGCGCCGGGCGACCTCGTGCATGGCGGCGCTCTTGGTGAGCGGCTTGGGGACGGCGTAGATCTTGCGGCCCTGGAGCGACACCGTCCAGCCCCGGTTCTCCGCCCACACCGCGAGTTCCTTCACCCACTCCTCGGGCAGCAGCTCACGCTCCACCACCAGGTAGGCGAAGAGGTCCTCGGCGATGCGGTGCTTGCGTACCCACGCCGGGGACGCCGTCGCCATCAGGTGGTCCTGGACCTCCGCCAGCGGCGCACACTGCTCGGCCAGCCGCGCCGCGACCCGCGCGCTCCAGTCGGGGTCGGAGACGCCGTCGACCAGCAGATGGCCGCCGTTGGCGCAGATCGCGTACTTCGGCGCGGGGCCCGGCAGGTTGATGCGCTGGTACTGCTTACGGGTCCGGGTCGTCGTCGGCACGAAGACCGCCGCGTCGCCGAGGTCGGTCAGCAGCTGGGCCGCCGTCTCGGTCATGTACGACAGCGGCTTGCTCTCGTGCACCTCCACGCACAGCAGCCTGGGCGCCCGCGGGTCCGGCATGGTCAGCGCGAGGGCCGCGGCGGAGTAGATCAGCGTACGGTCGAGGTCGCTCGCCACCAGCACCGGCATCAGACGTTCACCGCCCGGCCGTCGGCGCCCGTCGCGCCCCGCGTGTACTTGGGGTGGATCAACCCCACGCAGGTGTACGGCAGTTCGGCCACCTCTTCCACCGGAACCCCTCTCTGTTCGGCCAGCAGTCGTACATGGTCCAGGTCGGCGCCCGCCCCGGCCCGCGCCAGGATCTTCCAGGGCACCCGGCGCAGCAGCACCCGCGTGGTCTCGCCGACGCCCGGCTTGACGAGGTTCACGTCGTGGATGCCGTACTCCTCGCTGATGCGCTCGACGGCGGCCCAGCCCTCCCAGGTCGGCTCGCGGTCGCCGGACAGCAGTTCCTTGGCCGTCGCGTCGACGGCGTCCACGACCTCCGGGAAGCGTGCGGAGACGGCGTCCAGGAAGGCCACGGAGACATCGGCGCCGGCGAGTTCGCGGTAGAACTTGGCGCCGTGGTAGTCGTGCGGGCCGACCAGGTCGGCGCGCAGGACCGTGCGGGAGATCAGGCCGGAGACCGTGGAGTTGAGGCACGCGGACGGGATCAGGTAGTCGTCGCGGGTGCCGTACGTCCGTACGCAGGAGCCCGGGTCGGCCAGTACGGCGATCTCCGGGTCGAAGCCGGTGATGCCGTCGGACGCCTCGAACTCCCCTATCGCCGCGGTCAGTTCGCGGGTGATGGCGCCCTTGCCGGTCCAGCCGTCGACGAAGACGACGTCACGCGGGTCGTGGTGGGCGGCGAGATAGCGCAGCGCGTTGGCGTCGATGCCGCGGCCGCGCACGATGGACACGGCGTAGTGCGGCAGTTCGAGCCCGTGCCGGAACTGCGCCCAGCGGCGCATCAGTACGCCCACGGGGGTGCCCGCGCGGGCGAGCGAGACCAGCACCGGCCGGGGCGAGCGTTCGGCGAGCACGATCTCCGTGACCGCGCCGGCCGCCTGCGCGAGGCGCGCCGCCGACTCCGCGAGTGCCGCCTGGAACAGCTCCTGGTACTGCTCGCTCGGCTGGTACTCCACCGGCAGCGACTCCGCGTAGTGCGCGCCGCCGCTCTGGATGGCCTCCTCGCGCTCCTCGGTGGGGGCCTCCAGCGTCACGTCCGAGAGGTCCTGCAGCAGCCAGCCGACCTCCTCGGGGGCGTACGAGGAGAAGGCGGGGCCGCGGAGGGGCTCGGGCAGCATGGAGGGCCTTTCGGGGATGGCCAGGGGGCCGGGGACGTACGACGGCACGACCGCCAGCAGAACGTGCGGGGCGTGCGCGGCGAGCTGCGCCAGCAGGCCCTCGGGGGCGTGCAGTTCGGGGGTGTCGGCGGTCGAGTCGACGACGGCTATGACGGCGTCGAAGCCGGCGCCGGCGACGTTGTAGGCGTAGCGCTCGCCGGGGCCGTCGGCCGGGTCGTCGTGGGCCGGGAAGACGAGGCGGGTGCGTATCGCGTAGCCGGGGTCGTCGACCGCGAGGACGGGTGAGCGGGTGGTGGTGGAGTAGCGGACCTCGACACCTTCCGCGCTCTGCTCCAGCTCGCGGGCGAGGCGGAGGGGGGCGTACATCAGCTCTTCGAAGCCGAGTACATGCACGCGCCGGGCGCTCTCGGGCAGCGCCTCGGCGAGCCGCGCGGCCATGGCGGGCAGGGCGTTCTCCAGCCGTGCCCGGTGCGCGGGGGTGAAGCCGTGACGGCCGCCGTCGGGGAGGCCCTGGGGCCAGAACAGGTCTACGCGGGTGACGTGGGGGGCGGTTGGTTCGTCGTCCGGGTGCGGGCCGGTGGGGGCTGGTCGCGCAGTTCCCCGCGCCCCTAGGGGGTGGTCGTGCACGTCGGCCTCGATGCTCTCCGTCGCCTCCTCGGACGAGGGCGCTGCAACGCCCTGCTTCAGGGGCGCGGGGAACTGCGCGACCAGCCCTGACGGCGCCGCAGACGACACACGACCCCTCGCGGCACTTTCCGCCTCATACCGCGCCACCAACGCCTGCCCCTTCTCCAACACCCCCTCCGGCAGCCGCACCGTCCCCGAAGCAGCAGCCACCAGATCCACCCGCGCACCGATCTCCCGCGCGAACTCCTCCAGCCGCCCGGCATCCGCAGCCGACCGCATGTCCACCAGCGCGACCACCACATACCGCCGCCGCGGATACCGCTCATGGAGATCCCGGATCGTGTTCAGCACCGTGTTCCCCGTGGAGAACTCGTCGTCGACCAGGACCAGCGGCCCGTCTCCCACCAGCAGCGCCGGATCCTCCGGCAGCAGCAGATGCGACGTCGCGTGCGAGTGGGACTCCTCGAAGCCGCCCGCGCGGGCGACCCCGGCGACGGGACGGCGCGTGGAGTGCAGATACGGGGCGAGGCCGATGCCGTCGGCGACGGAGTGGCCGAGCCCGGTCGCCGTCTCCGCGTAGCCGAGGACGACCGCCCTGGCGGCCTCGTCGGCGCCCAGGAGCTCCCGCACGCGCCGGCCGAGGGCGAACCCGGCGCCGTACACCACGGACGGTGACTGCGGTACGTGCTTGCCGAGCACGTTGGAGACCAGCAGATGCGCCCGCTTGGGGTTGCGGCGCAGGGCGAGCCCCAGCATCTCCGTGAGCTCGTCGTCGCCCACGAGCCGGACCCCGAGCCGCTCGGCGACCCAGCTGCCGGACCAGACCCCGTCGTTCACTGCGTTGTTCATGCGTCCCTTGGATATAGAGGCCGTGCGGCCGGTTCAGGCCGGGATTCCGGCGGCGAGCAGTTCCACGAAGCCGATGTCCTCGTTGGCCACGCCGAACACCTCGGCCCGCAGCAGGGTCCGCTCGGCCCAGGCGCGGTGCGGCTTCACCTCATTCATCTTGTTCGTGTACTGCGACCGAAGTACACCCCCGCCGCCGCGCTCCGGCCGCAGGATGTCCTGGGCGTCACTGAACTCCTCGTGGCTGACCACGGACAGTGCGTGCACCGGCAGCACATGGGAGGGGTGGATGCAGGTCTTGCCGAGCAGGCCGTTGGCGTGGTCCATCGTGATCTCGCGCAGCAGGCCGTCCATGGCGTGCTCGATGAGGGCCTCGCGCAGCTCCTCGGCCTGGCCCTCCAGGAAGGGGCTGCGGCGCAGCTGCGGCTTGAACATACGTTCCTGCACGCGGAAGTACTCCCACACCGGTCCGGTCACCGTGAACCCGGTGCCGTCGGCTCTGCCCAGCATGTTCACCACGTCGGCGATGACGGAGGCGACGATCTGGACGTCGTACGCGGTCATGTCCGGGGCGCGGCGCAGCCCGTAGGACGAGCAGAAGTCGGTGACGCCGAGGCGCAGTGCCAGCACCCTGTCGCGGTACTTGTCGACGGCGCGGAAGATGCCCTCCAGGGTCTCCACCCGCGACTCCCGGTAGAGCAGCTGGGGCGACTCCAGCACCGGCATGGCGAACAGCCGCCGCCCGCTGTGCGCCTCGGAGCTCGCCAGGGCCTCCAGGAAGGGCATGCCGCGCTCTTCGGTGAACTTGGGCAGTACGAATCCGGACAGCAGCCGTACGGCGGGCCCGAGGCGCCGTACGAGGTCGGGGATCTGCTCGGGCGTGCGGACCCGGATGAAGAGCAGCGGCAGGTCCGCGGCGCCCTCCCGGTTCCGCTCCGCGAGGTCGGTGAACTGCCGGACGAGGTTCTCCTCGCCCTGCGCCACGTCCTCGTCGCCGATCGAGTCCTCCAGGCACAGCACCATCGAGACCACGCCGCGTCCGGTCTGTTTCACGATGTCGTCGGCGAGCCGCGGCCGCGTGGCCGGACTGTAGAGCGTGGCGCCCAGGGCCACGGAGAGCAGCCGGGCCGGGGAGTCGGCGCTGAACGCGCACGGCTCCTGATGGAAGAGGCGCTGCCGCACCTCCGGGGCGATGTGCCCGAAATGACGCATAGAGCTCCCCCGTGGTGACTCATTGTCACCTGTGACCTGTTCACAGGTGGCCGGTAATAGTACGTAGATACCCATGTCAGGGGTTCCCGCAGGGCATGAATTTCTGGTAACGCGGACGCACACAGGCGCGCACGGTCCGTCGCACCCCCGCGTTGTCGTGAGCAGGACGGAGAAGGCAGGATGACCGTATGACGCACGCGATGTTGAAGGGGTCGAACGTCCCGCTCGAAGCCACGACGGTACGCGCCGTACTGCGCTGGACGCCCGGGCAGGGGGTCCCGGATGTCGATGCCTCGGCTCTGCTCCTCGGCCCCGACGGTCGGGTGCGCTCCGACGAGGACTTCGTCTTCTACAACCAGCCCCGGCACCCCTCCGGGAAGGTCTGGCGGCTCGGCAAGAAGCGGGGCGCCGAGGGCCTCACCGACACCATCCAGACAGATCTGGCCGGTGTCGAGCCCGGCGTCGGCCAGATTCTTCTGGTCGCTTCGGCGGACGGCGTCGCCTTCGACCGCGTACGGGACCTGCGCATCATGCTGTACGACGCGACGGCCGCCGACGGCGATCCGCTGGCCTACTTCGACATCAAGCCCGAGACGGGCCAGGAGACCGCCCTGATCTGCGGTGAGCTCTACCGCCGCGGCGAGCGCTGGAAGTTCCGCGCCCTCGGCGAGGGCTACTCGGACGGCCTCCGGGGCCTGGCCACGGACTTCGGCATCTCGGTGGACGAGTCGGAGGCGGCGGCGGAGCCGGCGGCAGCTCAGCCGGCACCGGTGCCGGAGCTCTCCCAGCCCCTCCCACCGGAACAGCCGACGACGACGGTCCCGCCCCAGCCGGACTACGGCTACCCGCAGCAGCCCCCGCCGACGCAGCCCGCGTACGGCTACCCCCAGCCGACGAGCCAGCCGGCCATGGCCAACGCGGGCTACGGCTACCCGCCCCCGGTGACAGCCGTACAGCACGAGGAATTCCGCCTGCCGCCCCAAGGGCCGCAGTTCATCGGACGGTGACGGAAGCGCCCCTTCGGGGGCGCGGGGCTGTGTCGATCTGCGGCTCCGCCGCGCGGGTGCGGTCAACCACCGGCCAGGACCCGGCGTCAGCGCTCCGCCTTCGTCTTGTATCCGCGCCCCCACTGCAGACCCCACCCGAACAGCCGGTCCAGTTCGGCCTGGAAGCCGTAGACGAACTTCACCTCACGCCGGACCCAGAGTTCGCCCTTGACGTTCTCGATCATCACCACCGCGCAGGACCGGGCCTGCGGATGCCGTTCGTCGAGGCCTATCTCGATCCGCGGCCCGTTGCTCGGATACAGCGTGACGATCGCATGGGTGCGGTCGAACGCCGGCGTCTGGTCATAGATGTACACAAAGACCAGCAGCCGCTTGATGTTCTCCCGATGATCAAGGTTGACGTACATCGTCTCGCCGGACGCCGACCCGAACCGGTCGTCCCCGCTGAGCTTCACGTACGGCGGTGCGTTGACGTCCCCGAGGAACCCGCCCAGCGGCTGGACGACGCCCTTCGTCCCGTCGGTCAGTTCGTACAGCGCCCCGAGGTCGAGGTCGACGTTGACCATGCTCTGGCTGTGCCCGAGCACCTCCGGCGGCTTGAGCGCCTTGAACGGATGCCGCAGCAGGCTCTCCCGCTGCGGGCCCCCGATGTCGGACGTGCGCATCCGCCAGGTCAGGTTGATCCGGAGATGCCCGGTCGCCGCCCCCTGTTTGGTGAGCGAGACCCGGTCGTGCCGCTTCGTCAGCTCGATCGAGTTCGATGACGCGCTGCCCGAGTCGAACTCGACCGCCCGGCCACGCCAGAGTCCGTCCAAGAAGCCCATTCCGCCCCCACGTCCCACGAAAGAACCGCAGTCACCACGAAAGATCCGCAGTCACTCGGAAAAACCGGCGGGGCGGCCGGAGGCCCGGCCGCCCCGCACAGAGCGTTCCTCACACACAGGGGTGTCACACCCCGGACGACACCTCAGTCTTCTCGTCCGAGGTCTCCGCTTTTCCCTCCGCCGCCGCGAGCGCGCGGTTGCGGCGGACCGAGGACCAGAAGGACCAGCCGATCAGGACCACACCGACCATGCCGGTGATGATCTCGTTGATCTCGTACTGGATGGTGACGAGCAGGATCATGGCGAGCGCGCCGATCGCGTAGTGCGCGCCGTGCTCCAGGTAGACGTAGTCGTCGAGGGTGCCCTGGCGGACCAGGTACACGGTCAGCGAACGGACGTACATCGCGCCGATACCGAGGCCCAGCGCCATCAGGACGATGTCGTTGGTGATGGCGAAGGCGCCGATCACACCGTCGAAGGAGAAGGACGCGTCCAGCACCTCAAGGTAGAGGAACATGAAGAACGCGGCCTTGCCGGCCATGGCGACCGCCGTGCGGGGCTTGCCGCTGCGCTCGGCCTCTTCCTCCGCCTCGTGCTCGCGCTCCTCCTCCTCTTCGAGCTTGTCCTCGAAGTAGCCGGAGAGTCCGCCCACGATCATGTACGTGATCAGACCGGCGATACCGGAGAGGAGGACCGTCTCCGCCTTGTCGACGTGCGCGCCGCCGTGCTGGTGGGCGTTGGCCGCGAAGGTCATGGCCGAGATCAGCAGGACGATCAGCGCGATGCAGACCGACAGCATGTCGACCTTGCCGAGCTTGGCCAGCGGGCGCTCCAGCCAGGCGAGCCACTTGATGTCGCGGTCCTCGAAGATGAAGTCCAGGAAGATCATCAGCAGGAACATGCCACCGAACGCGGCGATCGCCGGGTGGGCGTCGGTGACGAGCTCCTGGTAGCGGTCCTGGTCGTTGAGGGCGAGGTTGACCGCCTCGATCGGCCCGAGCTGGGCGCTGATCGCGACGATGACGACGGGGAAGACCAGTCGCATACCGAAGACGGCGATCAGGATGCCGACGGTGAGGAAGATCTTCTGCCAGAAGGCATTCATCTTCTTCAGGATCCCGGCGTTGACCACCGCGTTGTCGAACGACAGCGAGATCTCAAGGACGGAGAGGATCGCCACGATACCGAAGGCGGTCCACCCCCCGAAGAGGACCGCTGCAACCAGGCCGAGCGCGGTGACCGCGAACGACCAGCCGAAGGTTTTCAGAACCACTGGCTACCCAATCCTGTGTGTACGGGGCTCCCGCGCGCCGCACTCGGCTTTACGAACTTTTGAAGCCGAAGTCTAGTCGGCCCCCCTCCCCACCCCACGGGGGCCCGACTTTTGCTCATATCGCTTTATGAGACGTTGACTCCGAAGTCGAGTGCGATGCCCCGGAGGCCGGACGCGTACCCCTGCCCGACCGCCCGGAACTTCCACTCTGCCTGGTAGCGGTAGACCTCGCCGAAGATCATGGCGGTCTCGGTGGAGGCGTCCTCGCTGAGGTCGTAGCGGGCGAGTTCCTGGCCGTCGGCCTGGTTGACCACGCGGATGAAGGCGTTACTGACCTGGCCGAAGGTCTGGCCGCGCTCATCGGCCATATGGATGGAGACGGGGAAGACGATCTTGTCGCAGTTGGCCGGCACCTTGGAGAGGTCGACCAGGAGCGACTCGTCGTCGCCGTCGCCCTCACCGGTGAGGTTGTCCCCGGTGTGCTCCACGGAGCCGTCCGGGCTCTTGAGCTGGTTGTAGAAGACGAACCACTCATCGCCCAGAACCCGCCCGCCGTTGCACATCAGGGCGCTGGCGTCGAGGTCGAAGGGGGCTCCGGTGGTGGAGCGCGCGTCCCAGCCGAGCCCGACCATCACCTGAGTGAGGTTCGGCGCGGCCTTGGACAGGGAGACGTTTCCTCCCTTGGCGAGCGTGACGCCCATGATGCTGGTCCTCCCCTGGTGATCCTTCTTTGGTTGTCCATGCGCATCCGGCGCCGCACCCAAACGGTACGGCGCCGGACTCGGTCGGTGGCGTCCTGGATTCCTACGCCGGGGTTGTCGAACTCTGTCGAACTCAGACGTTGACTCCGAAGTCCTGCGCGATGCCGCGCAGGCCCGAGGCGTAGCCCTGGCCGATGGCGCGGAACTTCCACTCCGCGCCGTGCCGGTACAGCTCGCCGAAGACCATCGCGGTCTCGGTGGACGCGTCCTCGCTGAGGTCGTAGCGCGCGATCTCGGCGCCGCCGGCCTGGTTCACGACGCGGATGAACGCGTTGCGCACCTGGCCGAAGGACTGCTGACGGTTCTCGGCGTCGTAGATCGACACCGGGAAGACGATCTTCTCGACGTCGGCCGGGACGCCCGCGAGGTTGACCTTGATCTGCTCGTCGTCGCCCTCGCCCTCACCGGTGAGGTTGTCACCGGTGTGCTCGACGGAGCCGTCGGAGCTCTTGAGGTTGTTGAAGAAGACGAAGTTGGCGTCGCTGGCGACCTTGCCCGCGTTGTTCAGCAGCAGCGCGCTGGCGTCGAGGTCGAAGTCGGTGCCGGTCGTGGTGCGGACGTCCCACCCCAGACCGACGATGACCGCAGTGAGGCCCGGGGCCTCCTTGCTCAGTGATACGTTGCCGCCCTTGCTGAGGCTGACTCCCACGAGTCCTCCATTGGTGTCCAGGGGCGGGGAGCCCCGCCGTGCGTTTGATATCGGATCAACGAGTCGATCCTAGTGACGGGTTCCCGTGGCACGCAGGCCTTGATGCCGAAGAATCACAGGTGTCGTCACCAGCGGGATCAGAGGGTGTCGAGCGCCTTGACGTACTCGCTCAGGTCGCGCGCGTCCGGCAGGGCGTTGACGACGGTCCAGCGGACCACGCCGTCCTTGTCGATGACGAAGGTGCCGCGCACCGCGCAGCCCTTGTCCTCGGCGAAGACACCGTAGGCACGGCTGACCTCGCCGTGCGGCCAGAAGTCGCTGAGCAGCGGATACTCAAGGCCCTCCTGCTCGGCGAAGACACGCAGGGTGTGGATGGAGTCGTTGGAGACGGCGAGCACCTGCGTGTCGCGGTCGGAGAACTGCGGCAGGTTGTCGCGCACCTCGCACAGCTCGCCGGTGCACACGCCGGTGAAGGCGAAGGGGTAGAAGAGCAGGACGACGTTCTTGGAACCACGGAAGCCGGAGAGCTTCACGGTCGCACCGTGGTTGTCCTTGAGCTCGAAGTCGGGGGCCTTTTCGCCGACCTGGATCGCCATCGCGTGGATGTCCCTTCGGTGGGGCTGTTCGGGTGGGTTCCACCCTATGCAGCGACCGCCGGGGCCCGTGCAGGAGGCCGGGGGGGGGGGGGGGGCGCCCCCCCCCCCCCCCCCCCCCCCCCCCCCCGGTGTGTTGGTGGGTGGGGGGAGGGGGGGCTGCCCGCGAGCCGCGCGCACCGAGGCGCCGGAGAT
>NZ_JBHYJA010000007.1:19155-39992 GCF_042740355.1 Streptomyces sp. NPDC059010
GGGTTGCCCCCTGGGGGGGGGTGGTTGGGGGGGGTCCCCCCATAGCCCCCCCCGCCGGGGCCCGGGGGCGGGGGGGGGGGGGGTTTTTTCCGCCGGCCCGGGCACCGCCAACGGTTCTACTTCTTGGTCTTGGCGGCCTTGGGCGTCACCAGCCGGCTGCCGCTCCAGTCCTTGCCGACACTGACGCTCTTGGATGCCGACAGACCTGCCGTGGTCGCGGCTTCAGAGATGTCGCTGGGCTCCACGTAGCCGTCACGGCCGGTCTTCGGCGTCAGCAACAGGATCGAGCCGCCCTCTTCGATGTACGTGGTGGCATCCACCAGCGCATCCGTCAGGTCGCCGTCCTCGTCGCGGAACCACAGCACCGCGGCATCGGCGACGTCGTCGTAGTCCTCGTCCACGAGCTCAGTGCCGGTGACTGACTCAATGGCCTCGCGGAGTTCCTGGTCTACGTCGTCGTCGTAGCCGATCTCCTGGACCACCTGCTCGGGCTGGAACCCCAGCCTCTCGGCAAGGGTCCGTTCCTCCGCGTGGTCCGCGGTCGCGCTCACGGGTTGCCTCCTGATCATGTTTTGGGAATAACTCAGCCACGCGCGTGCGCGAAGCATTGGCCGTAGTCCACACGGGCGGGACGGATCGCGCAAGTACCCGGCCGTTCAGACCGCCGAAACGGTGACGATCCTGAACGTGTCACCGCAACTCCAGGCACACCATCATCGTCTCAGGGTGACGGGCACCACACCAATCTGCCCCCTTTGTGCGTTTGGGAACCATCGGTGGGCACTCGACCGTTCATCAAGCCTCGGTTACCCCACAGTAGAGATGACGTTTGGCGTACCTAGGTACACGATGGGGAGCGGTACAGACGCCCAGAAACCCCAGAAACACAGCCCTCTGACAGGTAAGGAACAGCGTGGCTTCCGGTTCAGATCGCAACCCGATCATCATTGGCGGCCTTCCGAGTCAGGTTCCTGACTTCGATCCCGAGGAGACGCAGGAGTGGCTCGACTCGCTCGACGCCGCCGTGGACGAGCGCGGCCGTGAGCGGGCCCGCTATCTGATGCTGCGGCTGATCGAGCGGGCCCGCGAGAAGCGCGTGGCCGTGCCCGAGATGCGCAGCACGGACTACGTCAACACGATCGCCACCAAGGACGAGCCGTTCTTCCCGGGCAACGAGGAGATCGAGCGCAAGATCCTCAACGCGACCCGGTGGAACGCCGCGGTCATGGTGTCCCGGGCCCAGCGCCCCGGCATCGGCGTCGGCGGCCACATCGCGACGTTCGCCTCCTCCGCCTCGCTCTACGACGTGGGCTTCAACCACTTCTTCCGCGGCAAGGACGAGGGCGACGGCGGCGACCAGGTCTTCTTCCAGGGTCACGCCTCCCCGGGCATCTACGCGCGCGCGTTCCTGCTGGACCGCCTCAGCGAGCAGAACCTGGACGCGTTCCGCCAGGAGAAGTCGAAGGCGCCGTACGGCCTGTCGAGCTACCCGCATCCGCGGCTGATGCCGGACTTCTGGGAGTTCCCGACCGTGTCGATGGGCCTCGGCCCGATCGGCGCGATCTACCAGGCGCGGATGAACCGCTACATGGAGGCGCGCGGTATCGCGGACACCTCCAGGTCGCAGGTGTGGGCGTTCCTCGGCGACGGCGAGATGGACGAGCCGGAGTCGCTGGGCCAGCTGTCCATCGCCGCCCGCGAGGGCCTGGACAACCTCACCTTCGTCGTGAACTGCAACCTGCAGCGCCTCGACGGGCCGGTCCGGGGCAACGGCAAGGTCATCCAGGAGCTGGAGTCGATCTTCCGCGGCGCCGGCTGGAACGTGATCAAGCTCATCTGGGACCGCTCCTGGGACCCGCTGCTCGCGCAGGACCGCGACGGCGTCCTGGTCAACCGGATGAACACCACGCCGGACGGCCAGTTCCAGACGTACGCCACCGAGACCGGCGCGTACATCCGCGACCACTTCTTCGGTGACGACCAGCGGCTGCGCGCGATGGTCGAGGGCATGACCGACGACCAGATCCTGCACCTGGGCCGTGGCGGTCACGACCACCGGAAGGTCTTCGCGGCGTTCTCGGCGGCCAAGGCGCACAAGGGCCAGCCGACGGTGATCCTGGCCAAGACGATCAAGGGCTGGACGCTCGGTCCCAACTTCGAGGGCCGCAACGCCACGCACCAGATGAAGAAGCTGACGGTCGACGACCTCAAGCGCTTCCGCGACCGGCTGCACCTGCCGATCGCCGACAAGGACCTGGAGAGCGGGGTGCCGCCGTACTACCACCCGGGGCGGGACTCCGAGGAGATCCAGTACATGCACGACCGCCGCAAGGGGCTCGGCGGTTACGTCCCCACGCGCGTGGTGCGCTCCGAGCCGCTGGCGCTGCCGGGCGACAAGACGTACGCGACCGTGAAGAAGGGGACGGGCCAGCAGTCGATCGCGACGACGATGGCCTTTGTCCGCCTCCTCAAGGACCTCATGCGGGACAAGGAGATCGGCAAGCGGTTCGTGCTGATCGCGCCGGACGAATACCGCACGTTCGGCATGGACTCGTTCTTCCCGAGCGCGAAGATCTACAACCCGCTGGGCCAGCAGTACGAGTCGGTCGACCGCGATCTGCTGCTCGCGTACAAGGAGTCGCCGCAGGGCCAGATGCTGCACGACGGCATCTCGGAGGCCGGCTGCACGGCGTCGCTGATCGCGGCGGGTTCGGCGTACGCGACACACGGCGAACCGCTGATCCCCGTCTACGTCTTCTACTCGATGTTCGGTTTCCAGCGCACCGGCGACCAGTTCTGGCAGATGGCGGACCAGCTGGCGCGCGGTTTCGTCCTGGGCGCGACCGCCGGCCGCACGACCCTTACCGGTGAGGGCCTCCAGCACGCCGACGGCCACTCGCAGCTGCTCGCCTCGACGAACCCGGGCTGTGTGGCGTACGACCCGGCGTACGCGTTCGAGATCGCGCACATCGTGCAGGACGGGCTGCGCAGGATGTACGGCGGTTCGGCCGAGCACCCGCACGGCGAGGACGTCTTCTACTACCTCACCGTCTACAACGAGCCGATCCAGCACCCGGCCGAGCCGGAGAACGTGGACGTCGAGGGCATCCTCAAGGGCGTGTACCGCCTGAGCGAGGGCACACAAGGCTCGATCCCCGCCCAGATCATGGCCTCCGGTGTGGCCGTCCCCTGGGCCGTGGAGGCGCAGAAGATCCTCGCCGAGGAGTGGAACGTCAAGGCCGACGTCTGGTCGGCGACCTCCTGGAACGAGCTGCGGCGCGAGGCCGTGGAGTGCGAGCAGCACAACCTGCTGCACCCGGAGGAGGAGCAGCGGGTGCCGTATGTGACGCGCAAGCTGGGCGGGGCCGAGGGTCCGTTCGTGGCCGTCTCCGACTGGATGCGGTCGGTGCCGGACCAGATCGCCCGCTGGGTGCCGGGCACCTACCAGTCACTGGGCGCCGACGGCTTCGGCTTCGCCGACACCCGCGGTGCGGCCCGCCGCTTCTTCCACATCGACGCGCAGTCGATCGTGGTGGCGGTGCTGACCGAGCTGGCGAGGGAGGGGAAGGTCGACCGGTCGGCGCTGAAGCAGGCGATCGACCGCTACCAGCTCCTCGACGTCTCGGCGGCGGACCCGGGTGCCGCGGGAGGCGACGCTTAGCCCTCAGCTCGGCGTCAACGGCTGGAAGGGGTGGTGTGCCCGTGGGTGACCTGCGGAATACACCGCCCCTTCACATTTCCTACGATGCGCCCATGAAGCAAGCGGTGGCGCAAGCGCGTTGGGAACGGCATACCCAGCGGCCCCTGTTCGGTCTGGCCCTGGCGTTCGCCGTGGCCTATGCCGTGCCGATCGTCGACCCCGACGCGAGCCATGACGTGGTGTCCGCGTGCCTCGCGGTGGAGTGGGTGGTGTGGGGCGCGTTCGCGCTGGACTACATCGTCCGGCTGGCCCTCGCCGACCGGCGCATCGCGTTCGTCCGGGAGCACTGGCTCGACCTGTGCGCGGTGGTGCTGCCGCTGATCCAGCCGCTACGGCTGCTGCGGCTGGTGTCCACGCTGCTGCTCGTCGGGCAGCGGGCGCGGATGGCGTCGCAGGTCAGGCTCACGACGTATGTCGCCGGGTCGGTGGTCGGGCTGCTGATGTTCGGGTCGCTGGCGGTGCTCTCGGTGGAGCGGGACTCCCCCAACGGGAACATCAAGACGCTGGGTGACGCTGTGTGGTGGTCGTTCACGACGATGACGACCGTGGGCTACGGCGATCATGCTCCGACCACGGGGGTGGGGCGGATGCTCGCGGTGGGGCTGATGCTGTCCGGTATCGCCCTGCTGGGTGTGGTCACCGCGAACATCGCCGCCTGGTTCATCGCCCGCTTCGAGATGGACGACGTGGAGGAACGCCGCCAGACGGAGGCGATACGCATCCTCACGGAGGAGGTCCGGGCGCTGCGGGCGGAGGTCGCCGCCCTGTCGGGCGACCGGGTGGGTGACGAGCAGGTGCGTCAGCCGGTTTCCCGCCCTGGGGTTGCTCCCGGGCCCTAGAACAAGCCGTTAGAACAAGCCGTTGCCCGGTGTTGTCGTACCCGCCAGCCAGATGATGGCCAGCAGGGTGTCTATCGCCCCCAGGACCACGGCGATCAAGGCCGGGGCGGGGCGGGCTCCTGACCAGGTGCGGCCCATGGCCAGCCAGCCGCAGACGATTGCCACCGGGCCGAGGATGATGCCCAGTACGAAAAAACCGGCGATCGCGCAGATGGCTCCGATAATCCCCAGCGTCGCGCGATCCGGCCCGGTCCGTGACCACGTCCGGCCACGTGAGCGGGGGTGCCTGCGCGTTCCGTGTCCGAAGCCCGCCATCGTCAACTCCCTGAATCGGCGTTCGACTTGGCGAGTACCCACGGTGCGCTTGTCATGCCTGCGGGCCGGGCCGTCGGCGCGCCATCCCCCTCCGGCGGCGCGCCGCAGGCCCCGGCTTGACCCACTGTGACCTGCGGCGCAGCCGCGACGGGAGGGATCTTCGGCGTTGTCACCCTGATAGGGGAACCCGGCCTGAAACCCGGCCCGAGACCCCTCCCGCGGCAGTCTCGAACCCGGCGCGTCAGATGTGCGCGGCGCCCGCGCCCGCCTCCGCGTTCTCGCCCCGCTTCGTCAGGAACGCGACCGCGACGGCCACGACCGCCACCCCCGCGGCGACGAGGGACGCGAGGCTCATCCCCGAGATGAACGTGTCGTGCGCCACGTCCGTGATCTTCGCGGCGATCTGCTCCGGCGTACCCGGCGCCAGCGGTGCCACGCCCACCTGGACGGCCTCCGAAGCCTGGGCCTCCTGGGCCGCCGTCAGCGGCGGGAGTCCCGCGTCCGTCCAGTTGCCGGCGAGGTCGCTGTCGACCTTGGAGGCCATGACGGCGCCCAGCACAGCCGTACCGAGGCTGCCGCCGATCTGCATCGCGGCCTGCTGAAGACCACCGGCGACACCGGAGAGCTCCATGGGCGCGTTGCCGACGATGACCTCCGTGGCACCGACCATGACCGGCGCGAGGCCGAGGCCGAGCAGGGCGAACCAGAGCGACATGATGCCGCTGCCGGTGTCCGTCTGAAGCGTGGACATGCCGTACATGGCGATCGCGGTGGCCGCCATGCCGCCCGCCAGCGGAACACGCGGGCCCAGCTTGGTGATCATCGCGCCCGCGAGCGGGGAGCCGACGATCATCATGCCGGTGAGGGGCAGGAGGTGCAGACCCGCGTCGATCGGGCTCATGCCATGGACGTTCTGCAGGTAGAACGTCACGAAGAACAGGCCGCCCATGAACGCGATGGCCATCAGGACCATCAGGACGACGCCCGCCGACAGCGGCACCGAGCGGAACAGCGCCAGCGGGATCAGCGGCTCCTTGACCTTCGTCTCCCAGAAGGCGAAGAGCGCGAAGCCCAGCACCGACCCGGCTATGAACAGCCACGTCTTGCCGTCGCCCCAGCCCCACTCAGGAGCCTTGATCAGCGCCCAGACCAGGCAGAACATCGCGGACGACAGCAGGGCGATGCCCAGGATGTCGAAGGAGCGCGGGGCGTTCTCCGCGCGGTGGTCGAGCAGGATCACGACGCCGAGGACGACGGCGATGATGCCGACCGGCACGTTGATGAAGAACACCGACTGCCAGTTGACGTGCTCGACCAGGACACCGCCGAGGATCGGGCCGCCGGCGGTGGACGCGCCGATGACCATGCCCCAGATACCGATGGCCATGTTGAGCTTCTCGGCCGGGAAGGTCGCCCGCAGCAGGCCGAGCGCGGCCGGCATCAGCAGGGCGCCGAACAGGCCCTGGAAGACACGGAAGACGACGACCGCGCCGATGCTGCTGGACAGGCCGATCGCACCGGAGGCGGCCGCGAAACCGACCACGCCGATCAGGAAGGTCTGGCGGTGCCCGAAGCGGTCGCCGAGCTTGCCGGCGGTGATCAGCGCGACCGCGAGGGCGAGGAAGTAGCCGTTGGTGATCCACTGGACCTCGGCGAAGGTGGCGCCCAGGTCCTTCTGGATGGCCGGGTTGGCGATGGCCACGATGGTGCCGTCGAGGGCCACCATCATGACCCCCACTGCGACGGTGATGAGGGTGAACCAAGGGTGGCCGCGCAGCCCCTTGGCCGGCGTCGCGTCCGACGGAGCTGCCGGTGCCTTGCCCCCCGACCCCGTCGTTTCGATGGTGGTCTGACTAGTCATGCGTTCGAGGCTAATGACAGCCGCTGACAATTGACAAACCAATTCACAAGTCGGTAACTGACACCTATGGAAACGCTGCGCGAACGCAAGAAACAGCGCACCCGGGAAGCGCTGCTGCGGACCGCGCTGGAGCTCTTCACCACCCAGGGCTACGAGCACACCACCGTCGATGACATCGCCGACGCGGTCGACGTCTCGCAGCGCACCTTCTTCCGTTACTTCGCCGGCAAGGAGGAGGCCGCCCTCGCGGTGCAGGAGATCACGGTCACGCACTTCCTGGAGGCGGTGCGCGAACGCCCGCCGCACGAGGCTCCGATGCAGGCGCTGCGACAGGCCGTCCTGGAGGGCTGGGACACGCTCAACGAGGTGGTCGAGGCCGTCGTACCGATCGAGCTGTACCTGCGCATGTACCAGGTGATCGAGTCGACGCCGGTCCTGCTCGCCGCCCATCTGCGGCGTTCGGTGGAGATCGAGGAGGCGATCGCGCGGATCCTCGCCGAGCGCGAGGGCGTCGACCTCGACACCGATCCGCGGCCACGGCTGGCGGTCGCCGTCTTCGGCGGGGTGATGCGGCTGACGGAGCGTCAGTGGAGCACGGGCGAGGACTTCAGCCTGGACGCCATGCGGGCACTGACCGTCTCACATCTCGAACAGGTGGGCCCCGCACTCAGCGAGAGCTGGCGAACACACTGAGGTCACCGGCGCGTTCACACCACCTTGATCGAAACGTGATACCCGTCACTTGGTTAACGCGAGACCCTCTCGTTCTCCTAGTGTGTCCTCCCAGTGACTTCCTTCGACACGTCCCCGCAACTGAACGTCTGGCGCGCCCTGCTCGCACTGGCCGTGGTGTTCGTGATGCTGGCGACCACCGGCTGGACCGCTCTGCGCAACCACCGGAGCGCCGCACCACTGCAGGCCTCGCTCAGCGCCTGGGAGCACGGCAGCATCGCCGGACACCGGCTGCCGACCGCCGACTCCACCCCCACCCGACTCGCCCGTTTCTTCGCCTCGCTCACCGACGAGCAGCGCGGCAGCCTCGCGCACCGCTATCCGCTCGCGGTCGGCAACATGAACGGCGCCCCGGTCGAGCTGCGCTACCGCGCCAACCGCGTCGCGCTCGACGAGGCGCGCGAGGTCGAGCGCAAACGCATGCACGACAAGCGGCTCACGCTCGACGGGCAGCGTGAGGCGGGCCGCCGTATGCATCGCTTCGAGGCGATGATGCAGGCGGACCGGCACATCCTCGCCTTCGACCCGGAGGGCCCGGGGCGCGCCGCGGAGGTGTTCGGCGATCTGGCGAAGGCCGAGCGGATCTCGGTCGTCGTCCCCGGCGTCGACACCGACCTGCTCACCTTCCAGCGCACCAACCGCAGGTACTCCGCGCCGGTCGGCATGGCCCAGTCCCTGTACGAGGCCGAGCGCACGGTGAGCCCTGCCACGCGTACGGCAGTGATCGCCTGGGCCGACTACACCACGCCGAACGGCCTGGGCATCGACTCGGCGACGGCGATGCGGGCGGAGTCCGGCGCGGTACGTCTGAACGCGCTGGTGCGGGCGCTGCCCGGGGGTTCGCCGATCTCGCTGTTCTGCCACAGCTACGGCTCGGTGCTGTGCGGTGTGGCCGCGCGCACACTGCCCGGGCGGGTGGCCGACATAGCGGTGGCGGGCAGCCCCGGTATGCGGGTCGCGAAGGCCTCGCAGCTGCGTACGTCCGCGCGGGTGTGGGCGATGCGGGACGCCGACGACTGGGTGCAGGACGTGCCGTACATGGAGGTCGGCGGGCTGGGGCACGGGGAGGACCCGGTGTCTTCGGTGTTCGGTGCGCGGGTGATCTCCGCGCGGGAGGCGAAGGGGCACGGCGGCTATTTCGAGCCGGGTACGGACAGCGTGCTGAACTTCGCCGAGATCGGAGTCGGCGCGTACGGGTCGGTGCGGTGTGCCGACGATGCCGAGGCCTGTCGGGCGGGTTTGTCCGACACGGCGTCGGCCGGACGCGCGTAGAAGCGCAGGAACTGCGGTCTGCGCGGGGTGGCGACGGAGGAGCGCGTGCCGCATACGATGAGCCGCATGGGTGACGTACTGGCCGGATTTCATGCCGCCTGGGAGTTCGAGTCCGACTCCGTGCTCATCCGTTACGAACGGGGGATTCGAACACCTAAGCTCTTCCAGGCGCTTGGAGAACGACGTGTTCCGCTGGACGCGATCGCCGGGGTGACACTGACGCCGGGCAAGCGCGGGACGGTGGCGCTGCGCATGGAGCCGCGTCCCGGTGCCGATCCGTTGATGGAGGCGGCGGCCGGGCAGTTGAAGGAATCGGGGGATCCGTACCGGCTGGTGCTGCCGGCCGAGCGGGAGACGCTGGCCGAGTACTACCACGACGAGTTGCGGGCACAGCTGAAGGAGTCCGAACCGGCGGAGGAGTTCCTCGTGGCCGCGCCCGAGGTGCCGTTGCAGTTCAAGGCGTATGACGGGAAGGCGTCCTTCGACGGGAACAGCGTCCGGTTTCGATGGTTTTGGACCGGCGCGTCCTCGGCGAAATGGAAGGCCGGCGACCAGAGTTTCCAGGTGACCGAGCTGAGCGGGGTCGAGTGGCGGTCGCCCGAGGTGTTCGAGGGGCATCTACGACTGCTGCGGCGGGACTCCGCGGACGGTCAGCCGGCGCAGCCCGATCAGGACCCGGCCGCCGTGGTGTTCGGACTCGGCTACGGGCCGGTGCACGAGTCGCTGCCGTTCGCCGCGGCCGTCCTGGCGGCGGTTCGCAGGAGTGGGCCCGTCGCCGCGGTGCCGGCCAGTGCGCCGAGGCGCGACCCGGCCGACATCGCGGACAGGATCCGTCACTTGGGAGAGCTGCACGAGGCCGGGCTCGTGACGGACGAGGAGTTCTCGGTCAAGAAGGCCGAGTTGCTGGCCGAACTGTAGGAGTCGGCGCAGCCGCGGGAGGGGCGCCGCTCACTCCCGGCCGGCCGAGGTGAAGGTCATGTCCGTGTACCTGGTGCCCGCCACCTTCGAAGCGATCGGCTCCAGCAGGCCCAGCTCCTCCTCGGTCAGGACGATCCGCGTCGCCGCCGCGTTCTCCTCCACCCGGGTCGGCTTGCGCGTGCCCGGGATCGGCACGATCGGCAGCCCGTGCACCGTCGCCCGCTGCTGCACCCAGGCCAGCGCGATCTGCCCCGGTGTGGCCCCGTGTGCCTCGGCGACCGTGCGGATCGGGTCCAGGAGGGCGGCGTTGGCCGCCGCGTTCTCGCCCGTGAAGCGGGGCTGCTGGCGGCGGAAGTCGTCCGCCGTCAGGTCCTCGGCCTTGGCGAACGAGCCGGTGAGGAAGCCCCGGCCCAGCGGGGAGTACGGGACCAGGGTCACGCCCAGTTCCGCGGCGGCCGGGACCACCTTCGCCTCGATATCCCGGCTGAACAGGGACCACTCGGACTGGACCGCGGCTATGGGGTGCACGGCGTGGGCGGCGCGCAGTTCGGTCGCCGTGACCTCGCTCAGGCCCAGGTGCTTGACCTTGCCCTCGCGGACCAGCTCCGCCATGACGCCGACGGTCTCCTCGATGGGGATGTCCACATCGCGGCGGTGCATGTAGTAGAGGTCGATCGCATCGACGTCCAGGCGCTTGAGGCTCGCCTCGATGCACTCGCGGATGTAGGGCGGGTCGTTGCGGATGATCCGCTTCGTCGGGTCGTCCGGGTGGATCGCCAGCGCGAACTTGGTGGCGATCACCACCTCGTCGCGGTGCGCCTTGAAGAACGGCGAGAGGAACCGCTCGTTCTCGCCCGCGCCGTAGGCGTCCGCCGTGTCATACAGCGTGACGCCCAGTTCCAGCGCCCGCTCCAGGGTCGCCCTGGACTCGTCCGCGTCCGAGGGGCCGTACGCGAAGCTCATGCCCATGCAGCCGAGGCCCTGGACACCGACCTCGGGGCCGTGTGCGCCGAGTCGTGCCGTTGCGATGCTGCCGTTGGTCATCCAGCCTTCTCCGTCTTCTGCTGCTCGTACTGCTGCTGCTCGTATGTCTTGTGCTGCTCGAACGTCTTGTCCTGCTCGTACAGACGGCCCGCGTCCGCGTAGAAGCTGATCTTCCGGTCGAGCACGGCCAGCGTGTCCTGGAGTTCGGCGATCCGCGCGAGGACGTCGCGCCGGGTGGACTCCAGGAGTTCGAAACGCTCGCCGAAGGTGTGGTCGCCCTCGCGTACCAGCTCCGCGTACCGGACCATGTCGGCGACCGGCATGCCGGTCAGCCGAAGCTTGCCGACAAGGTCGAGCCAGTCCAGGTCGCGGTTGCTGTACCGGCGCTGGCCCGTGTGCGAGCGGCCGATGTGCGGCATCAGGCCGATCCGCTCGTACCAGCGCAGGGTGTGGGCCGTCAGACCGGTGAAGGCGACGACCTCACTGATGGTGTAGCTGTCCTGGCCTTCCGGCCGCCGGTGCGGGTGGGGTGGGGCGGCACAGCTGTCGGTCCTGGTACTCGTGGTCTCCATCACCGTCATGCGCTCCACGCTATGGCCTTGGAGTGCGCTCCAAGCAAGCGGAAACGGTAAGAAAACCACGGGACATGACGTGATCGCGGTGGTTAGCGTGCCGGACATGAGTCTCGTACGCCGTGCCACGACCGGGGACGCGGAGGAAGTACTGCGTCTGCGCCAGGTGATGATCGACGCGCTGCCCGGCGGGGACAGTTCCACGGACTGGCACGCGGACTCGCTGCCGGCGCTGCGGGTGAAGCTGGCGGACGCGGACGGGGACTTCGCCGCTTTCGTCGTCGACCACCCGGACCGGCCGGGGGCACTGGCGGCGCTGGTGGTCGGGACGGTCGACTACCGGATCGGGAAGGCGGGCAATCCGGGCGGACTGGCCGGGTACGTCTTCAGCGTCGCCACCGATCCGCAGGCCCGGCGTCGCGGATACGCGCGCGCGTGCATGGACGAGTTGCTGGCGTGGTTCCGCGAGCGGGGCGCCGGGCAGGTCATGCTCACCGCGTCCACGGAGGCCGAGCCGCTCTACGCCTCCCTCGGCTTCGTCCACAAGCCGGACCCCACGATGATTCTGGTGCTCTGAGCGGCTTAGGCTCACAGGCATGTCCTTGCAGAGCCTCGCACTGATCGAGAACTGGCCGGTTCCCACCGTCGCCGCGGGTGTCGTACGGGCCGACGGCACGGTCCTCGGCACCCACGGTCCCGTCGGGCACCGCTTCCCGCTCGCCTCCGTCACCAAGCCGCTGGCCGCCTACGCGGCGCTGGTCGCCTACGAGGAGGGCGCGGTCGAGCTCGACGAACCGGCCGGGCCGGCGGGGGCGACCGTACGGCACCTGCTCGCGCACACCTCGGGGCTGGCCTTCGACGAGCACCGGGTGACGGCCCCGCCCGGGGAGCGGCGGCTGTACTCCAACGCCGGGTTCGAGCAGCTCGGGGACCACATCGCGAAGGCGACGGACATCCCGTTCGCGGAGTATCTGCGGCAGGCGGTCCTTGAGCCGCTGGGCATGACGGCCACCTCGCTGGAGGGCTCCCCGGCGAAGGACGGCGTGTCGAGCGTCGAGGATCTGCTGCGGTTCGCGGCGGAGGTGCAGGCGCCGCGGCTGCTGGACCCGCGCACGGTCGCGGAAGCCATGACCGTGCAGTACCCGGGGACGAAGGGTGTGCTGCCGGGGTACGGGCACCAGAACCCCAACGACTGGGGGCTCGGCTTCGAGATCCGGGGCGGCAAGTCCCCGCACTGGACGGGCTCGTCGTCCTCGCCGCGCACCTTCGGGCACTTCGGGCAGTCGGGTACGTTCCTGTGGATCGACCCGGACGCGCGCGCGGCCTGCGTCGCGCTGACGGACCGGGCGTTCGGGCCGTGGGCGGTCGAGGCGTGGCCGGCATTCACGGACGCGGTGCGCGCCCAGCTGTAGCGGGCCCCGCCTCCAGGGTCTCGCCCTCCCCCTCGGTGTCGATGTGCGGCAGGATCCTGTCCAGCCACCGGGGCGTCCACCAGGCGTGCTTGCCCAGCAGTGTCATCACGGCGGGCACCATGAGCAGCCGTACGACGGTGGCGTCGATGAGCACACTGACGGCGAGGCCCAGGCCCAGCATCTTGACCACGATGTTGTCGCTGATGATGAAGGCCGCGAACACGCTCACCATGATCAGCGCGGCGCAGGTGATCACGCGCGCGGTGATCTCCAGGGCATGGGCGACCGAGTCCTTCGCGTCCCCGGTGCGCAGCCAGGCCTCGTGCACCCGGGACAGCAGGAAGATCTCGTAGTCCATGCTCAGCCCGAAGATGATGGCGAACATCATCATCGGCACATAGCTCTCGATGGGCACCTTGCCGTTGACGCCCAGCGCGGGCCCGCCCCAGCCCCACTGGAAGACGGCGACGACGACACCGTACGAGGCCGCGATCGACAGGACGTTGAGGACGGCCGCCTTCACGGCGACCAGCAGGCCGCGGAAGACCGCGAGGACGATCAGGAAGGCCAGGCCCACCACGACGGCGATGATCAGCGGCAGCCGTTCCGCGACGATGTTGCGGAAGTCGACCTGGGCGGCCGTGGTCCCGGTGACATAGCCCTTGGCGTCGGTGCCGGAGGCCGCGTCGGGGAGGGTGTGGTCGTAGAGCCGGTTCGTCAGGTCGGTGGTGTCCTTGTTCTGCGGGGACACCGACGAGTAGACCGTGCCGATCAGCACGTCGCCGTCCTGCGTCGGCGTCAGCGGGCTGACGAAGGAGGTCCCGGACTCGTCGTTCAGGGCCTGCTGGGTCTTCGAGCTCAGGTCGGAGCGCTGCGAGTCCGGTACGGAGGTCTGGTCGACGACGATGGTCAGCGGCCCGTTGGAGCCCGCGCCGAACGCGTCCGTCATCAGGTCGAAGGCCCGCCGGTCGGTGAAGGACGTGGGGTCGGCGCCGTCGCCGATGTGGCCGAGCTGGATGGAGAAGACCGGGATGGCCAGCACCGCGACGGTGACGAGGCCCGCGGACAGGTACCGCCACGGATGGTGCTCGACGCGCTTGGCGTAGCGGTGCCAGGTGCCCTGGGTCGTGTCGCTTCCGGCCTCGGTCTCGGCGATGGGCTTGCGCACATGCCAGCGGTCGATGTTGCGGCCGACCAGCCCCAGCATGGCCGGGACCAGGGTCAGCGCGCCCAGGACGGCCGAGACGACCGTGACGGCCGCGGCGACACCGAGTTTGCCGATGAAGCTCACCCCGGACACCCACAGTCCCATCAGGGCGACGATCACCGTGGTGCCGGAGACCAGGACCGCGCGTCCGCTGGTGGCGGCGGCATGGCCCGCGGCGCGCACCGGGTCCGCGCCGTCCATGAGGCCCTGGCGGTGCCGGGTGAGCAGGAAGAGGGCGTAGTCGATGCCGACGCCGAGGCCGATCATCGTGGCCAGGGTGGGCGAGACGGTGGCGAAGGTGAACGCGATGGCGAGCAGTCCCAGGCAGGCCAGCCCGCCGACCACCCCGATCAGCGCCGTGACCAGCGGAAGTCCGGCGGCGATCACACTGCCGAAGCCGATCAGCAGGACGATGATGGCGACGGCGAACCCGATCGCCTCGCTGATCCGGTCGTTGCCGGCGGGCCGCTCCAGCTCGCCGAGCGATCCGCCGTACTCGACGTCGACGCCGGCCTTCCGGAGCGGCTCCACGGCGTTGTCGACGCCGCCCAGGTAGCTGTCACCGAGGAGGGAGGGCTGCTCGTCGAAGCGGATGGTGATGTAGCCGGTCCTGCCGTCCGAGGACAGCGGGCCGACCTTCGAGGAGGTGGCCTGCAGCGGGTTCTGCACGGACAGCACGTGCGGCAGCTTCTGGAGGTCGGTGACGGCGGTCGACATCTGCGAGCCGACCGAGGTCAGGGACTGGTCCGCGTCGTGCATGACGATCTGGCTGCTGTAGCCGCCGGCCTGCGGATCGTGCGCCTTGAGGACGTCCAGGCCCTTCTCGGACTGCACGTCGGACAGGGCGAAGTTGTCCGAGTACTCCCCGCCGTGGATGTGGTTGAGGGCCTGGAGCGCGCCCAGCGCCACCAGCCACGCGACGATCACGATCACGAAGTGGTGGGCACACCACTCACCGAGCCGTCGCAGTCCCCCCTTCGGGGCGTCACCCCGTCCCCCTGTGGTCGTGCGTCTGGCCATGGCCTCGGCTCTTCTCTGCCGGGCGAGTCCGACACATCCATTGGACGCCTCTCGCACCACTCCGGCATCTTGAGCCCCACGCCACGCCCACGCCCCTGCGACAGGCGCTAGCCGGCCATCTCCCAGACCAGCAGCTCCGCCGCGCTCAGCCCGACCGCCTCCACGTCCTTGGCGTCCGTGATGCGCGCCGCGTCCCCGGCGCCCAACTCCTCGCCCTCCAGGAGCACTTCACCGCGCACGACATGGACGTACAGAAACGCCCCGTCCGGCACCGCCGTCCGCTCCCCCGCCGTGAGCCGCCGTACATGCAGCATCGCGCCCGCCTCCGGGACGGCGTACGGCGTGGAGTCGGCGATGCCGTGGACGATCTCGTACGCCGGGTCGCCGCCCGGCGTCAGCGGGGCCAGCCAGGTCTGGATGAAGGTCAGCGGCGTGCCGGCGTCGTTGCGTTCCACGTGCCGTACGCCGCCCGCCGAGCTGAGCCGCTGCACGTCGCCGGGGCCGACCCGGGTCTCGTGGCCCGTGGAGTCGCGGTGCGTCAGCTCGCCCTCGACCACCCACGTCACGATCTCGGTGTGGCTGTGCGGGTGCTCGTCGAAACCGGCACCGGGCGCGAGCCACTCCTCGTTGCAGGCGATCATCGCGCCGAAGCGGAGGTTGTCCGGGTCGTAGTGCGGGCCGAAGGAGAAGGCGTGGCGTGACTCGATGCCCGCCGCCGGATCGCCGCCGGGGTAGCGCCCCGCTGCGCGCCATACGTCCATCACGAGCACCACGGTAGCCCCGCCGGGGAGCTCACCAGAGCCGCACAGAAACCTCACCCGCCACCCTCCGGCACGCGTACCCGTCCCGATAAGGCAGTCTTGTCCCCGTGCCCGAACCCGAAGCCCGAAAATCCGAAGCCCCCGCGCACGACACCCACCCCCACGCCGCGACCCTGAAGCGGCTGGAGAAGTCATCCGGTTCGCTCGCCGCGCAGGCCATCGCGCGGATGGACGAGACGCTGCCGTGGTACCGGGCCATGCCCCCGGAGAACCGTTCCTGGATCGGTCTCGTCGCCCAGGCGGGTATCGCCGCCTTCACCGAGTGGTTCCGGCACCCGGACGCCCCCCAGGCCATCTCCACCGATGTCTTCGGGACCGCGCCGCGCGAGCTGACCCGCGCCATCACGCTGCGGCAGACCGTCGAGATGGTGCGCACGACGATCGAGGTCATGGAGTCGGCCATCGACGAGGTGGCGGCGCCCGGCGACGAGAGCGTGCTGCGCGAGGCGCTGCTCGTCTACGCCCGGGAGATCGCCTTCGCCACCGCCCAGGTCTATGCCCAGGCCGCCGAGGCACGCGGTGCCTGGGACGCCCGCCTGGAGTCGCTCGTGGTCAACGCCGTGCTGAGCGGCGAGGCCGACGAGGGCGCCGTGTCACGGGCGGCCGCGCTCGGCTGGAACTCGCCGGAGCATGTGTGCGTGGTGCTCGGGACCGCGCCCGACGGGGACAGCGAGCTGACCGTCGAGGCCATCCGGCGGGCCGCCCGGCACGCCAAGCTCCAGGTGCTGACCGGGGTGCTCGGGGACCGGCTGGTGGTGATCGCGGGCGGCAGCGACAATCCGATCGCCGTCGCCAAGTCGCTGATCGGGCCGTATGCCGCGGGTCCCGTGGTCGCGGGGCCCGTCGTACCGGATCTGCTGGCCGCCACCCGGTCCGCGCAGGCCGCGGCCGCCGGGCTGAAGGCGTGTTCGGCCTGGCAGGACGCCCCGCGCCCGGTGCTGGCGGACGATCTCCTTCCGGAACGCGCCATCGCCGGTGATCCCAGCGCGCGTGAGCAGTTGGTGGAGGAGATCTACAGACCACTGGAGGAGGCCGGGTCCGCTCTGCTGGAGACGCTCTCGGTCTATCTCGAACAGGCGAGCAGCCTGGAGGGCGCGGCACGGATGCTGTTCGTGCATCCCAACACCGTGCGCTACCGGCTCCGACGTGTGACAGACGTCACCGGCTGGTCGCCGTCCGATGTACGCTCCGCGTTCACCTTGCGCATCGCGCTGATCCTGGGGCGTCTGGTCGACGGCGATCTCCAGCTCTAGGCTTTTGTCGGGGGCCCACAAAACCCCCTCGTGTTCTTCGTCCTTGTCCCCACGGGCGGCTGTGGCCGTCCCCAAGAGAGAGTGTGAGAGTGCTCGTACTCGTCGCTCCCGGCCAGGGCGCCCAGACGCCCGGCTTCCTGACCCCCTGGCTCGACCTGCCCGGTATCCGCGGTGCCCTTGAGGCATGGTCGGACGCCGTGCAGCTCGACCTCGTCCGCTACGGCACCGAGGGCGACGCGGAGGAGATCCGCGACACCGCGGTGGCCCAGCCGCTGCTGGTGGCGGCCGGTCTGGCCTCCGCGTACACGCTCTTCGACGACCCGGCCGAGCTGCCCCGGAAGATCGGCGCGATCGCCGGCCACAGCGTCGGTGAGCTGACCGCCGCCGCGCTCGCCGGCGTGCTCCCCGACGAGGAGACCCTCCGGCTGGTGCGCGCCCGTGGCCTGGCGATGGCCGAGGCCGCCGCGATCACCGAGACCGGCATGTCGGCGCTGCTCGGCGGCGACCCCGAGGTGAGCGTCGCGCACCTGGAGAAGCTGGGCCTGACCCCGGCGAACATCAACGGCGCCGGCCAGATCGTGGCCGCGGGCACCATGGAGCAGCTCGCCGCGCTGAACGAGGACAAGCCCGAGGGCGTGCGCAAGGTCGTCCCGCTGAAGGTCGCGGGTGCCTTCCACACGCACCACATGGGCCCGGCCGTCGAGAAGCTCGCCGAGGCCGCCGAGGGGCTCTCCCCCGCCGACCCGAAGCTCACCTACGTCTCCAACAAGGACGGCAAGGCGGTCGCCACCGGTGCCGAGGTGCTCCAGCGCCTCGTCGGGCAGGTCGCCAACCCGGTCCGCTGGGACCGGTGCATGGAGACCTTCAAGGAGCTCGGCGTCACGGCCCTGATCGAGGTGTGCCCGGGCGGCACGCTGACCGGTCTGGCCAAGCGCGCGCTGCCGGGTGTGCAGACCCTGGCGCTGAAGACCCCCGACGACCTGGACGCTGCTCGCGAGCTCATCGCAGAGCACGCCTGACAAGGAGCCCGGAGCATGGCGAAGCTGAAGCCCAGCAAGGGCGCCCCGTACGCGCGCATCCTCGGTGTCGGCGGTTACCGTCCGACCCGGGTGGTGCCCAACGAGGTGATCCTGGAGAAGATCGACTCGTCCGACGAGTGGATCCGCTCGCGCTCCGGCATCGAGACGCGTCACTGGGCCTCCGACGAGGAGACCGTCGCCGCGATGTCGATCGAGGCGTCCGGCAAGGCGATCGCCGACGCCGGGATCTCCGCCGAGCAGATCGGCGGCGTGATCGTCTCGACCGTCTCGCACTTCAAGCAGACCCCGGCCGTCGCCACCGAGATCGCCGACAAGCTCGGCACCAACAAGGCCGCCGCCTTCGACATCTCGGCCGGCTGCGCGGGCTTCGGCTACGGTCTGACGCTCGCCAAGGGCATGATCGTCGAGGGTTCCGCCGAGTACGTCCTCGTCATCGGCGTGGAGCGGCTGAGCGACCTCACCGACCTGGAGGACCGGGCCACGGCCTTCCTGTTCGGCGACGGGGCGGGCGCGGTCGTGGTCGGCCCCTCCCAGGAACCGCACATCGGCCCGACCGTGTGGGGCTCCGAGGGCGACAAGTCCGAGACGATCAAGCAGACGGTGCCGTGGAACGAGTACCGCATCGGCGACGTCTCCAAGCTCCCGCTCGACAGCGAGGGCAATGTCAAGTTCCCTGCGATCACGCAGGAGGGCCAGGCGGTGTTCCGCTGGGCCGTGTTCGAGATGGCGAAGGTCGCCCAGCAGGCGCTGGACGCGGCCGGGATCAGCCCGGACGACCTGGACGTCTTCATCCCGCACCAGGCCAACGAGCGGATCATCGACTCGATGGTGAAGACACTCAAGCTGCCGGAGCACGTCACGGTCGCCCGTGACGTACGCACCACCGGCAACACCTCGGCCGCCTCGATCCCGCTCGCGATGGAGCGGCTTCTGGCGACCGGTGAGGCGAAGAGCGGCGACACCGCGCTAGTCATCGGATTCGGGGCGGGTCTCGTATACGCCGCCACGGTCGTTACTCTCCCCTAGGCACTCCGTGCCGGATCATGTGAGCCGGCACGGGAAACGCACCACCTGCCGCTGCCGCGGCGGGCGCCAAACCCTCTGAGATATCTACGAAGGAGCGCCAACATGGCCGCCACTCAGGAAGAGATCGTCGCCGGTCTCGCCGACATCGTGAACGAGATCGCCGGCATCCCGGTTGAGGACGTCCAGCTGGACAAGTCCTTCACCGACGACCTGGACGTCGACTCGCTGTCCATGGTCGAGGTCGTCGTCGCCGCCGAAGAGCGCTTCGACGTCAAGATCCCGGACGAGGACGTCAAGAACCTCAAGACGGTCGGCGACGCGACCGACTACATCCTCAAGCACCAGGGCTGATCCACCGATCAGGCCCCAGGGCTGACTGCCCCGCCACCCGGCGGTGGCGCCGCTGAATCCCCATTCCGTTGGAGAAAGAATTCCCGTGAGCCCGACCAATCGCACCGTGGTCGTCACCGGTATCGGCGCAACCACACCGCTGGGTGGCGACGCAGCCTCTACCTGGGAGGGCCTGATCGCCGGCAAGTCCGGCGTCAAGCCCCTTGAGCAGGAGTGGGCCGCCGAGCAGGCGGTCCGTATCGCCGCGCCGGTCGCCGTGGAGCCGACCGAGGTCATCCCGCGCCCGCAGGCCCGCCGACTGGACCGCTCGGCGCAGTTCGCGCTGATCGCCGCCCAGGAGGCCTGGAAGGACGCCGGGTTCGAGGCCAAGGCCGGCGAGGACACGAGTGTCGACCCGGACCGTCTCGGTGCCGTCATCGCCTCCGGCATCGGTGGCGTGACGACGCTGCTCGACCAGTACGACGTGCTGAAGGAGAAGGGCGTCCGCCGCGTCTCCCCGCACACCGTCCCCATGCTGATGCCGAACAGCCCCTCGGCGAACGTGGGTCTGGCCGTGGGCGCCCGTGCGGGCGTGCACACGCCGGTGTCCGCGTGCGCCTCGGGTGCCGAGGCCATCGGCTACGCCATCGAGATGATCCGTACCGGCCGTGCCGACATCGTGGTCGCCGGCGGCACGGAGGCGGCGATCCATCCGCTGCCGATCGCCGCGTTCGGCAACATGATGGCGATGTCCAAGAACAACGAGAACCCGCAGGGCGCGTCGCGTCCCTACGACGTCGCCCGGGACGGCTTCGTCCTCGGCGAGGGCGCGGGTGTCGTCGTCCTGGAGTCCGCCGAGCACGCCGCCAAGCGCGGTGCGCGGGTGTACGCCGAGGCGGTCGGGCAGGGCATCTCCGCCGACGCCCACGACATCGTGCAGCCGGAGCCGGAGGGCCGCGGCATCAGCATGGCCCTGCAGAACCTGCTGGAGCGCACCGACCTGGACCCGGCGGAGATCGTGCACGTCAACGCGCACGCCACGTCCACGCCGGCCGGTGACATCGCGGAACTCAAGGCGCTGCGCAAGGTGTTCGGCGACGATGCCGACCACATGGCGGTGTCGGCGACGAAGTCGATGACGGGTCACCTGCTGGGTGGCGCGGGTGGCGTCGAGACCGTCGCGACCGTGCTCGCCCTGTACAACCGGGTGGCGCCGCCGACCATCAACGTCGAGAACCTCGACCCCGAGGCGGAGGCCAACGCGGACGTCGTCCGCGGCGAGGCCCGCAAGCTGCCCGTCGAGGGCCGTATCGCCGCGCTGAACGACTCGTTCGGCTTCGGCGGGCACAACGTGGTGCTGGCGTTCAGGACGATCTGAGCAGCATCCCTACGTATGTGAAGAGCCCCCCCCACGAAAGGTGGGGGGGCGTGACAAGTGCGATAGCCTGTGCGAGAGCATTTGGCGGCACATGTGCGGGGGCGACACCCCCCGGGGGAGCCCCCGCCCCCGCGCGCCCCCGCCCCCCCCCCCCCCC